>DPIG01000018.1 GCA_003522725.1 Candidatus Omnitrophota bacterium
AGAGAGTAGGTCTTTTCGCCCGCCTGGATCTCGATCTTGCCTTCCAGCACAAAGACGAATTTCTCCGAGCCGGGCTGGTTTTGCTCGGTGTTGGTCTCTCCGCCGGCCTCGATCTTCAGCAGGATCGGCATCATGCGCTTGCCCAGGACATTGGAGGTCAGGATTTCGTACGAGGATTTTTCGCTGTGGACAAAGACGTCCGAGAGGGACTTGGGCGTTTGGACGGCCGCTTTATCTTCTTCCTTAATAATGGCGCTGTAGAGCTGGGTGATGTCCACCCCCAGGGCCCGGGCGATGTTCATGTGGGACTCCAGCGTGCCGGTCATCTTCATGTTTTCCATGCGGCTTAAGGTCGCGATCTGGACCCCGCTTTTTTCCGCCAGTTCGGTCAGGCTCATGCCTTTGACCTTGCGCAATTCCTGGACGCGTTTGCCGATGTACATCGTTTCCTCCTATTTAAAGACTAAAGACAGAACAGGCTGAGGTCATGTGACCCAGCCTGATTAGTCTTTGGTCTTTAGTCTGCAACAAAGTTTACCATGCCTTGACGTTTTGTCAATCGGTTTTAGCATTAAATCAATCATAATTTCAAAAAATAGATAATAATTTTTTATCACAAACATAACATATTGGAAAATATAATGTTATGTATTGTATTAAAATCAACAAAACTTGACAAAACAACAAAGCCATGTTATGCTTGACTCATTGTTGCGTCGTACGAAAGCGAGGAATGAAAAGATGAATTCGAATGAGCGATCTGAAAGCAACGCCAAAATCCCCCGCCAGCCATTTCCAAATATTTTCACCAGCTCCGCCAATTCCATCGCCATTTACACGATCCTGTGCATCTTGCGCCGGATGAAGCGTGAGGTCGGCCTGGAAGCGATGCTGGAATATCTGGATAAATACCTGGGGGCCATTGAAACGTATAATCCGCGGCTCAAGCAGGCGGTTACGAAGGCGCTGGGGATGATGAGTGTGGAGAAGATGTACAGAGAAGCAATGAAATAACAGTCGTAAGGGGTAAGTCGTAAGTGGGAAGCGGCAATTGGTCGTAAGTGATAAGTCGCCCTTAGAAATCGCATCGGCGATTTCAAGGGTAAAGTCCCGGAAATTTCAAAGAAATTTCTCGGGATAAGTCGTAAGCAAGAAAGGGTCGAAAATAATGGTTGTAAAGACTTTGAGAATGGTTGCTGCAAAATTATACAAATGTTTTAAGTTTTTTTACTTACGACTTATGACTTACAACTTACGGCTAGCCTTGCTTTGTATTTTTGCCTTTACGAGTGCCGGCTTCAGTTACCAATCCGCCGCTTGGCAAAAGGCTGGCAGCGGGATCTACGAGCCGGCCGTCGTCAAGCTCGCCGTCCATCCTCGCGACCCTTCCATAATATTCGCCGCGACGGATAAAACGCTGTATCAGTCCTCCGATGGCGGAAAGCATTACCGGTCTGTTTTTCAGGCTCCCGGCGGATTTCAGGGTATCAACGACATCTATATCGACCCCCTCCAGCCGCGGGGTATTTATGCCGCCACCGATGCGGGACTGTACGCGAGCTCCGACGCCGGCAACCACTGGCAAAGGACCTATTATTCCTCCGACGAACAGTCCCGCGAATGCCTGGCGCTTTTGCGCGCGGGAGAAACTTTATATCTGGGTACAGGCCGCGGGCTTTTCTATAAACCTGTGGAAGGAAAAGATTGGGTTTCCGTGGGCAACGAATTAAGCCGGAAGGCCGTGAACCATATCGCGGCCGGCGGGCGTTTTATTTATTTTGCCACGGACGATGCCGTTTACGATCTCGACCGCAAAACGAGCGGCTACAGCCGGATATTCACGGCGGGCAGCGCGCGGGGAACCGCCGTCGATGAAAGCGAGAATGTGTCCGAATCCGCGGAAGAGACCCCGCCGCCGCTGGTGCGGTTTATCCGCGTGGCGGCGGATGACGATACCACCATTTATATCGCGACCGCGCGCGGGATCTATTTAAGCGGCGACAGCGGGCGGCACTGGCGGATTTTGGGGAATCCTCCCGTTGATTTGGAAACATTGAACGCCTTTGTCATTCTGGGCGAGGAAGAGGACCGAAGACTTCTGGTGGGGACAAAAAGGGGAGCGTTTTTGTTCGACGACGGACGATGGACGCCCGTTTATCAGGGAATGGAAACCAACGCGATGAACGATCTGGTCAAGGACGCGCGAGGAAGGGTCTATGCTGCGACGGACAGGGGTGTTTTTTATTTGTCCAGCGGGCAAGCGTTTTCTCCTTTCCCATCAGAGGATCATTTGGGCAATGAGCCGACGGTCCAGCAGGTGCACCGCTGGGCCATCGATTATGCTGAAGTGAGTCCCGACAAGATCAAGAATTGGCGGGCGTTGGCCGGGAAAAGGGCGTTGCTGCCGGACCTTTCCGTCGGGCTCGACCGCGCGGAGGGCGAACTCTATCACTGGGACACGGGCCAAAATCCGGACAACTTGCTCAAGGGGCGCGATCTGCTCAACTGGGACGTCTCGCTGTCGTGGGACCTGGGCGATCTCATCTGGAGCACGGACCAGACGGCCATCGATTCGCGTTCGAAACTGATGGTGGAATTGCGCGAAGACGTCCTGGACCAGGTGACGCGGTTGTATTTCGAGCGGCGCCGCCTGCAAGCGGAACTCGCCGCTGTTGACTCGTCTGAGCCGCCTGTGCAGTTTGACAAGCAATTACGTATCGATGAGCTTACCGCGCTGCTAGACGCCTTTACCGGCGGAGAGTTCAGTCGGCGGCTCGTTCCGATGGAAGAAGCAAAGAAATAAGAAACAAGAGGCAGAGAAGTAAGAAATACAAGAGGTAAGAAGGGTCGGGAAATGAACGAAGATAAAGTCAAAAATATTGTTAGAACGTACCGAGATCTGAATGTTTACCAGTTGTCTTATACGCTTGCCATGAAACTCTTTGAACTCGCGAAAAGATTTCCTAAAGAGGAAACATACTCATTGACCGATCAAGTCAGACGGGCGTCAAGGTCTATTCCAGTCAATATAGCCGAAGGTTGGACGAAAAGAAAATATGAGAACGTTTTTATTCGGCATTTGATCGATTCTAACGGTTCCTGTGAAGAGACGAAGGTATGGCTGGATTTCGCCAGGGATTGCGCGTACCTCGATACGCGGGGACATAAGGATCTATTGGAACGATATAACGAAGTAGGCGCAATGTTAAATTCTTTAATAAAGAATTGGCAAACGTTTTGATCTTTGCCTCTTGAATCTTGTTTCTTGCATCTTTAAAGAATGTACAAACTAATAGCTGCCAACGGGAAAGCAAAGGAGGAGATACGATGATTCGAAGGTTAATGATGCTCGGGGTTTTGATGACTTTTCTTTCGGCCGCGGCGTTCGCGTCCGCCGATGAAGTGTTTATCACGCCCAACGGCACAAAATACCACAAAGAAACATGCCGCCTTATCAAAAATAAGGGGACTCTTAGCAAGGTCGATAAAGAGCAGGTTGTTAAGGATGGGTACGGCCCGTGCAAAAAGTGTTTCGCCGAGGATATCGCCGGCGCGGCACCGGACGCGGGGGATCAAATAAAAGGAAAAATCAAAAAAGGCAGTTAGTTTAAAGCAAGTTCTCGTTGGCGGCTATTGGTTTGTATGAGTGGCAAGTGATAAGTCGTAAGTGGTAAGTCGT
>DPIG01000066.1 GCA_003522725.1 Candidatus Omnitrophota bacterium
AAGTACTTTCTGCTCCCCGTAGTATCTCCGAAAAATGATTTCTGTAATAATCGATGGTCGACAGGCCTCTTGCGTCGTCCCAGTTGCGGACAAAATAACTTATATGTTTACCTATGGCCGACATTGGCAGGAGAACCCACCCGATACGTCCTATGGGGTTCAAAAAAAATAAAAACATGCATGTCGCAGTGAGCAAAGCAAACAAAAGGCTGTCCCAGTAATCACCAGAGCCACCAAGCGCATAATTGAAAACAAACATAATCCACACTAAGGGGCCAACAATCCTAACTAGAGTCTTATGGAGCAACGTCATCATATGGCCATCACCCTGCCTTTCATGGTGCGATCCTACAAATATCACAGAATAGTTTGAATTCGCCAAGGAAAAACTGTATCATAAAATTAACATGAACCCGAAGATGACAAAAAAATCGAAATTAACGCTCAAGGGGTTATCCCAAAGCTTCGCGTACGCCTTTAACGGGCTGCGCATCACCCTTCTCTCCCAGCAGCACGCGTGGTTTTATCTGGCCGTGACCATCCTCGTTTTTCTGGCCAGCGCCGTTTTGGAGATCTCAGCGGAAGACTGGTGCTGGATGATCATCGCCGCGGTGAGCGTCTGGACCGCGGAGGCCCTCAACACCGCCTTCGAATTCCTCTGCGACGTGGCCTCGCCTGAATTTCACCCGCTCGTGGAAAAGGCCAAAGACGTTTCCGCCGGCGCAGTACTCATTTGCATCATCGGAGCAAGCGCGATCGGTTTCATCATCCTTGGCCCTCCCCTTTTAAAATCAGTGACAGGGACTAATTTCTAGAAATTAGTCCCTGTCACTGATTTAATCTATTCTTTCTTGCAGCAACTCCCGCCGCCGCAGCAACCGATCGAAAACGGTCCCGGACCGGTCGCGATCAAGGCCAGCGCCATCGCAATCAAGGCGAAATTGTATTCAAAGCCGCCGTTCATCATGCCGAATCCGTTTTTCCCGTGAACCATCACGATCGCGCCGAGCATAATAATGGTGATGACCACCGCGCCTGCTTCAACAAGGAATCCGGTCAAAATGGCGATCCCGCTCAAGAATTCGCCCCACGCGACCAAAGTCTGCAGGACAACCGGCAGACCCGGGTTCCAGGCCGTCCCCATGCCCGTTCCCTCGCCGAAGACCTTGCCAAACCCGTGATACGTGAAGATGATCCCCAGCCCCAGCCGCAGAAAAACCGCCGCGTACGGCTTTAACTTCTCACAACATTCTTTTCCCATCATACGCACCTCCTGTTTAATGATACCGTATTTTCATAAGCTGCCTTGAAGCATTTTGTAATACTGATTAAGGAGTCCCAAGGCGTGGACGGTGGCCTTGAGCAAGGCAAGCGTGATCAAAGTAAAAACAGTAGTCAATACGATCTTCTTTAACAAAGAAAAACGCGGGTTGACCCACACCAGAGGGATCACCAGCGGCCCTGTGACCAGGAAACCCCAAACCAGCGTTGAGGTCTTCAAATACCACTTCGTTTTGGGCACGAGGAATTCCCCGCAGTGACGGCATTTGATGGCGTCCTCCTGGATCTCCTCGGCGCAAAATGGACATTTTTTCATGTCGCCTTTCCCTTCAGCGTCTTCAGTTCCTGCGGGTTCATCGGATAGCTGTGCGCGTTGTCGGGGAATTTCCCGCGCCGGACGTCCGCGCAAAAACGGGCGATCCCTTTTTCGATGGAATCATTAAGGCGGACATATTGTTTGACGAATTTCGGCGTGAATCGCTCGAACAATCCCAGGAGGTCGTGCGTGACCAGGACCTGTCCGTCGCAATCTTTCCCGGCGCCGATGCCGATGGTGGGGATCGAAAGCCGCCCGGTGATCATCGCGGCCAAAGGCGCGGGGATACATTCTAGCACGACACTAAAACACCCCTTCTTTTCCAGCGCCAGCGCGTTTTCCAAAATCTTGCGGGCGGAACCGGCGTCCTTGCCCTGGACCTTGAATCCTCCCATCTGCCCGGCGGTCTGGGGTGTCAGCCCGACGTGGCCCATCACGGGAATCCCGGCGGCCACGATATTTCCCGCCGCTTCCAGACAACGGTCGAACCATTCCAGCTTGACCGCGTCGCAGCCGGCCTCTTCGACGAACCGTCTGGCGTTGGCAACGGCCAGGGACGGGTCCTCCTGGTAAGATTCAAACGGCATGTCCCCGACCAAAAGCGCGCGTTTGACCGCGCGGCGCACCGCTTTTGCATGGTGCAGCATTTCTGTCATTCCTACCTGTGTTGTGGAATCCAGTCCAAGGGCGACGTTGGCCAGGGAATCGCCGACGAGAATGATGTCCACCGCGCTGCGGTCAATCAAGGATGCCAACGGATAATCATAGGCCGTCAAGACGACAATCTTTTCCTTCTTGCGTTTCTTTTCCTGGATTTGACGGACCGTTACGTGTTCACTCATATCACTTCTTCTGCAAATAATTTTCGATGTCCACAGCCGCTTTTTTCCCCGACGCCATGGCCTCCACCACCGCCGTGGCGTTGGTCACCACATTGCCGCAGGCAAAAATACCGCGTATTGAGGTGGAGGAATCGTCGGGATCTGTCCAGACCGTCCCGTCGTCATTGACCTTCAACTGGGGAACGTCGCGTTTGATGAGAGAATTCGGAGTGTGTCCCATCGCGATGATCACCGAATCCGCCTCAATCACGAAATCGGAATCGGGCACCGGCGTTAATTCCCAATGTCCGGTCGCGCGCGTGTCCGCGTAATCGAGCCGCAGGCATTTGACCGCGCGGGCGAAATGTTGGTCGTTGCCGACGATTTCCAAAGGTTTGACGAGCGCTTCGATGTGGACACCTTCTTGCGCGGCGTAAACACTTTCTTCAGGGATGACTTTTTTATCTTCCAGCGCCCCGGGCGAGACCCACGTGACCTGCTTGCCCAGCCGCAGGGCCGCGCGCGCGCAATCGAGCGCCAAATATTGCGACCCCAGGACAACGACCCGCGCGCCCAAACGGAGGTCGTCATCTTTTTCGCGTTGCCGCTGGAACTGGTTCAAACGCAGAAGAAATTCCTCGCCGTAATAAACGCCGCCTAAATTCGCGCCGGAAATGTCCTGCAATCGCACAACACCCGCGCCGGTTGCCAGCAGGACCGCCTCGAACCCTTGCGTGGTAAGGTCCGGCAAATTGATACTTTTGCCCGCGTAACAATTCGTCTTGATCTCAACGCCCAGAAATTTGATCTCCTGGATATCTTCCTCGAGGACCTTCGCGGGAAGACGAAACGACGGGATGCCATAACGCAACACCCCGCCGGGCTGGTCGAACGCTTCAAAGACCGTCACGCGGTAACCTTTATGCGCCAACGCCGCGGCCGCGCTTAGTCCGGCGGGACCGGAACCGATGACCGCCACTTTCTTGCCCGCGCGCGCCTGCGTCTTGCGCAAGGCGAATTTCGGTTTTCCAAAATCCGCCGCGAAACGCTCCAGCGCGCGGATAGCCGGCGGATCATCCTGCTCGTTACGTAACCCCGCGATCTCGCAGGGCGCCGTGCACACGCGCCCGCAGACCGACGGCAAAGGGTTCTGTTCCCGGATCTTTGAAAGCGCCTCAACGGGGTGGTTCCCGCAGAGCGCGCGCACGAACGCGGGGATATCGACCTCCAGCGGACACCCCTCCTTCTCGCCGGGTTTCAAACACTGCAACGCGCGTTTGGCTTCTTGAAGCGCTAGCTTCTTTGGATATCCAAGGGAAACTTCGTCAAAATTCTTAGATCGTTTTCTCTCGGATTGAACGACGACTTCAGGTTGCCCCATCGGTCCTTCTCCTTAAAGGCGTTCATGCGGATTTTCAAGTCCGCGAAATCAACTTCGTGGCCGTTAAAGGCCGGCCCTTCCACGCACGCCAGAACGGCCCTGTTGTTGACCTTCACGCGGCACGACCCGCACAATCCCATGCAATCGACCATCGACACATCCAGGATGACCTGCGTTTCTATATTCAACGCTTCCGTCAAGCCGCAAACGGTCTCCATCATATCGACCGAGCCGACGGCGTAAACCCCCTGCACCTTCTCTTCGCCCATCACCCGCCTGAAAAGGTCTGTGGCCAGGCCGCGGTATTCGCGCGTCCCGTCTTCAGTCGCCACAAAGATCTTGCTCGAGGCAATGCGCATCTGCGCCTCCAGCAGCAATTCCCGGCGCGTGCGCGCGCCGATAATGCCGATCACTTTGTTGCCCGCCTGTTTTAACGCGCGGGCGACCGGCGCGATGCGCGCGATCCCCACCCCCGTGGCGATGCAGACAACCACGCCTTTTTTCTCGATACGGACCGGCGTGCCCAGCGGCCCGAGGACCGAATAGATCGACTGGTTGATCGGCATGGCACCGAGCTTTTGCCCCACCGGGTCCGCCTCCTGGACGATGACCGCGATGATCCCGCGCAGAGGATCGATCTCGGCAACGACCAACGGGATCGACGCCCCCCCTTGCGCCGGACATACCTTGACGAATTGTCCCGGGCGCGCCTTTCCGGCGATGTCCGGACAACGGATGTCGAGGCGCTTGAACCGGTCGGCGAAATTCTGCTTGTTGACGATTTTGTAATCCATAATTGAAAACAGGATCAAGGGGCAGGGGTCAAGGAACAAGGAAAACCTTGCCCCTGCCTTGACCCTTGTTCCTTGCTACTTGACCCCCAAACTTTCCTGACCTTCATTTTTTCATGGCCTTCGTTAATTCCGGGTACGACAACGTGTTCAACACGTCTCCCTTCGTCAGCCAGCCGCGGCGGGCGGTGGTCACGCCGAATTTCATGTAATCCATATGTTCAACGCGGTGCGCGTCGGTGTCGATCACAAATTTGACCCCGTGTTTGCGCGCGTGGTAGACGTTGGCCCCGTTTAGATCCAACCGGACCGGGAAAGCGTTGATCTCCAGGCAGACATTATTGTCGACGGCGGCCTTGCAAACTTCGGAAAAATCGAAATGGTAGGGACCGCGTTTGCCCAGATGGACACCGGTCGGATGCGCAATGGTATGGACGTATTTGTTTTGACAGACTTTCACGAGCCGTTTGGTCAATTGTTCGGAACTTTGTTCGAACCCGCTGTGGATGGCGGCGATGAGAAAATCAAACTCGCTCAAGACGGCATTATTGTAGTCCAAATTTCCATCGCTGTCTATTTCTACTTCCGCCCCAAAGAGGATGTGAAAATCCTTCATCTTCGCGTTGAGGGCATCAATCTCTTTTTTCTTTTTCTTCAAGTCCTCGGGCGAAACACCGCCGGCCACCCGCAAGCGCGGCGAATGGTCGCTCACGGCCAGGTACTTGTATCCTTTCGCCCGCGCCGCCTCTGCCATTTGCGCGATCGTATTGTGCCCGTCCGACCAGGTGGAATGGACGTGCAGATCGCCCTGGATGTCCTTCAGTTCGACCAGCGCGGGGAACCTCTCGCGGGCAAAGTACTCCTCTTCCCCGAAATCCTCGCGCATCTCCGGCGGCACGTACGGCAGGCCCAGCGCCTTAAAACAACCGGCCTCCGTTTTTCCGGCGAGCATTCTCTCCCGGCCGCCTTTGACGGAAAAAACCCCGTACTCGCTGACTTTCATTTCTTTTTTAATGGCAATCTGGCGCAGTTTGATATTGAAATCCTTCGACCCCGTAAAATACAAGAGCGCCGCGCCGAAACTTTTCGGCTCCACCACCCGGATATCGACCTGGACGTTGTTTCGCGTGAGGACCGAGGACCTGGTTTCCCCGTGGGCGTTGACGCTTTTGACCTGCGGCAGGCGGACAAAGACGTCCATGACTCTTTGGGGGTTGACCGAATTGATGAGGATGTCGATGTCGCGCACCGTTTCACGTCCGCGGCGCAGGCTTCCCGCGGCGGCGATCTCCTTGACCTCAGGTAATTTCTTAAGGGCCGCGACGAATTCATCCGCCACCTGGGTCGCGGCGCCAAGGTTCATTCTTTCTTGCCCTTCCCGGACAATCTTCAGGCCGCGGCGGATGTTCTCGACCGTTTTCTCCTGGATGCCCGGCAATCCGCTCAACTTCCCCGCGTCAACCGCCTCGCGCAGGTCCGCCACGCTTTTGACCTTCAGCTGGTCAAAGAACAATTTCGCCTTCTTCGGCCCGATCGACGGAACATGGACAACATCGAGCAACCCTTCCGGGACTTCCTTGATCAGTTCCTCGTAAGCCTGCATCCGGCCCGTGTCCAGGTACTGGGAAATCTTTTCGGCGAGCGCCTGGCCGATGCCGGGGATTCCCGTCAAGCGGTTCTCTTTGCGGAGCGTTTCAATATCTTCAGGAAGACCGGCGATCGTCTCCGCGGCCTTATAATAGGCCCGCGTCTTGAAGACGATCTCTCCCTTGATCTCCAGGAGCGTGCCCATGCGTTCGAAGATGTCGGCGACGTCTTGATTCTTCATAGGAACACTTCAATGATATTTAAAAAAACACCCCCGGCGGAGGTTTGGGTAATTTTGAGGCGAATTTCAAGGCCTGCCCCAGGATCTGGAACGGCAGTTTGATCAACGCCAGCGGCGCCTGCAACAGCGACGCGCACCCGCTGGAACTGGCGCACATCGCGCACAAAAGCAGGACTAGTAAAATTTTCTTGAAAGGTTTCAATGCAGCACCTGTCTACTCGATTTTCAGGAACACCTTCGACTCAAAGGCGCCGTTTTCCAAGGTCGTCCGGACGCCCCAGATTTTAAGGTGCGTCAAGCCCGTTGAAAGCGGAGTAATGACATCGGCCTCGATCTCCTCGCGGGTTTTGCGCCCGATAAGATAACGGTCATAGCCGCGCCGGATTTCTTCCAGATCCTTTTGCCGCGCCCGCGCGTCCGCGAGCCCTTCTTCCAAAGCTTTGGCCTTTTCCCGGGACTGTTCCAGGTCCGCGCGGTGCATGGCGGCGTCGACCTGCTGGGATTCCAGTTTTTCTATCTCATCGCCGATCACGGCGATCCGCTTTTGGGTTTCCTCAAGCTCCCGCTTTTGGAGATCCATTTCCTCCGCAACATCGGCGAGGCGCCGCGCGCTTCCTTTTTGGAACGCCTCTTTCCGCGCGTCTTGCGCGACCTGCCGCGTCTTGACCCAGGCGAGGACATTCCGCAATTGGCTGACGGTCTCGCCGATCCGGATGAACTGGACCGCCCGGCTTCGCGCGTCGTCGGCCAGCCCCGCCGATGGCGGGGCCAGGTGTACCGCTTTGAAGGTATCGGCCGCCGCCAGGGAAACCGCCCGGCCCTGGAACGTATCGATCGCCCCCTTGAGGACCGTCCGGCTTAACGAAAACAACAGATATTCATCCAGAACGCAATACGCCAGTTCGACATCCCCTTGCGCCGGGCTGACGACATATCCGATCCGGATGCCGTTATATTGTTCCTCGTGCACATGTTCCAGGAAACGGCCTTCGAACTTCGCTAAAAGTTCTTTGTTTTTTGCCGCGTCCCCGACCTTGACAAAGAACAGGAAATCCGGGACCGGGAACAGCTTGCCCGCGCGCACGCCCTTAAAGTAGCCGCCCATTTCACCGCCGAAGGCCGGGAGGACATCCTCCTCAATGTTCATGTCCAGGACGGTCTCAAGCGCGTTGATCGGGGTGACCGCGTCCTCGACGCCCGCGTGCGCCGCCGTGACTTCCTGCGCGATCTCATCCCACGACGCCTTCAGGTCCAGACAATTGTTCCACTGGTAAACAATCGCGTCGGAGGGGATAAACGCCAGCGTCTCGTTGAGCGCCGCGGGACAGCTGTACGTCACGCTTTTTTCAGGGCCCACCTTATCCCGGTCGAAATAAAGGTCGAACTTGAGCGCCAGCATATCGTCCCAACGCCCGGAAAGTCCCAGGACATCCAGTCCGGCGGCCAGGCGCGTGCGTTCCGCAAGCCACGCCTTGATGCTCTCCACGTTTTGCCGCGCGCCTGTGTCCTCTTCGTCCTCCTCTTGCGCCGCGGCCGCGGCGGTGCCGCGGATATCCTCTTCCATGCGGGCGATCAGCGCGCTCAAATATTGATCGGTGTACGCGGAGATCTCCGCCATGTTCCAATAACCGTCGATCTCCGAGGACCTCATCGCCCGTTCGCGGGACCGGCGCAAATGCGCGTCAGCGGCCAGCGAAGGAACTTCCTTGCGCGAGGTCCGCACGCCCTGCTCGAGGACATGCTTATCCATTCCGATGACCAGGAGGTCGCCGATATTGACGAACCCGATGCGGATCCCGCTATTAGGTAAGGTCACGAAATAAAGCGTGTGTCCCCCGATGCCGGCCCTTTCCGGTTGCAGGGCCGTGTTGTATTGCAAAAACCGGGCCAGAAAATCCACAAAGACGCCCTTACCTCGCGCGCGGGTGACCAAAAGCACGTTGGAAAACATCTCGCGCACGAACGAGGACATGTCCTTGTCCGGCAAAAAGGCGATCTCCCCGGGGTCCGTTGCCGGCGGATAAAATGCGAGCGCGAATTCCTGCCCGAAGAACTCTTTCAAGACGGCCGCTGTCGACGGGTCGGCGATCCTTTCTCCCATGGATTTGAGCAAGTCTTTTTGGTGTCGGCTGAAGCCGCTTTTCTCAAACAAATAATCCCAGCGCACCGTCCGCAGGCTTTGCCAGAACGCGGTCGACCTGACCGTGGAAAGATTATTCTCAACGCCGGAGATCTTGACATAAAATAACGCCCCTTGCGGCAAGACATCTTCGATGGAGAGCGGCCTGGCCCGCCACAAAAAGATCCCGACGCCCGCGCCGATAACGACAAGGACGATCAACACAATAAAAATGATCCGTTTGGTGGACATATTAATTTGTAATCCCGAAAAATTCCCGGGCGTTTTTGTTGAGGACCGCCAGGGCCTTGTCTTCATCCATTTGCTTGAGAACGCAATACGCTTTTAACGTCCGCGCGACATCGCGCGGCTCGGCCTGATACTCTTGTTGTGTTTGCGGATCTTTAAAACGCACCGGGCAATCCGTTTCGATGAGCGTCTGCTCGATCGGCGCGCCGGCGATGGCCTCGCGCGACTGCGGACTGTACGCAACACTCGGCGCGGTCGAAACAAAATATCCCGCCTTGATAATATCGTTTAACACATCGACGGGGCCGCTGTACCAGTGAAAAACAGCTTTGCGCACGCCGGCACTTTGGGCGGTTTCCAGACACTCCCGCCACGCGCCGCGCGAATGGATCACCGCCGGCAAGTCGAGCTCTTTGGCCGCTTCCAGAAACGCGCGGAAGACTTCACGTTGTTCATCCTTTTTTGCCTGGTTTTTGCGCACCCACTTGTACCAAAAGTCCAGCCCGATCTCGCCGATGGCGGATAATTCCCCGGCGTTGGCGCGGATCAGGTCCAGGCACGCGCCCACATCCTGCCGGTTGGCCTCCGAAGGATGCATCCCCATCCCGAGGGCAATCTTTGGCTGCCGCGTGTTCTTTTTGATCTCCAGATTTTTGCGGCAGGAATTCAGGTCCATACTCACCGCCACGATCGCCTCCACACCGGACTCGACGGCATTCTTAAGGGCCTGGTCAAGATTTTCCAAATGATCCAAATGGGCATGGGTGTCGATGATGTGCATGTAAAAAATATAAACGTAGGGGCGGGCCTTGTGTCCGCCCATATACCAACGGTCATTGATTACGGGCACCCACCAGGGGTGCCCCTACTGTCCAGCACAAAAGTCACCGGCCCGTCGTTGGTCAGGGTGACATCCATCATCGCCCGGAACTGACCGGTCTCGACGGGACAGTTTGCTTGGCGCAATTGCGCGACGAAATGGTTGTACAGCTCTTCCCCCTTGGCCGGGTCCGCGGCCGCGTCAAAGGAAGGACGGCGGCCTTTGGCGCAATCGCCGTAGAGCGTAAACTGCGAAACGACTAAAATCCCACCGCCGGTATCGGTGAGCGAAAGGTTCATCTTCCCCTGGCTGTCCTCGAACATCCGCATCTCGACGATCTTCCTGGCGAGATATTCAGCGTCTTCGCGGGTGTCGTCTTTGCCCACGCCGACAAAGACCAGCATCCCTTTGCCGATCTTGCCGACGATCCGGGAATCTACCTCGACTTTGGCGTTTTGGACTCTTTGCACGACGGCTTTCATGGTGACCCCGTGGAATATTATTATGATGATTATAAGTATTATTCAGAATGAGGTCAACCACATTGACATTAATTCCGCTTTGTGTTACAAGATAGCGCTATGAACTTAAAGAAAATTCTGGAAGAAAATCAGTTTTCCGCGGCCGCGGTCGAGCGGATCACCGAAAGCGGCATCGTCAACTTGCACCCCCCCCAGGCCGAGGCCATTCAAAAAGGGATCCTCAACGGCAAAAGTCTTTTGATGGCGGTCCCCACCGCCGCGGGAAAAACGCTCATTGCCGAGTTGTGCATGGTCAAATCGATCCTCGCCAACGACGGACGCTGCCTTTATATCGCCCCCTTGAAAGCCCTGGCCAGTGAAAAGTACAACGATTTCAAAAACAAATACGCGCCGCTGGGCATCGAGGTCGGTCTGGCCATCGGAGATAAGGACAGCCCCGCCCAGCATTTGAACCGTTATAAAATTCTGGTGGCGACCGCGGAAAAGGTCGATTCCCTCCTGCGCTCCCGCGCGCAATGGCTGATCAATTCTTTATCCGTGGCGGTATTAGACGAGATCCATTTCATTAATGACGGCTCGCGCGGGCCGACGCTGGAAATCCTCGCCGCGCGGTTGCGGCAATTGAATCCAAACATTCAAATCCTGGGCTTAAGCGCCACGGTCAGCAATGCCGCCGAGATCGCCAGGTGGCTTAGGGCGGAACTCGTTTCCAGCAGCTGGCGGCCGATCCCCTTGAAGGAAGGCGTTTATTACAGCGAACGCATCCAGTTCCACCGTTACGGGACAAAGATCATCAACGAGGAACCGCCGGATGATTTGAGCAAACTGACGCTGGACACGCTGCGCGGCAAAGGACAGGTGCTGATCTTCGTCAATTCCCGACGATCCACGCAGGCCGTCGCGCACCAGATCGCCGGCGACGTCGCCAAAACGATCACCGGCGAAGAAAAAGGACAGCTCGTCCAGCTTTCCAAGCGCCTCGCGGGCAACGCCAGCGACACGACCAAGATCTGCCGCAAATTGGCCGACGCGGTTTTAGCCGGGGTGGCGTTTCACCACGCGGGGCTCAAGCCCAACCAGCGCGAACTGGTCGAACAAAATTTCAAAAGCAATCTCATCAAAGTGATCGCCTGCACGCCCACGCTCGCGGCCGGGGTGAACCTCCCCGCCCGACGGGCCATCGTGCGCGACCTCAAACGTTACGAGAATGGCATCGGCCAGGCATACATCCCCGTTTCCGAATACAAACAATGCGCGGGGCGTGCGGGCCGGCCACAATACGACGATTACGGCGAAGCGGTCCTCATTGCCAAATCGTATTCTGAAGCCAACACGCTTTTAGAAAAATATGTCCAGGCCTCCCCCGAACCGGTCATGTCCAAACTGGGCGACGAGCAAGCCCTGCGCATCCACATCCTCGCCTCCATCGCCGGCGGGTACGTGCACGACGTCAAGGGGATGCTGGATTTTATCCAGCACACCTTTCTTTACCATCAGAGACAAAACGCGAATTTGCTCTCTCTGATCAGCGAGATCTTTGAATTCTTGCACAAGGAACTGTTCATCGAAAAAAATAGTCCGACTGCGCTCACTACAGGCGGCTACCGTTTTTTTGCCACGGCACTGGGGAGCTTGACCAGCCGTCTCTACATCGACCCCGTGACCGCGATCACGCTGCGCGACGGGCTCAACACCGTTGCCAAAAAGGGAACATTCTCCGCCGCGGGTGGGCTGCATCTCATTACCTGCTGTCCCGACGGGCCAGCGCTTAACACGGGCAAAAAAGACACCGAAGAGCTGGAGAGTTTTGCCACGCGCTTTCGCGAAGAATTCATCTTCACGCCCGAGAACCGGGCGGATTTGGATGATTACTACCGTTACGCTTCCACGCTTAAGACGACGGGGATGTTACTGCGGTGGATCGAGGAGGAAAAGGAAGAATTGCTCTGCGACCAGTTCAACATAGGGCCCGGCGATATCTACCGGCACATGGAATCAACGCAGTGGTTACTGTACGCGGCGGGCCGGATCGCGGACCTTTTGCATCACAAATCGCTGACGTTCCAACTGCAGATTTTGCGCAACCGCGTGCGCTACGGGATCAAGGAAGAACTTCTGGAGTTAGTCCAGCTTAAAGGGGTCGGACGCGTGCGCGCGCGCGTCCTGCACGAAAAAGGGTACAAACGTCTCTCGGACTTCAACCGCGCCACCCTCGACCAGCTCAGCCAGGTCAGACAGATCGGCAAGACCCTCGCCCAGGACATCCTCAATCAGATCGCCTCACCCTCAAGCCACAGAACGACCGCTACGCTTCAAAATTGATCTGACATTTTTCCGTTGCCACACAGTTAAGCCTTTTAGGTTTCTTTTTAATGACTTTAAGCAATTTTTCCACTTCTTTTCTGGTTTTTTCTGTTTTGTTTTTCTTCATGATGGGGTCGGACGCAATTGATAATGAATATGTTCTTTCTTTTCCAAAGCATAAATCACATCGAACAAATTGGAGGCTGTTGGATTACCATCGGTGCTGAACATCCGCATCAAACTTTTGGGATCTTTTTTTGTTAATTTACCCAGTCTCTCAAAACCCACAATGGCGTTAATATAATCCCTAAGAAGCGCTTTGCCTGTTTTCAAGTCCCCGGCAAGCATGCACTCAAGGCTTTCACGGAGCATCCCCTCTCGAAATTCGGGGTCCTGTAAAGCCCGCGCCTGCACTGTTTCTTTAAAGTCCCGTGTGATCGCCATCATTATTGCCCCTTATTGCGTTTTTTATATTCTTCCCAAAGTTCCGCTGCCTTATCAATATCTTTTTGCTGGCGCTGCTTTGTTCCGCCCCCAAGAAGGATGATCAAGGTATTGCCGTCTCGTCCAACGTAGATCCGATACCCGGGCCCCCAATCGATCCGTACTTCCCCAAAAGCGCCCTTAATGGGCTTGAAGTTCGAGGTGTTCCCTTGCGCTATCCGGGTCAAATATGTGTTTACTTTGTTTGCCGCATGGGCGTCCAGACCCTCAAACCAATCGGCAAAAGGGCTGATCCCCTCTTCTGTGATGTACTCTTCGATCCTGATCATAAGGTAACATATATGTTACTATAATGCAAACTTTATTTGGAATCTGCCGGATCATCAAGGGGGATTAACGGAAATCGATGGAGTATTTCAAGGGGGGATTACCGTCAACAATAATACATGACCGGCGCGGGAAAGGCAAAGAATTCTTCGTGTGGCCTTGAGACCTGGTGGCGGGTGACCTTAATGGGGGTTACGTCGTGCTTGCCTTGAGCGAACGAAGTGAGTCGAAGGGTGTCCCCGGAGCGGAGACTGTCGCCTGTTCTGTTTCCTCTATTTACGCGCGCTTCAAACCGGCCAGTCCCTCAAGATACGCTCCGTTTCCTCGGAATGACGGCTTTCCTCGAGGATCATCTCCTCCAGCTGGACCGCCAGCCCCTTGTCGCCGAACTCTTCGGCTTCTTTGGCCCGCTGCGTATACCCTTTGACCGCCAGCCGCTCGGCTTCCAGGACGGCCTCCAGCATTTCCTGGTCCGTTTTGACCGGTTTCACGGGGCTCGCCGTCGTGGTCGGATCGCCGCCCAGCGCCACGATCTTGTTGGCCAAAAACTGCGCGTGCAATTGTTCATCCGCCGCTTCCGCGAGAAAAAATTGCGACAACTGCGGCCGGTAAGGGCCCGTGGCCTTGGCGGCGTAAGTGATGTACTGGACAATGGCGCTGTATTCGTTCGCCAGGTCCCCGTTGAGATTTTGGATCAACGCCTTTTTGTCCATAACGATCCATCCTTTCGAAGTGCCGGTATCTTTATCCTGTTTGTATTTTCCCCGTTAAAACCCGCCGAGGCCCTTCATCATATCGCCCAGGCCGGGCATGGCGAATTTTTGATAATCGGCCGGCGGCTCGAAAAGGTCCGCGGGTTGCGGCCCCGTTTCCAGATTTTTGTATTCGAAGCCCCAGGAACCGTCCACGGCCTCGACCTTGACCGGGAATTGTCCCGCCCGCAGCCACTGGTAGACGGAAACCTTCTTCTTTTTTTCCATGTAGGTGACCTGGAACTTTTCCGCGGGCGCACCGTCGACCGCTACGGTGCCCATCGCCACGCGCTCGATCTCGCCGTCGAACTCTTTGACCACCTTGGGCGCCGACGACATATTGACGGGCTGTTCCATATACATCTTGTCGGCCGGCATGAGCATCCAGGAAAGGTCCTTGTCCCGGCGGATGATCATCACACTCTCCGGCATCTCCATGCGAACTTTGTCCTTGGCCACATAGATCTTCGCGTTGACGATCTCTTTTCCTTCACGGCTGACCATCTCCGCCGAGAATTCCTGCGCCTCGGCCCCGCCCGCCGCCAGAAGCGCCCCAAAACCCACCATAGCCCCAACGACCAACATTTTCCTGTTCATCACATCCTCCTCATTTGTAAAGGCGTTTTATTCCGTCCCCTTTATTCCTTCATCTGGAATTCTTTCAGAATTCGTGTCTTCCTCCATGCTATTCAACCGGTTCGCGGCCGCTTCCGCCGGTTTCCAGAACCAGCCCTTGGGATCCCAGCATTGGCCGTAGGAAAATTCATCGATGATCTTCTGCCAGGCCTCCCGCGCCTTGGCCGCCTCTCCTTTTTTATGATAAGCCTCCCCCTGGATAAAGTACGCGGTGGCGACATCGTTCAAGGCCCAATACGCGAAAATCTCCTCGTCACTTCCTTCCGGATACCCTTTCAACGCTTTTTGCATTTTGGCGGCCTCCCGGCTGTAAAGCTTGGCGCACTTGTCGGTATAGACCAAAACCTCCTCAAGCTTCCCCTCCTCCAGGGCCTTCCAGGCATTGACAACAAGGGTCACGGAACGATAGTCTCCGAAATCAAAATCCAGTCCCTTGTCCATCATAGCAATCATATCCGCGGCGGCGTCCGCCGGCTTCCAAAACCAGCCTTTGGGGTCCCAGCATTGACCGAACGCGTACTTCTCAATAATGGTCTTGTACGCCTCGCGCGCCTTCGCCAAATCTCCCGCCTTGCGGTAGGCCTCGGCCTGGATAAAATAAGCGGTGGCCACATCGTTTAAGGCCCAATAACGATGGATTCCGGCCTCTTCCGTCGGATAACCGGTCAATTTCCCCTGCATGATCGCGGCCCTGCGGCCATAAAGCTTGACGCATTTATCCGTATAAAACAATACCTTCTTCAGGTCTTTTTCCTCGAGCGCTTCCCAGGCCTTTTGGATCAACGTAACCGACCCCTCATCTTCCATTAAATATTGTTCTCCTTTATCCGCCGTATCCGCCGTCGCCACATTAACAACACAAAAATAAAACGCGGACACACCAATGATCGCGCCAGTGATAAACGCCTTTCGCTTTCTTTCCATAAGCCGCTTCCCCTTTCTTCCTCTATTTTCTTTTGCCTCGCGTTTATTATAGAACAAATCTCCCTCTCCTGTCGCCGGATTTTTTAGGGACGCCGATCCGCCCCTTTCTGGACCGGCTTCCCGAATTCGCCAGACGTCTGGCGAATTGTAGTGTAAATTCTCCCGACATCGGCTGAATTGTAGTGTAAATTGTGCGGCGCCGCACGAATTGTAGTGTAAAATCACGAACTCCGAACCGCCAACGATGAACCAGTTCTTTAAAGCATCTTCCCTATTTGGGCCGCCACAAATGGCCTGATGATCTTCTGGATGTTTTCCAGCTCGCGGCGCAGGGATTCGCGTTCCTCCAGGTCCTTTTTAATGTCTCCAGGGATCTCCTTGCCCAGGTACGTGTGCACAACCTTCTTCCCCTCGCGCCGCTGGAGGTAGTAATACTTCCGTCCGGAGATCAGACGCTCCTTGACGGTGCCCCGCGGCAATTGGGCGAGCCGGGCGTAAATCCTCGCGCGGGCGTTAAAATAGTGGAGCTCCGCGGACTGAGATCTCGCGGCGGCCCCGCTCCCTTTACGCTTGCGCGGAACGGAACCCTGACCGGAACGCCTTCCATCCCCCAAATGAAGAGGGGGCGTCCCGGCGTCAGGATAATTTTTGCTGTGCTTTTTCGCGGATTTTGCCATTCGTTTTACCCCGGCTCACAGATACGCCTCGGTTTTAATCTTTTTTTCGAGGTGATACACGAGGAATTTGTTGAGGATGTATTTTAATTCTTTCCGGACGGTTCTGGTCAGGCCCAGCCGCAGGCTCTTTTCCCAAGGCGTCTGTTCAATATGCAGGATGGTGGCGATCGTGCCTTTGGAAATGGGCGTCAGGACGCTTTCAGGAGACGGACACTGGACGCACACCAGCCCGCCGGAGCGGAGGCTGAAATACGCATTCCCTTCCACTTTCTTCCGGCACTTCACGCACGCGTCGATGTGCGGCCGGAACCCCGAGAGAAGCAGGATCTTCACCTGAAAGACGTGGACCAATTTGTCGATGTCGCGGATGGACCCCAGCGCGCCCAGATAATCGAGCAATAGTTGGTAAATTTTGCGGCCGGGCTCTTCCGCGGGCATGATGACATCGATCAACTCCAGCGCGTACTGCGCGGCCATGTTGCGCCGGTAATCTTCGCGCACGGCGAAGAAATATGCTTTAAGGTCGCACTGGCTGATCAGGTGCAAATCCGAGCGAAGGTACTGGTAGTAAACGATGTCGTTGACGGAGAATTTGTCGAGGTAACTGCCGAATTTGCGCGGGTCCTTACGGATGCCCTTGAGGACCCCTTTGACCTTGCCGTAATCCTTCGTGAAGAAAGTGGCGATGCGGCTGGTTTCGCGGAAGTCGAAACTTTTAAGAACGATGGCTTCGGTTTTGAGGATCATTTGTTGGAGTGGTCAGTGGTCAGATGTCAGTGGTCAGGGGTTTTCTGAACACTGAACACTTACCACTGGCCACGACATTAATTTTCGTTCCTAAATACTCCAAAATCTCCCGCTCCTTCTCGCGCATCGCACGGATGTCGGCGGGGGCGTGGTCGTCAAAGCCCAGCAGATGCAGGATCCCGTGCGCGACGTACAAGACAAGCTCGCGGTCCAGGGAAGTCTGGTAGGCCTTCGCGTTTCGCAGCGCCATATCGACGCAGATGGCGATGTCGCCGTTCACCTCGCCCGGACGGTGGCGGTCGCGCAGGTCAAAGGCCAGCACGTCGGTGACGTAATCACGGCGCAGATATCGACGGTTTAAGGAACGGATCTTCGGGCTGGAGACAAACGCGATCGTAAGCGTCGCTTCCCGCGCGCCTTCATATTCAAGGACCGCCCGGGCGATGGCCGCGACGCGGGGAAGTTTAAGGGAAACCTTCTTCTGCAGATTTTCGACCGCGACCCGCGTCTTTCTAGTCGCCTTTGGGTTTGGCCGAGCCGTTTTTCTTTTCCGGATATTTAATTCGGGCATGATACATCGCGCTCAAGATGCGCGTGAACGTCGATGAAATTTTATCGATCTCTTTTAAGGTGAGGTTGCATTCATCCAGCTGGCCGTCGATAAACTTGTTGTTGATGACTTTTTTGACCGTCTCCTCGATATTGGTCGGGTTGGGTTCATCGAGCGCGCGGGTGGCGCCTTCCACCGAATCGGCCAACAGCGTGATCGCGGTCTCGCGCGTCTGTGGCTTTGGCCCCGGATAACGAAAATCGGCCTCATCGACCTTCTCCCCTTCCTTGGCTTCCTCGAGCGCCTTCTGATAAAAATAATATATCAACCCCGTCCCGTGATGCTGGGGGATAAAATCAATGATGGCGGAATTGAGTTTATGTTTCCTGGCAAGCTCGATGCCTTCGATGACGTGATTAAGGATGACCAGCCGGCTCATGGTGGGCTCGATGTCATCGTGCTTGTTATATCCGAGCATCTGGTTTTCCGTAAAATATTCGGCCTTGACCAGCTTCCCGATATCGTGATAATAAGCGCCCACGCGGGTCAAAAGCGCGTTGGCGCCAATGGCATCCGCCGCGCCCTCGGAGAGGTTGCTGACGATCAAACTGTGATGATACGTCCCCGGCGCTTCCAAGACCAGCCGCTTTAAAAGCGGCTGGTTGAAGTCGGCCAGCTCCAGCAAACTGTAATTGGTCAACACGCCGAACAAAAACTCAAAGACTTTCAGGGTCGCGATGACCAAAAAAGCGGAAATAAAGCCGTTGAACGCCAGCGGATACAAATGATGGACGACAAAATCCCTGTTCAAAAACAGATGATAATCCGGGTTCAAAAGGACCAGGCACGCCATGTGGACCGCGCCGACAAACACGCCGGCGCCGATGATCTGGCCCCGCATGCGCGCGTCGCGCACCGTGTAGGCCCCGGCCAAAGACCCGAGGAAAAACGTGAGCATCATGCCCACATCGCCGCCCAAGACAAAACTGACCAGAACGCTGCCGGCGAAGGCCATGACAAAGGCCAGTTGCAGGTCGTTGAACAAGAGCATGGTCAAAATGGCCACCCCCGCCACGGGCACGTAACGTACCGGCATGTCGCTGTAATGGACCGTGATATGCGCGGCAAAAACGATCAGGGCCAGCAATAATCCCAAATCAAGGAACAGCCGCAGACCGGCTTTACGCGAAACAAAAAGATGGACGGCCAGAAAAAGCAGGAATAAAGGGATGACCAGCGGATACCGGGCGGCCCAGCAAAATACCCCAAGGCCGACGGTCGCCAAGACCGCCAAAAATATGTTGAAGATACTTCTGCGGGTCGATTGTTTAAGCTTGTTGATCATTCGCGTAGGCCTCGATGATCCTCTGGACAAGTTCGTGGCGGACAACGTCATCGCCGGTCAAGTGGACGAATTTGATCCCCTCGATATTTTTCAGGATTTTCTCGGCGCCGACAAGGCCGTTGGGGACGCCCTTGGGCAGGTCGCTTTGCGTGATGTCGCCGGTGATGACCGTTTTGGAATCGAACCCCAGGCGCGTCAAGAACATCTTCATCTGAAACGGCGTGCTGTTCTGGGCTTCATCCAGGATCACGAAGGCGTCGTTGAGCGTCCGGCCGCGCATGAACGCCAAAGGGGCCACCTCGATGATCCCCTGCTCGGTAAAACTCTCCACCTTGTCGGCGTCCATCATGTCGTAGAGGGCGTCGTAGAGGGGCCGCAAATACGGCAGGACCTTTTCCACCATATCGCCGGGAAGATACCCCAGGCTCTCCCCCGCCTCGATGGCCGGACGCGTCAGGATGATGCGGCGCACCAGGCCCTTTTTCAAGGCGTTGACCGCCATGGCCATGGCGAGATACGTTTTCCCGGTCCCCGCCGGGCCGATACCGAACACAATATCGTGATGTTTGATCGCGTCCACGTACTCGATCTGCCCTTTGGTCTTGGGGGTGACCAGCGTGCCTTTGATCGAGACATCGATCTTTTCCTTGGCGAGCAGTTTGAAATCGACGCCCTCATCCGGCCGGGCCAGCTTCAGGGCGTAGATAATATCCCTGGTCTTGATGTCCCCGCCGGTATCCAGGATGCCCAAAAGATAATCAAACAGGTCGCACGCCCGGTCGACCTGCGGACGCTCGCCGCTAATCTTCAGGCCGATTTCGTTACGGACGATCCTGACCTTGAGCTCGTTCTCGATGAGCTTGAGGTTGCCGTCGTATTTGCCGAAGAGCGTCGGTAATTTCTGGGGGTCTTTAAACTGGATCGTTCTTTCCATAATGAGGGGATGAATGGCCGGTCAATCCACGGGAATTTGCAGGACAGTGCCGGGTTTGATCCGGTCCGGGTCGGGGATCACGGACTTGTTCGCTTCGTAGATGCGGGTCCATTTGCTGTACGAATCGTAGAATTTTTTTGCGATCTTCTGGAGGGTATCGTCTTTTTCCACCGTATATTGGATGGACCGCGTTGTCCCCGGTTCTTGGCCCGCGCTTTGATCCCGCGGAGTCCCGGCGCCGGTTTCTTCATCTTCGAGAGGTTTAATGTTCCCCGACCCTTTGGAAACCTCCATCACGTAAACCTTGCGCGTCGTTTTACGTTCCGCGAGGGTGCTCGCCTGCATGCTTCCCCCGATATAGCCCGCGTTGCCCATCCCGGAAATTTCCTGGTCGACCCGGGGCCGGTCCTCCGCGTAGGTCCTGATATTGATCCCGGAAGAGCCGCAGCCGTAAGAAAACAGCGCCAAGGCGCCTAAAAACGTTACCTGCCATAGTGATCTAACTGTCATATGCCGGTATTATAACCTCTTCAAACCCAGCTCGTCTAACTGTTTTTTATCTACTTCCGAAGGCGCGTCCGTCATCATACAGCTCCCTTTTTGGGTCTTGGGGAAGGCGATCGTGTCCCGGATCGAATCCAGCCCGCATAAAATGGCGGTCAGCCGGTCGATCCCGAAGGCCACCCCCGCGTGCGGCGGCGCGCCGTAATCGAACGCTTTCAAAAGAAACCCGAAACGCTTCTGCGCTTCCTGGTCGCTCAATCCGATGATCTCGAATATTTTCTTCTGCCGCTCCCGCTGATGGATACGCACCGACCCGCTGCCGAGTTCACTGCCGTTGAGGACCAGGTCGTAGGAACGGGCGCGCACTTTGGAATAATCGCCCTTTTGAAAATGATCCAGGTCTTCTTCCATAATGGAGGTAAACGGATGGTGCTCGCTTTCCCAGCGCTTTTCCTCTTTATTATATTTGAACATCGGGAAATCCACGACCCAGGTAAAAGCGAATTCGTCCTTATCCTTATCCTTGTCCTTGCGAAGGTCGGGTTTGTCCGAATTATACTGCTGCATCGCCTGCGCGTGGGTCATGCGCGGGAACGGGACCGGGATATCGATCCCCTTGACCTCTTTAAAGATCTTCTGGAACAATCCTTCCGCCAAAGCAAAAATATCTTCCTGGGTCACAAAGGACATCTCGATATCCAGCTGGGTGAATTCCGGCTGGCGGTCCGCGCGCAGGTCTTCATCACGGAAACATTTGACGATCTGGTAATACCGGTCCATGCCGGCAACCATCAGAATTTGTTTGAACAGCTGCGGCGACTGCGGCAGGGCGAAGAATTCGCCCGGGCTCAACCGGGACGGGACCAAAAAGTCCCGCGCGCCTTCAGGGGTCGATTTCGTCAGGACAGGCGTTTCCACGTCGATAAAACCTTCGGCGTTCATGAATGCCCGGACCGTGGAGCAAAGTTTGTGCCGGGTTTCCAGCGACCGGCGCAGCTTCGACCGGCGCAAGTCCAGATACCGGTAGGTCAAACGCAATTCTTCAGAAGGCTCTATCTCATCGGTAATTTCAAACACCGGAACTTCGCTGGGATTAAGGATCTCCAGCTCTTCGGCGCACAATTCAATTTCTCCGGTGGGGATGTCCTCGTTGACCATCTTGGCCGGGCGGACCGCCACCGTACCCGCCACACGGACAACAAATTCTGGCCCGAGTTTTTGGGCAACGGTATGGGCCTGCGGGCTCACCGAAGGGACGAAAACCACCTGGGTAATCCCGTAGCGGTCACGGATGTCGATAAAGATCAGTTTGCCGTGATCGCGCCGGGCCGCCACCCACCCGCACAACGTCGCTTTTTTGTTCCCGTGTTCTTTATTCAATTCACCGCAAGTATGTGTCCTTAACATAAATCCTCCCACATAATATGAAAATATGAAAATAAAATTGGCATAAAATAATTCTATATGATATATTTATATTGAAAAAGGAGATGCTTATGTTACGCAAATTAGGTCAAAATTATCAAATCGCGCTGCCGAAAGAAATTGTCCGCGACCTGCATCTAAATGTCAACGACTATGTGGACATCCGCGTGCAGAACAATGAAATCATCCTCGAACCGCAAGTAGTCATCCCCAAAGACCAGGCCTATTTCTACACCCCCCAGTGGCAGGACGATGAGCAAAAAGCCGATAAAGACATCGCCGAAGGACGCATGACCAAAACCAAGGGCGTCAAAGATCTGTTTAAAAAACTTGACTCCTGATGCACATCGAAGCCACCGAAACATTCATCCGGCTCTACAGGAAAATGCCCGAGGAGATCAAGGCGAAAACCAGGAAATCCCTGGAATTCCTCGCCGCAAATCCCTCCCACCCTTCTTTAGGGCACAAGAAGATGGCCGGGCAAAAGGACATCTTCGAAATTCGCATTTCGCAAAACTACCGGATTACTTATCAAAGACTCGGTGATACCGCCTACCTGCGCAAAATAGGCACGCACGACCTCCTGCGCGATCCTTGATTGACAGATTGCGGAACCGCTAATCCACACAAATGACCCCTTGGGCTTTCCCGTCTTTGACGCCATTAAAACACCTGCCAAGTTCAATCGTCCATTGAGAGCAATGACCGGTCACTGCGGTGCCGGCGGGGACGGAATCTTCCGCAATACAATCGCTCTCGCATTCGCTGTGATCCCGCCATTCCTTGCCGGACATCTAACGTCGGGCAAATTATTATTGCCAAAATAGTGTCTTTGTCGCTTTGCGACTATCCATGTCATACCACACATCTCGACACTTGCCTCCCGGGTTGCCGAGCATGCCAATGTTCTGTGGTTCGAATGCGCTCCGGTGCCATAAATGAAAAACAAGCAATCGGCTACTGTCTTTGGGCTCCACTTGGGCATAAAATTCTTTTGGATCTTCACCAGCACCCGCGACAGAAGCTGCGACTGCACGAGCAGCGTCACGATACTGCTCCGGGAATGCCTCCATATCAAGAAGAGCCGGTAAACCAGGTTTTCCTTGGTCTCTGACCTCTATCGTAATCGTGTCTGAAACAAGAGTTCCCTTTAAGCTGGTCTCTTGATAGCGGGCACCTGCACACTTAGGCATTCCTGCTATAGCTACATATATCTTGTAAGTGTCCGGCGGAAGCCGGGCATCGTCTGCAAATTGCCACACCCCGCCGCAATGAAACCACGTGAGGCTATCGAATGTGTGGGCAACCGACGACTGGGGAGGGATGGTCAGAAACGGTTCGAAAGAGGCACGTTCCACTTTTACGCCGCAGGGCTTCATGGCCACCCCTTTGGAATTGGTAACCGTGATCTCACTCACGCCCCAATAAGCGGGCGAATAAATTTTGGCGGTGTCATTAGCCGAATTTTTTATGCTCGCCTCGATATTTATCGATTCTCCCTGCTCATACACTTCCTTAGCCGTTTGAATGGTCAGCGTAAGCGGCTGGGTTGCCTTGACCTGCTCCCCCTTGGGTGAAAAAACAGGATCCTGCGGCGAAGCGCCTGACACGAAGCTCAACCATACAGACCGGATCGCCGAGAGTTGCGCAGACGGTTCATATTCGCGGGTCTCGCAACGATACTCAATGGGTGGCAAATCTTTGTAATGAAAACGGAACATAAACCCGGGGGCGTCAGGGACGAACTGTGTTCCTTGGAACGTCCAATACTGATGTTCAATCAGCGTTCGAAGCAGCTGACGAATTTCCCTGTCTGTTACGGCCCGTTCCTCACTCTTCGGCGGCACAGCCAAATCCCATATCTGGCTGACGATCTTTCCGTTGGCAATAGTATCGCCTCGGTGTCTTAACATCCCGCCGTCCATCAATTCAGCTTTAAGATCCGCCACAGCGCCCTCTCCCCGGCTCAAGGCGATCAGGCGCTCTTTCATGCGCAGTTCATCTTCAGACAACAGTCTGTTAACCTCGTCACGAATGTCAACAAACGATTCGTCCGATGGTGACACGCGCTGGACAATGTCCTCAAATGACACTTTAACGCCCCCCGGATATTGCGGATCGTTCTCATCGTGGACAAAATAATCTTGGCCGGCTTCAAAAGCGCCATGAAGATCTGTAATCATTCCATAGACAATCTGACCTTTTCCTTGAGATCCAGTCTCTTTAAGGAAAAGGAGATACTTTTTTCCTTCCGTTAATTTCAGGGGCAGGGGTGTACGCGTTGGTATTTGGATAAATGAGATGTGTATATTAAAACCGTCCGATGGAATCTTCTGAAGTTTCTGGGTAAAGTTTTCTTTAAAAATTTGTTTTAGTCGGCATATAGCCATCCAACGCTCAACGCCAGTTTCTTCTATCACCCCTGTATTGCGGGATTCAAGAATATCACCGATTGCAACCACATCCGACCGCCTCATCCTCTCCTGAAGGCTCATGACCGTCATCTCGGCGGAAGTCAAGGACTCCAAGGCCAGCAAAAATACCGCTGCCGTGACAAACGATTTTATAATCCGCATATTTTACTCCCCTTCATCCTTGCAGAATAGTTATGAGTTTGTCTTCCTTAACTTCCCGCTGTTCGCCGGTCGCCATGTCCTTGAGGGCCACCACGCCCTTTTTGTCTTCTTCTTCTCCGAGGATCACCACATAACGGCTTCCCGTCTTGTCCGCCGCGCGCATCTGGCTTTTCATGGAAGAAACTTTATAGCTCATATCGCTGGAAATCCCGCTGGCTCGCAGCTTCTGAAGAATACTAAAAGCCTTGGGGAATATTTTCTCATCGAGGGCGATCACATAAACCATCAACGGATCCGCTTGCGGCTTGTTTTCATCCGGCAGCGCCAGGAGGATACGCTCAATGCCGCAGGCAAACCCGACGGCATCGACTTGCGGACCGCCCAGTTGCGCGACCAGATCGTTGTAGCGTCCGCCGGCGCTGAGGGCGTCCTGACTGCCCAGCGAGGACTGCGTGATCTCAAAGACCGTGTGGGTATAATAATCCAGGCCCCTGACCAGGGTGGGCGCTTCCTCAAATTCGACCTTCAGGCTTTGCAGGATATCCTTTAACTGCGCGTAATACTTTTGGCTTTCGTCGGATAAATGCCCGTGGCCGGGGTGGATCCTGGCCACGACCGCGCGGCAATCGCTGTTTTTGCAATCCAGGATACGAAACACGTTGCGCCCAAAGCGGTCCCGGCAATCTTCACAGAGGGCACCCACGTTCGGCCCAAGCGCCTTACGCAGCGCCTGGGAAAAATGTTCTTTGTCCCGCGGGGAGCCGAGCGTGTTGATCTTCAAACGGAAGTCTTGGACGCCCAGTGTCCGCAACAAGGCAACATTGAGCGCGATCACCTCGGCATCGAGATACGGCGTCGCCGTGTTGGCCCCGATGACTTCCACCCCGATCTGATGGAACTGGCGCAAGCGCCCTTTTTGCGGACGCTCGCCGCGGAACATCGCTCCGATGTAAAATAGTTTTGAGATCCCTCCCTGGCGGTCCATGCTGTTCTCGATATAGGAACGCGCCACCGGCGCGGTCCCCTCCGGCCTTAGGGCGAACCCTTCTTCTTGATCGTGCGAAACCAGTTCGAGCAGCTGTTTGTTGACCACATCGCTGGTCTGCCCCAGAGAGCGCTTGAAAAGAGATGTTTGTTCAAAGATCGGCGTGCGGATCTCGGCAAAATTGTAGGTCGATAAAATCCTTCGGGCTTTAGCTTCGATCTCCTGCCATTGAGTTGCTTCAGAGGGGAGAATATCGCTGGTCCCGCGAGGGAGTGAAAATTGTTTGCTCATTTTAGCATGAACCCCGCCCTCTCACGATCGGTGAAAAGGCGGGGTTGTGAAGGTTATCATCCAATATATATCGTCGATATTATCTGATCTTGTGCTTCATCTCTAGGCCGGGCTTGAAGACGACAACTTTACGTGGAGGGACCGGAACACTTTGACCCGTGCGGGGATTGCGTCCGAACCGCGCTTTTCGTTCCTTGATCTTGAATACGCCGAAATTGCGGAGCTCAACTTTCTCACTGCGCACCAGGCTGTCCACAATAACATCAAAGGTCTTCTGCACGACCTTTTTGACATCCACCTGTTTGATGCCGGTCAGGTCCGTTATGCGCAAAACTATATCTTTCTTCGTCATGAAGCACCTCCTAATGGTAACTAGCGTACCATCAGTATGTTACAGTGTCAAGGAAAAATTCCCGTCGCCCACCAATTCCTTGATCCCGTTCATCAATTCTTCATTGGGCGTCACAAACAGGTCTTCGCCAACCAGGATCTGCACACTTTTACGGGATTGCGTGTCGAGGCGCAGATAAACCGGCACTTTCCCGGGGAAACTGGTCAATTTTTCCTTGAGGCTTACTAATTTTTGCTGGTCTACACTGGCGAGATCGACGTTGATGGTCTTGATGGCCCCGTAGACTTCCTCCATCTGTTTCATGTCGGTGGCGATAACCTTGGGCTCGTCATCGCGCCGGCTGACCCGGCCGCTTAAAAAGACAACCTCGCCTTCATTCAAATATTTCGACAATTGCGTGTACGCCGAAGGGAACAAGACCACTTCGACCGAACCTTCCATATCCTCCAGCCGCACGATGGCCATCCGCTCGTTGGTCTTGCGCGTATTGGTGAGCTTGATCTCCTCAAGCAACCCCACCAGACGCACCTGCTCGCCGTCGATGGTCTGCCGAAGGTCTTTGGTGGTAAAATTCGTGAATTCCCTGATCTCGGCCGCGTAATGCGCCAGCGGATGTCCGCTGACGTAAAAGCCGAGGATCTCTCTCTCGTAGGCGAGGATCTGGCTCTTGGACCATTCCTTGACATCAGGGAGATTTTCCGTTTCCTGCTGAAATCCGCCTTCCCCGTCGGCAAAGTCGAAGAACGAGACCTGGCCGGCGGCCTTTTCCTTCTGGCTTTTCGCCCCCCCCGCCAGCGCCCGGTCCAGGGCGGCCATCACCTGCGCGCGGTAAGCTTTAAAACTGTCCAGGGCGCCGCACTTGATAAGACTTTCGACGACCTTGCGGTTGACCAGACGCAGGTCCACGCGGGCGCACAGGTCCGACAGCGACGTGTAAGGCCCCAAGGTCCTGTTTTCCACGATGGAATCGATGGCTGTTGACCCGACGTTTTTGACCGCCAGGAGGCCGAAACGGACCGTGTTGGCGTCAACGACATTGAATTCTTTAATGCTCTCGTTAATCTCCGGCGGCAAGACCGTGATCCCCATGGCCTCGCATTCTTTGACGTATTCGACGATCTTGTCCGTATTGTTCTTTTCGCTGTTAAGAAGCGCGCACATGAATTCCACCGGATAGTTCGCCTTCAAGTAGGCGGTCTGATAAGAGATCATCGCGTACGCGGCCGAGTGGCTGCGGTTGAACCCGTAACCGGAGAAATAATCGATCAGATCGAAGAGTTTGTTGGCCTTCTTCTCATCGATGCCGCTTGTCCTCGCGCATCCGTCGACGAACTCTTTACGCATCTGTTCCATGACAGAAGGGATCTTTTTGCTCATGGCCCGGCGCAGGTGGTCGGCCTGGGTCAGGGAGAACCCGGCCAGGGCGACGGGGATCTTCATGACCTGTTCCTGATAGACGATGATGCCGTAGGTTTCTTTCAGGATCGGTTCGAGTTTGGGATGGTCGTATTTGACCTCGACCTCGCCGCGCTTGCGGCGGATAAAATCATCGAGCATGCCGCTGCCCATCGGGCCCGGACGATACAAAGCCAGGACGGAGATGATATCCTCAAATTCCGAAGGCCTGGTCTTCTTCAAAAGTTCGCGCATCCCCGCGCTTTCCAGCTGGAACACCCCGAAACTGTTGGCCTGCCCCAAAAGGGCGTAAGTCTTGGCGTCGTCGAGCGGGACGCGGCTGATATCAATGGTGGCCCCGTGGATCTTCTTGATCAATTCGACCGCCTGGCTGATGACCGTCAAAGTCCTTAACCCCAGAAAATCCATCTTCAGCAAACCGATCTTGGCGATGGCGTTCATCGCGAAACCGGTGACGATCTGTCCGTCGCTGGTCTTGAACAAGGGCACGTATTCATCGAGCGGTTTGTCGGCGATGACCACACCCGCGGCGTGGGTCGAGGCGTGGCGGTTCAACCCTTCCAGGACCTGCGCGGTCTCGATGAGCTGGCGCGCGGTCGGGTCTTCCAGAAACAATTTATTAAGCTGCGGCTCTTTCTGCAGGGCCTCTTCGACGGTAATGCCCAACTCCGTCGGGACCAGCTTGGCGATCCGATCGACCTCGGCGTAAGGCATCCCCATGACGCGGCCCACGTCGCGGATCGCGGCGCGCGCCTGCATGGTCCCGAACGTGATGATCTGCGCGACGTTTTCCGACCCGTATTTTTGGGTCACATACTCAATGACCTCCCCGCGGCGTTCGAAACAAAAATCGATATCGATATCCGGCATCCCCGCGCGCTCGGGGTTGAGGAACCGTTCAAAGAGCAGTCCGTATTTAAGCGGGTCCAGGTCCGTGATCCCCAAAAGATAACTGGCCAGGCTCCCCGCCGCGGAACCGCGGCCTGGCCCGACGGGGATCCCTTTCTGTTTGGCGAAATTGATAAAGTCCGAAACGATCAGGAAATATCCGACAAAGTCCATCTTTTCGATGACCTTGAGCTCGTGGGCAAGCCGTTCGGTGATCTCCGGCGTGACCGTCGCGAAGCGTTTGCGCAAACCCTCCTGGCACAGTTCCCGCAGGTAAACTTCTTTTGTTTTCCCCGCCGGCGGGGTGAAGCGCGGCAGATGGATCTGGTCGAAATCCAGTTTGAGGTTGCATTTCTCCGCGATCTCGACCGTATTTTTGAGCGCCTGCGGGATCCAGCCGAATTCCTTGACCATCAGGGCCGGGTCCTTGAAATAAAACTGGTCGGTCTTCAACCGCATCCTTTTAGGATCGTTGAGCATCGCCTGGGTCTGGATGCACAAAAGCGCTTCGTGCGCCCTCGACTGGGATTGTTCCAGATAATGGACGTCGTTAGTCACGACGAGCGGGAGGTTCAGTTCTTTGGCGATCTTCAGCAGGCCCTCATTGACGGTCTTCTGCTCGGCCAGGCCATGGTCCATGATCTCGATGTAAAAGTTTCCCTTGCCGAAGATCTGGCTTAGATCATCCGCGGCTTTCAGGGCCGAATTATAATTTCCCTGCTGAAGGTGCCAGGCGACCTCGCCTTTCAGGCAAGCGGATGTGGCCAAAAGTCCCCCGGCGTGTTTGGCGAGGATCTCCTTGTCCATGCGGGGAAAATAATAAAACCCTTCCAGATACGCGGTGGAAACGAGTTTGAGCAGATTGCGATAGCCCTGCAGGTCGCGCGCGAACAAAACCAGATGGGAGACCGTGCCCTTTTCCCTTTTTCTCTCCAGACGGCTGCCTTCGGTGACGACGTAGGCCTCGCAGCCGATAAGCGGTTTAACGCCGAGAGAAACGGCGGCCTGATAAAAGTCGATGGCGCCGAATAAATTGCCGTGGTCGGTCATGCCCAGCGCGGGCATCTTGTAGTCGGCGGCTTTCTGGATAAGGTTTTTGATGCGGCAGGCCCCGTCGAGGAGGCTGTACTGGGTGTGGACGTGCAGGTGGACGAAGTCGGTTTGATCCATAATTTGCTTGAGAAGCAAGAGACAAAGGGGCAAGAAGCAAGAAATTATTGATTGGAAAGGCGGGTAACTCAAAACATCTTTTCTTTACTTCTTACTTCTTGCTTCTTACTTCTTTTACTACTCCCATTCAATCGTCGCGGGAGGTTTGGAACTGATATCGTAAACGACGCGGTTGACGCCCTTGACTTCATTGATGATGCGGTTGGCGATCTGGCCGAGCAGTTCATAAGGCAATTTTACCCAATCCGCGGTCATCCCGTCAAGGCTGCTGACACAGCGGACCGCCACCACATTTTCGTACGTGCGCTGGTCTCCCATGACACCGACGGTCTTCACCGGAAGCAGGACCGCGAAAGATTGCCATACCTCATGGTAAAGGCCCGCTTTCTTGACCTCTTCTAAAACGCGCTCATCGGCCTCGCGCAGCATTTCAAGGCGCTCTTTGGTCACCTCCCCGATAATACGGATCGCCAGCCCCGGCCCAGGGAACGGCTGCCGTTTCAGTACCGCCTCCGGGATCCCCAAATGTTTTCCGATGGCGCGCACTTCATCCTTGAACAATTCGCGGAAAGGCTCAATGAGCCCCAATTTCAAATTCTTCGGCAAACCACCGACGTTATGATGGCTTTTGATCACGGCCGACGGCCCGCCGGTCGGGGAAAAGGATTCAATCACGTCCGGATAAAGCGTCCCTTGCGCCAGAAAGGCGGTGTCTTTGATCTTCTTCGACCTCTCGACGAATACCCTGGCGAATTCATCGCCGATGATCTTTCTTTTTTCTTCCGGGTCAATGACCTTGTCGAGGCGTTTAAGGAAATTCTTTTCGGCGTTAATGACGTTGAGGTTGATATTAAAATGTCCCTTGAAGGTCTTCTGGACGGAGGCCGCCTCGTTCTTGCGCAGCAACCCGTTGTCGACAAAAATACACTGCAGTTTCGCGCCGATCGCTTTATGGAGCAAAAGCGCGGCGACCGAGGAGTCGACCCCGCCGCTTAAACCCAGGATGACCTTCTTTTTGCCGACGGTTTCCTTGACCTGTTTTATGGTCGTGTCGATGAACTTATCCATGGTCCAGCGCGGCAAACACCCGCAGATGCTGAAAATAAAATTCGAGAGGATCTGCACGCCGCGTTGCGTATGGACAACTTCGGGGTGAAACTGAACGCCATAAATTTTTTTGGCACGGTTGGCGACCGCGGCAACAGGCGCGTTTAAGGTATGCGCGATGCCGGTAAACCCCGGCGGGAGTTTGGCGATCTGGTCGCTGTGGCTCATCCAACAGGTGATGTTGGTGGGCAGATTGGCAAAAAGGTCCTTGTTGCTGTCGATAAATAATTCGGCGCGGCCGAACTCGCGTTCCTTGCTGGCCTGGACCTTGCCTCCCAGCTGGTCGCAAATGAGCTGCATGCCGTAGCAGACCCCCAGGATGGGAAGCCCCAGGCTGTAAATTTCTTTCTTGAGCGCCGGGGCGCCGCGGTCGTAGACGCTCAACGGGCCGCCGGAGAGGATCAGCCCTTTGGGGTTGATCTCCTTGATCTCCTCGACCGAGATCGTGTAGGGGACGATCCTGCTGAAGACTTTACTTTCCCGGACCCGGCGGGCGATCAACTGGGTGTATTGAGAACCAAAGTCCAGCACCAGGATGATATCTTTGTTGCGGACCTTGTGGGTCTTGGCGGCCGAGAGGCTCCGGCGGGCGATGGCACGGGATGTCTTGATGAACTTGCTTTTGCTGGATGTGGGCCGGGGCGGCTTGCGGACGATTTTGCGCAGCTTTAATTTTTTTGCTCTTGCTTTTTTTATTTTACGTAGCATAACCTGTCCTTTTTTACTTGCCCATACCGACCCGCTGGCCCACCTGGAAAACCTTGCCTTCGGTCTGTATCGATGGCGCGATGATCATCTCCACATCATGCATCTGCTGGATGTTTGAGACCCCCAGAGAACCCATCGAGGTTTTAAGCGCTCCCATAAGATTTTGCGAGCCGTCATCGACCTTGGCCGGTCCGAAGAGGATCTCTTTTAATGTCCCGGTTGTCTTGACTTGAACACGTGTTCCCCGCGGCAGATTGGCGTGCGAGGTGGCCATGCCCCAGTGGTATCCCCTCCCCGGCGCCTCATGCGCGCGCGCGAAAGATGACCCCACCATAACGGCGTCCGCGCCCGCGGCGAACGCCTTGCAGATCTCCCCGCCGATCCGCATCCCGCCGTCGGTGATGATCGGGATATATTTCCCCCGGCGCTTGAAATAATAGTCGCGGGCCGCGGCGGCGTCGACCGTCACCGTGATCTGCGGGACGCCGATCCCCAGGACACCGCGCGTGGTGCACGCCGCGCCGGGGCCAACGCCCACGAGCAACCCGGCGGCGCCGGCTTCCATCAGCTCCAGGGCCACGTCATAAGTGACACAGTTGCCAAGGATAATGGGCATATTGGATTCGCTGCAGAATTTATGCAGATCGAGCACTTTATATTCCGTGGAAATATGCTTGATCGTCGCCACCGTGGACTGGACGACGAAAATATCGCATCCGGCCCTTTCGGCGATGGTGGAGAACTGTTTGGCGTTTTGCGGGATACAGCTGACAACGGCCGGGACTTTATGCGCTTTGATCTCCTTGATCCTCTTGGCGATGAGTTTTTCCTTGACCGGTTTTAGATAAACGCTTTGGACAAGTTTGGTCGCTTCTTCGGGGCTGGCCTTGGCGATCGATTCTAAAACCTCGTCGGGATTGTCGTAGCGGGTCTGGATACCATCGAGGTTCAGGACAGCGATGCCGCCTAATTTTCCCATGGCCACGGCGAATTTCACGTCCACCACACCGTCCATGGCCGCGGCCAGGATAGGCACATGATACGTTTTATCGGCGATCGTCCAACGCGTATCCACTTCATTCGGATTGATCGTCACGGAGCCGGGGACCAAAGCGACTTCATCGAATCCATAACAGCGGCGCGCGCGTCGGCCTATACCAATCCACTCGGCCATAACCTTCTCTCCTCTCCTATATCGTTGAAAATTACGGGGTTAGAACATTCTTGAAGATATTCCGATTATCCCGAAATTAAGTTTATAATATACTGATTTTAAAAGTAATTGTCAATGAATAAAAACCCCCGTACCATTCGGCGCGGGGGTTTATTATCGGTTCTGCCAATCCGTGACATTTTGTAACGGTTTGGGTGGTTAGATGTTATAACCACTTCACTTCCCTAAATTCTGGCCTTGATTTCGACGATCACTTTCTTCGCCGTCTCAAGGGCCGATTGGGCCTCTTCGTGATTAATGTGATTTTCCGAATCGTAGATAAAGCTGTGTCTTCTCCGGCGCAGGCGGTTAAACTTTGCCAAAAGGTCGTGATATTCATCACCCAGGACAAGTTTTGTGAATTCAATGATTGTTTTATGGGTCTGCTGGGTTGTCGGCAAATACCCCTTTGAATACATCAGGGCGCGGCAGGCGCGGATCATGGAGTGGTAGGCGATGGTCAAGGCCCACGTCAGGTCAATTTTCAGATTCGCTTGAGCCGTTTCCAGGTCCTGCATCGCGCGCTTGAGCTGATGCTTGATCTGGACAACATCCGGGTTTACTTTCTTGATGAGGTTATTTTTTACAAATTTCTCGTAATCCATCCTGTGAGCCTATCAGCATTATTTTCTTATTATTTAAAACTTCCCGGAGAAAAGAGTTTCTGCCCTTTATGTCCGATTTGAATTTCTTCGGAGAATACAGATTGTAATTGATTTCCCGCTGCAGACGATGTTCCAGTTGATCCAGTCCGGCGATCAGGACGTTTTCGTCCGGTTTGCCGACGATGATCAGGTCAATGTCAGAGACGGCATGCGCTTTGTCTTTCGCGAAAGATCCGTAGATAAAGGCGAGCTGAATATTTTTCAGCCCGCGCAGGGCTTCCTGAATATTTTCCTGGACACCGGCACTCTTCGAAACAAGATTCTTTAATTCCCTATAAAGAGGATAACGTTTATTGATCCGGAAATATCTGGCGTTGGCCCGGTATTCGCTCTCCAGGATCCCCTCTGCCGCCATATTGTTGAGGGTCCGCTGGAACACCCCTGGCTTTATCCCCAAGATTCTGCCGATCTCCTGCATGTAGAATGACTTCTCGGGATTGGTGAAAAACAGCTTTAGCAGCTCGGCTTTATTTTTTGTGAAGACGGCCATCGTTTATATCCTCAACGCATACAATTGTATGTTTTAAGCATAAACTTGTCAACCCGATTATCTTCCTTCGCATTGCCTCACATTAAATGTT
>DPIG01000039.1 GCA_003522725.1 Candidatus Omnitrophota bacterium
CACAAGCATAGTGTCCCCGGCCAGTTTAATAGCCTCGGTCATCGATGAGGCGTCGGCCTTGTTTTTCCCGGCGATGTCAAAGGCGGTGCCGTGCGCGGGCGAGGTGCGCACAAAGGGCAACCCGATGGTCAGATTGACCAGCTTGCGAAAATACAAGGCCTTCACTGGAACCAGCCCTTGGTCGTGATACATGGCCAGCAGCGCGTCAAAGCGTTTGGAATTCTGTGGATAAAAGATCGTGTCGGCCGAAAAAGGCCCTTCGACTTTAATGCCTTCAGCGCGCGCCCGCTTGATGGCCGGGATGATGTGGCGGATCTCCTCGCGGCCGAGCGTGCCTCCTTCGCCGGCGTGAGGGTTCAACCCGCACACACCGATCAACGGTTTTTTGAGGCGGAAATATTCTTTCAACGCGATATCGGTCGAGCGGATCGCCCGGAAAACAACCCCGGCATGGATCGCCTTACTCACCTGGCCCAGCGGAATGTGACGCGTCACTAAAAGCACGCGCAGCGGCCCGGAAACGAACATCATGCCGATATCCTTCGCGTGAAAGGCGTCGGCTAAAAATTCCGTGTGCCCGTGGAACGACGGGATAATCTCCCCGATCGACTCTTTGCACACCGGGGCGGTCACGAGCGCGGACAATTGCTTGCGCTTGACCAGATCGACCGCCGTTTGCAAATACGCTAACGAGGCTTTCCCCGTCAGACGGCTGGGCCGGCCGGCCGTAAAATCTCCGGATTGAAGACAACCAACATCAAGGAACGTACAATTTTTGTAACGGACGGGGAAATATTTGCGGAAGAGACATTCATCGCCGATGATCGTAAAGAGCGCGGCGCGACGCAGGGAATGGTTCGCGAGCGCCTTGGCCGCGACCTCGGCGCCGATACCGGCGGGATCCCCAAGCGTGATGCCGACCGGCTTATTGCTTGATCTCGACATAGGCCTTTTTCTGGAGCTTGCCGAGCCATTGCTCAAAACGTCCCTGGAATTTCTTGCGATACACCAAATCATAGATCTGGCTCTTGACCTCTCTAAGTTCAGCCACCTGGGCGGGGATCTCACCTTTGAGCTTGAAGATAAAAATACCTTTATCCGTCTCAACGGGATCGGAAACCTGATTCTGAGTCAGGCTAAAAACGACTTTTTCAATATCGGGAAGAAACTGCCCTTCTTCAACGACACCGATGGAGGAAGAATCGGAATATTGTTTGGCCACTTCTTCAAAATCCTTGCCTTCCTTCAAGCCGGCCAAGGCTTCCCTGGCCCGGGCGCGGGCCGCTTCCTTATCTGCGATAAAGGTAACGTAGATCGAATCCAGGTTGACGCGCCGGCTTTTCTTGAAACTCTCCTTGTTCTGCTCGTAAAAATCCGTGACCTCCTGCGGATTGACGAATACCCTGGACTTGACCTCATGGTCGATCACGAATTTGATCTTGAGCTGGTCCAGGATCTTGTCGCGCAGGTCGGTAACCGTCGCGCCATTTCTGACCAGGGCGTCCATAAATACCTGGTCGGAAGCATACTTGGCCTTGATCTCATCGACGCGCTGGTCAACGAGCCTGTCGCGCACCTCGATGCCGATCGCGTTGGCGCGGCTTAGGATCAATTTATCCTCGATGAGCTGTTTGAGGCCGTTGGTCTGCAGATCGGCCATGATTTCCCTGGCCTGATCATCCGGGAGGCCTTGCGCGGACAAACTGGCAAAGGTCTGGCGGATATAATCCTGGAGATCCTTGAAGGTGATCACCTCGTCATTGACGACGGCAATAATGCCGTCCTCGACGTTTTGCGCGCGCGCCGGAACACCGGTCGTGCCTGCCATTAAAATAACGACAAAAAAAACCTTAATTAAGCGATCCATGAGTCGTTCCCGCTCCCTTCGCAAGTTCCCTGCCGGCCATTTCCTTTTTAAGATGTTCCACGGATTCTTTTAAAAGGCGGCAGTACAGATCGAACCCGATCGTGGCGATGTAGCCGTGCTGCTCCTGCCCAAGGATATTTCCCGCGCCGCGGATCTGCAGGTCCTCAAAGGCGATCTGAAAGCCCGCGCCCAGCCCGCTGTGTTTTTCGATCGCCTCGATACGCGCCTTCGCCTGGATCGAGAGCTGCCCGCGCGACGGAATAATAAAATACGCGTACGCCTTGTGCGTGAAGCGGCCCACCCGTCCGCGCAACTGGTGCAGGTCGGAGAGCCCGAAGCGGTCCGCGCGGTTGACGATGAGCGTATTGGCGTTGGGCACGTCGATGCCGGACTCGATGATCGTGGTACACACCAGGACATCGACCATCCCTTTAAGAAATTTGAGCATGATCTCTTCGAGCTCGTGCGCCGACATCTGCCCGTGGGCGATACCGATCCGGGCCCGCGGCACCAGCCGCGCTATGATTTTAGCGATCCGTTCGATGTCTTCAACCCGGTTGTGCAAAAAGAAAACCTGCCCCTTGCGCTTGAGCTCGCGGTCGATGGCCGACTGGATCAATTCCTCGTCGAACTCCACGATCCCGGTCTTGACCGGGATACGGCTTTGCGGCGGTGTCGCAATCACCGACATGTCCCGCACGCCGGTCAAGGCCATATAAAGGGTGCGCGGGATCGGGGTCGCGGTCAGCATCAGCACATCCGCCAGAAGGCGGAATTGTTTCAAGCGCTCTTTGGCGCGCACGCCGAAACGCTGTTCTTCGTCGATGATGATCAAGCCGATGTCCTTAAACGCGATGTCTTTCGAAAGCAGCCGGTGCGTGCCGATGACGATGTCCACCCCGCCTTCCCGCAGCTCTTTGAGGATCGCCGTTTGTTCCCCGCGGGTACGAAAGCGGCTGAGCATGGCCACCTTTACCGGAAAATCTTTGAGCCGGTTGCTGAAATTGTAATGATGCTGTTCCGCCAGGATCGTCGTCGGCACGAGCACAACGACCTGTTTGTTGTCCATGACCGCTTTGAACGCCGCCCGCAACGCCACCTCCGTCTTGCCGTAACCCACATCCCCGCACAACAACCGGTCCATCGGCCTGACCGACTCCATGTCCTTTTTGACCTCAAGTGCCGCCTTGGTCTGGTCGGGCGTTTCTTCGAAAGGGAATTTTTTCTCGAACTCCTCCTGCCAATCCACGTCCGGCGAAAAGGCGAAGCCTTTTAAACTCGCGCGCGCGGCCTGGGCGTGCAACAGCTCCGCGGCCAGACGCTGCAGACGCTTCTGGATTAAAGCGCGGACCCGCTTCCATTCCTTGCTGCCCAGTGGATACAACCGCGGCGGCTTTTTCTGAAAACCCACGTACTTCTGGACCAGATGCATGTCATGGACCGGGACAAAGAGCTTGTCATCTCCCCTATACCCGATGACCATGTGCTCTTTTTTCCCGTGGGCGACGTCCACGGGTTCGATGCCAAGATACCGGCCGATGCCGTGATTGTTATGGACGACATAATCGCCTTTCTGGAGTTCGAGAAAGTTATTGAGCGGCACGTCGGCGCTGAAGACCTCACGCCCCGAAGGCTTGTTGGGCCCGCCTGCCGCCCGGGCAGGCAGGATGATGACGATCTTGTGCTGCCAGATCGGTCTGCCGGTTTGGCTGTTGATCGTGGCGATCGACCGGACGTGGTCGTTTTCGAGGTCCACCCGCAACGGCGCGTCGAAATCGGCAGGATAAATGTCCACAATGCTGCCACGCTGGCTGAACTCGCCTTGTTCCATGACCCGGTTGACCCGGCGATAACGCAGGTCCGCTATCGTACGGACCAGTTCATCCGGGGCCAGGATTTTGTCGACAAAGAGTTCAACTGCTTGAAACATGACATTTACTTCTTCCTTTGCAACGCCAGCACGATGGGCGAGACGATAAAGACCGTCGAATACGTTCCCACCACGAACCCGATCATCAGGCACAAGGCAAAGGTGTTGAGGACCTCGCCGCCGTAGAAATACAACGCCACAACGACCAGGGCGGTGGCGAAGGTCGTCAATATGGTGCGGCTTAACGTCTGGTTGATACTTTCGTTGATGATCTCGCGCAGGCTCTTGCGCCCGAGCTTGAGCATGTTCTCGCGCACGCGGTCNNCCGACGTTCTCGATGCGCAGGATCTCAAATTTGTTCTCCGGGAACCTGTTCCGGAACTCCTGCGAAACTTTCTCATACGTATCCGCGGAACTGCGGATCATCACGACCTCCGGCGCCTGGTCGAACTGCTGGATGATCGCCTCCACCCCCGCGTTACGCAGTCCTTCCCGCAAGCGTTCGACCTCCACGGGCCGGCTGAATTTGTATTCCTGGATCTGCCCGCCGACAAAATCGATGCCGTAGGCGGCGTCTTTTTTCTGGGCCATGGTCATGACCGTGACGATGATCAACCCCGTCGAAAGCGCGAAGGCGAAAGTCCTTTTGGGAAAAGTAAGAAAATCGATCTTCGAATTTGACCAAAGGCTCAACATGGGAAGTTTTTGCATCAATCCCAGATTGTAAGCGATGTTAAACAACGTGCGGCTGACGAAGAGCGCCGTAAACAAGCTCGTCAGAAGACCGATCGTCAACGTGACCGCGAAGCCTTTGATGGGACCGGAGCCGAACTGAAAGAGCATGAACGCGGCGATCAGGGTCGTCGCGTTGGAGTCGATGATCGCCGAGAGCGCGCGGCTGAACCCGCTGTTGATGGCCGCCTGGATGGTGCGGCCGTTTTTGATCTCCTCGCGGATCCGTTCGTTGATGAGCACGTTGGCGTCAACCGCCATGCCCAGCGTCAGAATGATACCGGCGATACCCGGCAGGGTTAACGTCAACCGGTTCTCCGGCAGCATGATGCTCAAGAATCCCATGGTGCCGAAGATCAAAAGCAGGTTGATCAGCAAGGCGATGTCCGCGATAAATCCCGCCTTGATGTAATAAAGGACCATGAACAGAAATACCAGGGAGGCGCCGATCCTGGTGGCGTTGATGCCAGCCTCGATGGAATCCTTCCCCAGAAGCGGGCCGATGGTACGCTCCTCTTCCACGTGCATCGGCGCCGGCAAGGCCCCCGAACGCAACGCCAGCGATAACAACGAGGCTTCATCCAGGGTGAATTGGCCCGTGATCTGGGCGCTTCCCCCGAGGATCGCTTCCCGGATATTCGGGGCGGAAAGGACCTCGCCATCGAGAAGGATCGCAAGCCTGCGTCCCACGTTCGTTTTGGTCAAATTGGCGAATTCCGCGGCCCCTTCATTATTAAGCGTAATAGAGATGTAGGGCTGTCCGAACCCTTGCGTGTCAAAATCCACCCGGGCGTCGCTGATCCGTTCGCCGCCTAAAGCGACCTGGTCCTCCAGCAATACAGGCTCACGTTCCTTCTCTTTGACATTTTTTAAAAGAAATCCCTGGGGGACGTTTCCTTCCAGGGCCGATTTCAAACGACCGGGGTCATCGTCGACCAAACGGAACTCCAGCTGGGCGACTTTGCCGACCATGGCGAGCGCCGCGTCACGATCGGTCACGCCGGGCAGCTGGACCAGAATTTCGGTCTCCCCCTGGCGCTGGATGACCGTTTCGGCGACCCCCATACCGTCGATGCGGTTACGCAAGATCTCGATGGCGCGCAAGACCGCGTCCTGGCGGGCGTTTTCGGGCAGCTTCTCCGTATCGACCTTAAGAACCAGGTGCATGCCGCCTTTGAGGTCCAGTCCCAGGTTGAGGTGTTTTTCGACCGGAAAAGTAAAATAAACGGCGGCGGCGATGACGCCGAGGATGATTAAGATTCTGTTACGAAGGCTTTTGCTCATCACTGTCTCCCTGTTTTTCTTTAACTCTTAACGCTGGTAATTCTGGTAATCGCTTCCTTGTCGAATTCGATCTTGACGTTATCATCCACGCGCACGACCACGGTCTTGTCCTTGACCAGCACGACCGTCCCGTGGATGCCCGCGGCGGTGACCACTTCGTCGTTTTTCTTGATATTCTTGAGCATCTCAACGTGCTCTTTTTGCTTGTCCTTTTGCGGCTTGATGACCAAAAACCAGAAGACCAGAAAAATCAGAACATACGGAATGATCGGCAGCGAAACGAGTGGATTGACGGCTCCTTCAGCGGGCATTGTTTATTCCTTTCGGCATTTGTATTTCGTCGCTCGTACCCCGTATTTCGCGGACAAGTCTAACGAAATACGAGATGCGGTATACGAGATACGAACAACTTATTTTATATTTTCTTTACGAGCGAGCGGACGGTATCGCTCATCCGGGCGCCGCGTTTGATCCATTGTTCGAGCTTCTCTTTGTTGATGGACACGACCGCGGGTTTCCTGGACGGGTCATAATGCCCGAGGATCTCCAGGTTCCTTCCCTGACGGGCGATGTTGCGGCCGATGGCCACAACGCGGTAATTGTAATGCTTGTTCGCGGACTTCCCTACTTTTTGCAACCTGATACGTACTTCCATGCCATTCCCTTACCTTTCTTATTTTAACATTGACTGGCCAATTCGATGGCCCTGAGCTGTGCTTTCGCTTTATTGACCGTTTCCTGATATTCCTTTGCGGGGACTGAATCGGCCACGATGCCGGCCCCGGCCTGGACGTAGGCCTTCTTCCCCTTCACAACGATCGTCCTGATGGTGATACAGGTATCCAGATTCCCGGAAAAACTGAAATACCCGACGCATCCCGCGTACGGACCGCGGTCGACTGTTTCCAGTTCGTCGATGATCTCCATGGCCCGGATCTTCGGCGCGCCGGAAACCGTCCCGGCCGGGAACGCGGCCCGCAAGACATCCAGCCCGTCTTTATCTCCCTGGAGTTTTCCCCGCACGTTGGAAACGATGTGCATGACGTGCGAATATTTTTCGATGTTCATGAACTCCGTGATCTGCACCGTGCCCCGCGCGCACACGCGGCCCAGGTCGTTGCGTCCCAGGTCGACCAGCATGATGTGTTCGGCCTTTTCTTTGGGATCACCCAGGAGATCTTTGGCCAGCGCGGCGTCCTGCGCCTCATCCTTGCCGCGGGGGCGCGTGCCGGCGATCGGCCGCGTTTCCGCCACGCCATCCTCACAGCGGACCAGCAACTCCGGCGAAGAGCCCACGATGCGCACGTCCGCGAAGTTCAGGTAATACATGTACGGCGACGGGTTCAACGAGCGTAACTTCCTATATATATTAAACGGTTCTGTCGTCAAGTCAACCGCGAATCTCTGAGAAAGCACCACCTGGATAATGTCCCCGGCCCGGATTCTTTCCTTCGCTTTTTCCACAATTTCCTGAAATTGGGGCGAAGTGAAATTTGACTTGACCTCCAAGAGGCCTGCCTTCTTCCCCTTGCCCGGTTTTCCTTTGACCACAAGCGGCTTGTTCAAGTCGCGCACCAGCGCGTCGATGCGGGCAACAGATCTTTTATATTCCCGCAGTTTCTTCCGCGGGGCGCTTTTGGGATCGATATGCGCGCAGCTGATCACCTTCATCGTATGATTGATGTGATCGAAGATGACCAGGTCCCTGGCCAGGACCAGACAGGTGTCCGGCAATTTCAAATCGTCTTTGGTCGTGTGGGGAAGTTTTTCGAAAAAACGGACGATGTCATAACCCAAATACCCAACCAGCCCGCCGGAAAAACGCGGCAGGCCCGGCAGGGCGACGAACTTGTATTGCTTGAGAATATCGCGGATGAACGCGAGCGGCGTATCCTGGACTTTCGTGGTCCGCGTGACCGGCGTGCCAGTCGCGTGACGGGTGATCTTCACCTCGCCGCCCTTGGACTGGATAACGACCTCCGGGTCCCGGGCCAGGAATGAAAACCGGGCGACCTTCTCTTCCCCTTCGACGGATTCCAGCAAAAACGAATATTTGCTCTTGCCCGCGATCTTGAAGTACGCGGAGACCGGCGTTTCCAGGTCTCCCGGTATTTCCCTATACACGGGGATCAGGTTGCCCTGCTTCGTCAGATTCAAAAATTCTTTCTCCGATAAATCAGTGACAGGGACTATTTTTTCCCTTGCTGCTGATTTTTTAGTCACTGATTTCCTAAAATTAGTCCCTGTCACTGATTTTCCTTAATTTTTCTGTAAAAACAACTCTTGCGAAATGTATGGCACGCCACGCCCACCTGCCGGACTTTAATCAAAAGCGTGTCGCAGTCGCAATCATAAGACACGGACTTCACGTGCTGGAAATGCCCCGAGGTCATGCCCTTGACCCAATACTCTTTGCGCGAGCGCGACCAGAAACAGGTCTTGCCGATTTTCAAGGTCTGGCGCAGGGAATCGATATTCATATACGCCATCATCAAGACTTCTTTAGATTTATAATCCTGCACAATGGCCGGGATCA
>DPIG01000038.1 GCA_003522725.1 Candidatus Omnitrophota bacterium
TTCAAATAGCGCATGACAGGTTTCGCTTCTTCAAAAACGTGCGTGCGACTTAAAACATCCGCCGCATTTTGGACAGGATAAAAAAACACAGCCGCGCTTAACAGCAGCACCCCTGTTGGGCGCTTTAAAAATTTATCAATGACATACACAATCCCCTCCGCCATCAAAAGCGCCAGAGACGGGACAAGGAACAAAACAAGCCGTCCGGAAAAAGGATATTTATGCGCCATGGCGGCGGCCAGCGCTATCGCCAGCGGTGACAACAACAAAATCGCCGTCTCTCTGTCTTTGCGAAAGACGACGACCGCCCCCAGAATAAATAACCCCGCGGCTAACGGCGCCCAAGACAGCCCCAGGGTCTCCCGAAACATATTTAAAAATGCCTCTTGCAACCATACGAGGCTCGCCCAAGACCCAATTGGCCAGGGCATAAACGCCTTTTGCCACATCTGATACAGGCCGCTATTATCGCTAATTTGCGCGAACTCATTAAAATACATGGTTAAAAAACTTGCTCCCGCCAGACACGCCACCCAAAAAAGAAGAATACTTTTTTCCCGCCTCTTCTCGACCAGCGCAAAGGCCAGTAAAACTACCAGGGTCCCCCCCACTACAAACAACGCGCTGTACGAAAACCACAGGGCGACCGCTGCAATCACCCCGACCACGATTGTATGTCCGGGGCCCAATTGCGCATCGCGGATATGCGCCGCACCCAAAAACACAAAAATCGCCACCAGCACGTCGCAGGAGTACGGCTTGACTTGGGCCGAATAATAGATCAACGGTCCGGCGAACGCAAAGAGCGCCAGCGCCACAGGAACCGCTTTAACGCGCACATATTTTTTCGCCAGCGGCAAAAATAAAAAAACGGAAGAAACCGAACACGCAAGGGGGACCAATCGCAGCGCCCATTCGCTGCTACCCAGGCAAGCGATGACGCTTTTTTCCAAAAGCAAAAATCCGACGGGTGCGGTGGGAGAATACCGGTTATAATTCGTGACAAGGAAAATTTCCGAAAACGACCTCCGTAAAATCTCCAAAACGAGGGCGGCTTCATCCAGCCACAGAGAAAGATTTTCCGAATAATATTTGAGCCGCAGCAAAAGGCCAATCCCGATTAAAACAAAAAGGAACTGACGGCTGCAAACAAAATCACTGCATTTTCGCCAAAATATTTTTAGGGAGGGATCCATCAAAAAAGAAAAGCGACCCCAACGGGATTTGAACCCGTGCTGCAAGCTTGAAAAGCTTGTGTCCTAACCAGGCTAGACGATGGGGTCGGAAGTGTTTTGCTGAATCAACTTTCTAAAAGCCTCTCCGCCTTTATACCTTTTTATCTGCTTCTCTCGGTTGACAGCATCTACTCTTGTGGCAAAGGGCTCGTTGTATATTAATTGAAACGGTCCTCTATTTCGGACACTCTTTGATTTGCCGCGGTTATGATCTTTTATTCTACGTTCAATATCCTTGGTATATCCAACATAATACCTTTGATCTTTTTGGCTTTGCAAAACATAAACAAAAAACACTTCGTATCCCCTCTGCTTGAACCCGTGCTTGCCCCGCCGAAGGCGGGGTGTCCTGACCAGGCTAGACGATGGGGTCGAAATTATAAAAGCAAATTGTAAACCAAATTGATTATGGAAGCAAAGAATATTTCGGGGCGTATTACTCGTCCTCTTTGGCGACGACGATAGCGACCGAGCTGACCTCATCGCCCTTCTCAAGGCTGATCAGCCGCACACCGACCGCGCTGCGGCCGGTCTCGCGGACGTCTTTGGGAGGACAGCGGACGATCATGCCCTTTTTAGTCACCGTCATGATCTCATCATCAGGCATGACCGCCAAAGCGCCGACGACCGGACCATTTTTATCGGTGACTTTCATGTTAATGATCCCTTTGCCGCCGCGGGACTGGATACGATATTCTTCAAAGTCCGACCGCTTGGCAAAACCATTTTCGCTCACGGTCAATAATGTGCTGCCCGTTTTGCCGATATCCGAAGGAAAGACGACCATGCTGATGACGTGATCGCTTTTTTCAAGGTTGATGCCCCGCACGCCCTTGGCGCCGCGGCCCATATCACGAATTTGTTTCTCGGCGAAACGAAGCGCCTTGCCATTTCTCGTCGCCAACAGAACTTCGCTTTTGCCGTTGCTAAGCGCGACCCCGATTAAACGGTCGCCTTTCTCCAGGCCGATGCCGATAATTCCGCCTTTGCGGGGGTTGCTGTAAGCGGAAAGTGATGTTTTCTTGACATTGCCCTGTGCGGTTGCAAAAATCAAATATTGGTCGGGATTAAATTCTTTCACGGCCACGATGGCGCTGATCTTTTCATCCTTGCTAAACGTCAAAAGGTTGATGATATTTTTCCCCTTGGCCATGCGCGAAGCGACGGGGATTTCATACACCTTTAACCAGCGCACCATGCCCTGATCTGAAAAAATCAGAAGATAGTCTTTCGTGGAGGCGACAAACAGATCCTGGACAAAATCCTCCTCCTGGGTGGTCATGGCCGCGACCCCTTTGCCGCCGCGTTTTTGTTTGCGGTAGGCGGAAACGGCCAGCCGCTTGATATATCCGTCGTTGCTAATAGTGATCGCCATGCTCTCTTCAGCGATCAAATCCTCAACCTCTATTTCCTCGGCCTTGCCGGTGATCTCCGTGCGGCGCTCATCGGCATATTTTTCCCTGATTTCAAGGAGCTCATCCTTGATAATCCCGTCGATCTTCTTTTCAGAGGCCAGGATCACGCGGTAATTCTCAATATCTTTCAAAAGGGCCTGATATTCAGCTTCGATCTTGTCGCGCTCCAGGGCGGTAAGCCGCTGCAATTGCATCTCCAGAATGGCCTGGGCCTGCATGTCGGAAAGCTCAAATTTTTTCATCAACGCGGCCTTGGCTTCAGCGGTGCTCTTTGACTCGCGTATTGTTTTAATGATCTCATTGATAGACTTGATGGCGATGCGCAGGCCTTCGAGAATATGCGCGCGCTTGAGCGCGCGGTCCAGATCAAATTGTGTCCGGCGACGGATAACAATACGACGGTGATCGATAAAATACACCATCAGCTGCTTAAGATTGTGGACGCGCGGCGTGCCGTTAGCCAGCGCCAGATTAATAATGCCGAAGGTCGTTTCGAGCTGGGTGTGTTTATAAAGATAATTCAGGATGATCTGCGGTTCGACGTCGCGGCGCAATTCCAGGACAACGCGGATCCCGTCCTTATCGGACTCATCACGGATGTCGGTAATGCCCTCGACCTTTTTTTCCTGAACAAGGTCGGCCATCGCGCTAATCAGGTTGGATTTATTGACCTGATACGGGATCTCCGTAATAATAATGCTGTCTTTATTGTTCTTTTGGTGTTCAATGTTGACTTTCGCCCGTAGCGTTATTTTGCCGCGCCCCGTCGCATAGGCATCCTTGATGCCTTCCCGTCCGCAGATAATGCCGCCTGTCGGAAAATCCGGCCCCTTGACGATCTTGTTGAGCTCCGGGACCGTGGTGTCCGGCTCGTCCACCAACAACACGATGGCATCCGCGATCTCCCCCAGATTGTGCGGAGGCATATTGGTCGCCATGCCGACGGCGATCCCGCTGGAACCATTGACCAGAAGATTGGGCAAAGCCGACGGCAAAAGGACGGGCTCCTGCAACGTCGCGTCGAAGTTGGGCGCGTAATCCACGGTTTCCTTGTCGATATCGGCCAGGACCTGCTCGGTGATGGCCGCCATCCGCGCCTCGGTGTAACGCATGGCCGCGGCGGCGTCCCCGTCCACCGAACCAAAATTCCCCTGTCCGTCGACCAGGGGATAGCGCAATGAAAAATGCTGCACCATGCGCACCAGGGTGTCGTACACAGCCACGTCACCGTGCGGATGGTATTTACCCAGGACCTCACCGACGATACGCGCGCTTTTCTTGTAAGGCTTGCTGTGTTCCAGGAAAAGCTCTTTCATCGCGTACAAAACACGGCGGTGCACGGGCTTGAGGCCGTCACGGACATCCGGCAGCGCGCGGCCGACGATGACGCTCATCGAATAGGAAAGATACGAATTCTTCATTTCCTCTTCGATATATACCGGGATGATTTTTTCTGTTGTTCCGCCTGATCGTTCCATGAAATTTCGTCCGTCTAAATATCCAGATTTCTTACCTGGTGGGCGTTGGTCTCGATAAAGACCCTCCGGGGTTCGACCTCATCGCCCATCAGCATTTCGAAAGTCTTGTTAACTTCCACCGCGTCTTCCAGCACTACCTTTAAAATGGTCCTGCGCGAAGGGTCCATGGTGGTTTCCCACAACTGTTGAGGATTCATCTCGCCCAATCCCTTATAGCGCTGGACATGCATCCCCTTGTGGGCCTGCGTGCGCACAACGTCCAAAACTTCTCGCAAAGAAAACACCTCGTGCTTGCCCTGGTCGTCCTCAAGAATAAAAAGCGGCTTGTTCGGTGCGTCCTTTTTGACCTTGGCCTTTTCCGTCTTCTTTTGACCGGCGACTTCGTAATTTTCCCCCATCTCGGGAGAAATATAATCAGAAATGCTCAAATCCAGTTTATTTAACACCTTTTCGATGCGCTCCAGGTCTTCATGTTCAAATATTTCAATATATTGCGTTTCTTCATCCTTTTTGGTGAACTCGGCGACCTCTTTATCGCTATAGGCAAAATGGGTTTTACCCTCCACTCTCACCATATAAATAGGCATATTCTTGGTCTTGGCATCAATATTATCCACATATTCTTCAAAGCCTACTCCACGCTTTGTCAGTATTTCGATTATCCTTTCCAGTTCTGTCGTGGCCTGAACCATCTCCCTAAGCTGGGGACTGGAATATTGCTGCTTGTTCCTGACCCCTTTGATCTGAAGTCCTTCAAGCCCCATTTCCAAAATCAACTCACTCATCTCTTTGTCGGTATCGATGTATTCTTCGCGCTTGCCGCGTTTTAGTTTGTACAGCGGCGGCTGGGCAATGTACACATAGCCATTTTCCACAAGCTGGCGCATCTGGCGGTAAAGGAGCGTCAGCAAAAGCGTGCGGATATGCGAGCCGTCCACGTCGGCGTCGCACATAATGATGATTTTATGATAACGTAATTTTTCGACGTTAAATTCTTCGCCGACACCGGTCCCCAGGGCGGTGATGATCGTCCGGATCTCTTCATTGCTTAAAATTTTATCCAGACGGGATTTTTCGACGTTTAAAATCTTTCCTTTGAGCGGCAAAATCGCCTGGAACGTCCGGTCCCGCCCCTGCTTCGCGGACCCGCCGGCAGAATCCCCTTCCACTAGATAAAGCTCGCATAACGCCGGATCTTTTTCGGAACAATCCGCCAGCTTGCCCGGCAACCCGCCCATGTCAAGGGCCCCCTTGCGCCGAGTCAGCTCACGCGCCTTGCGGGCCGCCTCCCGGGCACGGGAAGCAGTAATAACCTTGTCGATGATCTGGTTGGCGACCGACGGGTTCTCCTCAAAAAACGCGCCCAGCGCCTCCAGAGTGGCGGAGGCGACCAGCCCTTCCACCTCGGAGTTGCCCAGCTTGGCCTTGGTCTGCCCCTCAAATTGCGGATTGGGGACCTTGACACTGATAACGGCCGTTAATCCCTCGCGGGTGTCCTCGCCGGTAATGGCAATCTCGTTTTTCAACAGATTCTTTGTTTTGGCATAATTGTTGACGGCGCGCGTCAATGCCGACCGAAAACCGCTCAAGTGGGTGCCGCCTTCGATGGTATGGATATTGTTCGCGTACGCGAAAACATTTTCGGCGTAGCCATCGTCATATTGCAGCGCCGTTTCGATCTGGACGCCCTCCCGCTCCCGTGAAAAATAAATGACCTTCTTGTGCAAAACGTTTTTAGCCGCGTTTAGATGCTCCACGAACGAAACGATGCCGCCCTTAAACTCAAAAACCGCTTCTTTGGGTTGCTTGCCGCGCTTGTCGGTGAGCGAAATGACCAGGCCCTGATTTAAAAAGGCCAATTCGCGCAAGCGCTTGGCCAGCGTATCGTAAGAGCAGGTGGTCGTTTCCGTAAAGATCTGTTTGTCCGGCTTGAACGTAACACGCGTCCCGGTCGTCTTTGTCTTGCCGATGACGGCAAGTTTTGTTTTAGTAATGCCCCGCTCATAGCGCTGGTGATGGATCTTCTCGTCGCGCTTGACCTCGACCTCCAGCCATTCGGAAAGGGCGTTAACGCAGCTGACCCCAACGCCATGCAGGCCGCCGGAGACCTTATAACTGCTGTGGTCGAATTTCCCCCCGGCGTGCAAGGTCGTTAGAACAACTTCCACGGCAGGCTTTTTTTCGGCCTTGTGAATGTCGACCGGGATGCCGCGGCCATTATCGGTGACAGTCACTGAATCGTTTTCGTTGACGACCACATCAATGCGATTACAGTATCCGCCCATCGCCTCGTCGATGGAATTATCCACGACCTCGTAGACCAGATGATGCAGCCCGCGCGCGCCGGTGTCTCCGATATACATCGCCGGACGGCGGCGGACGGCCTCAATCCCCTCCAAAACCTGGATATTCGTCGCGTCATAATTATGCCCGCGGTCGGATTTTATTGCGACAGCGTCCCGCGCCGTAACCGCTTTGCCAGATTTTTTGTCTGTTTTAACGGGTGTCATTTTTGCTCGCCTACTTTAAATATTATGTCCTTGATCTCGGGTACTTTCTCCCGCAATTGCCTTAAAATCGCGGCCTTGCGCGTGCGCAGATGATACAGCCTCGCCGGAGAATCTACGGAAACCAGCAAACTGCCATCACGCGGACCAACCAGCGTCACGTGTTTTAATCCCTGCTTTGCCAGAACGTCCTTCCAGGCCTGCTCGAGCGCCCCCTGCTCCCCGGCCCTTTGACGGATCATCTTTTCTACGACCCGGGGAATGATATCTTTTATACTATCCATGAAAAAATTGCCAGATTTTTTTTATTTTTCTTTTTATATTCTCATCGGCAACGCCAAATACAAATAGTCCTGCAGGCGCATTACGGCGGGCTTGTCCGTACCCAGTATTTCCATATGGATCTGTTCATCGTTGATATTTTTCAAAAAATCGATAAGCAGCTGGGGATTAAATCCGACCATCATTTCTTCTCCATCGTATTCCACCGGGATGACCTCCCGGGACTCCCCGATATCGGGCGTGGATTTCGAGATGACCAGCTTGTTGGGGAAGATCTCAAATTTGACGGCCTGAAAATCCGGGGTGGACAACAAATTCGCCCGACGGATGGAAGAAAGCACGTCCTGGGTTTTCATTTTAATCCTGTTTTTGGCCGGCTTGGGGATGACCTGGTTATAATTCGGGAATTCCCCTTCAATAATGCGCGTGGCGATTAACACACCATTGACTTCAAACAGGACCTGGTTCGTCCCGACAATCAATAAAAGCGCTCCCTCTTCCTGTAAGTTGCGGCTGATTTCCTGTACGGCCTTAATGGGAACAATGACGGCGATCTCTTTTTTAATAATGCCCGGGAGCTTCTTTTCTATTTTTGCCAGCCGCCGTCCATCCGTGGCCACAATACGAAGGGTATTATCGGAAATTTCGATCAAAATACCATTTAAAACATGCCGCGACTCTTCGTGAGAAACAGCAAAAGAAGTCAACCGCAGCATTTCTTTAAGAGTTGCTTGCTCGATCTGGATCGCCTCTTTATCTTTAAATTCAGGGAATTTCGGGAACTCATCCTTGGGGAGCCCGCCCAATTTAAAGCGGCACTGCTTCCCCTCAATATCGACCTGATTATTTTTCTTGACGCTAAGCGTGATATCCCCGGAAGGTAATTCCCGAACAATATCGCCAAATCGTTTGGCAGGAATAGTTATTGCGCCTTCTTCCATAATATCCACAGGTATTTCACAAGATATACCCATATCCAAATCGGTCGCATTGAGCTTGAGTTTTGCGCCTTTGGCTTCGAGAAGGATGTTGGACAGTATTGGAAGTGTTGCCTTGCTGGAAACAATATTCTGAACAGTCTGGATCCCGGCCAACAGATTTTCCTGGGAAGTTTTGAAGATCATAGACATTACCTCTTCTTGTTATTTAAAGATTTAAAATAGTATCCGTATTGGTAGTGCCTGTGAATAAATAGAACAAAAACAAAACCCGTTATAATACCAAGGGTTGTAATTAAAAAGCATGTGCAAAGAATGTTAGTAAAGCCAAATTATCTTTGCAGTAGTGTTAGTAATTTTTCCACAATATTTTTTATTTCCCCATCTTTTATTAAATCCTGCTCAATTCTTTTACAAGAGTACAGCACTGTGGTGTGGTCTTTCCCGCCAAAGGCATTTCCGATCTCGGGCAAGGATTGCGCGGTTAATTGCCGGGAAAGATACATCGCGATTTGTCTTGGAAAAACGATGTTTTTGGTCCTTTTTTTGGCTCGTAATTCCGAAAGCGGAACACGGAAAAATTCCGCGACGGTTTTTTGCACCACATCAATACTGATGGCCCTAGCCGTTTCACGCACCATATCCTTGAGAGTTTTAACGGTCATATCCAGGGTGATCGGCTTTTCCTCCAATAAAGAATAAGCGGCCACACGGATCAGCGCCCCCTCAAGCTCACGGATGTTTGCCCTGACCTGTTCGGCGATAAAATAAATAACGTCGTCGGGGACCTGGATGGCCTCGTTTTTTATCTTTTTTCTCAAGATCGCCACGCGCGTTTCGTAGTCCGGCGGTTGAATATCCGCGACAAGCCCCCAGGCAAAGCGCGAGATTAAGCGCTCCTCCAGGTTGGCAATTTCTTTCGGGGGCCGGTCCGAGGTGATGATAATTTGTTTACGGTTATCATGCAGGGCGTTGAATGTGTGGAAGAACTCTTCCTGGGTGGATTCTTTGCCCGCGATAAACTGGACGTCATCGATCAGGAGAACATCGATCTCCCGGTATTTTTTGCGGAATTGACTTGTTGAGCGGTTGCGGATGGCGTTGATTAATTCGTTGGTAAATTGCTCGGAGGACATGTAACAGTGTTTCATGGCCGGGTACAATTGCCGGATCCTGTGTGTAATGGCCTGGATAAGGTGTGTTTTTCCGAGCCCCACTCTCCCATAAATAAATAATGGGTTGTAAGCCTTGGCCGGTGATTCAGCGACGGCCAAACTGGCCGCGCAGGCAAATCGGTTGGAGGGTCCGATAACAAAGTTATCAAAAGTAAAGCGGGCGTTTAAAACCGACTGGATGCCTTCGGTGCGAGTAAAATTTTGCTCCAGCCGGGCAAGGCGGGTTTGGGTGTCAGCACTAAGAATGGTTGTATTGACGGAAAATTCGAGTGAAACCGGCCGCTGTGCGGTTGTATCCAGAATTTCCTGAAGGTCTCTTTGATAATGATCAACGATCCACGCCCTGAAAAAATCGTCCGGAGTCTCGACCGTTAAAATTCCAGGAGTTTTTTCCTTGACCGCAATGGCAGAAAACCACGTTTCATAAGAGGCTTTCCCTACCCTCTCTTGAATCCGCGGCTGCGATTTTTCCCAAACAGAAGTCAGGTTCGACATTGTGGAATGAGTAAAAGTTGTAACATGTTGGCACTGTGTTCGTTGGGAGTCATTTACAAAATTATTAACAAGTTGTTCACAGCAGGGGTTGCTTGCTGCAGTTAGAGGCTGCTTTCTCGTGCCGCTGGAGTGGGCTGGTTTTGGTTTGAGTTTCGAAGACTAACGGCATTGTATGTTTTGTATGCGTCGAGCAAAACGCGCCGCATGGATCGTCAAAAATGTCAGGCGCAAAATTGGTTTTATTATAACAGAGAAAATTTTGATTTCAAACATTATTTGTTCAGGCCTCCCTCCCGCCGCCTTCAAGAGCGTAGTTCGCCCGACGGGGGGCTGGAATCCCCAACATCCTTAACCGCAAGGTGTTTTGTCCCTGTTTTATCTGGAAATCGCTTGACTAAGAAAAGGCCTATGTTATAATTGACCAATTATGAAAAAGCATTTGAAGACAACGTCTAATCTTCGCGGCAAAAGGACCCACGGATTTCGCAAAAGAATGAAAACCGCAGATGGCCGGGCAGTCCTTCGGCGCCGTCGAGCAAAGGGGCGCAGAAGGTTAGGCAAATAAAGCTCTTTCCGGCCGGCCGCACGCCTTCCCCCGTCGGGAAACAGGATTTTCGTACGCAACCCGGCGCGGACACAAAACAATGACGACCCGGATCCTTGCAATAATAATCAGAGGATATCAAGGTTTTGGCGGGATATTGTTCCCCCGCGCTTGTCGGTTTTACCCATCCTGCTCTCATTATGCCCTTTCGGCCGTCGAGAAATATGGCGTGGTTAGAGGCGGCATAAAGGCAATCCTTCGTATTGCGCGTTGCTCTCCGTTCTCCCGGGGAGGATATGATCCACTGAAGTAACTTTCTGATATGGAAAAACGATTTCTTCTGGCAACCATACTATCCGTGCTGATATTGGCTCTTTGGACAGCTTTTTTCCCGCATTCTCGTCCAGGCGCGCCCCAGCCAAGTTTGTTACAACACGCTGATAACAATATACTTGCAAATAAATCGACCACATTTTTGTCTGATGCCCTCCCCTCTCCCGTTCCGGTTTCCCGCCCCAGCGAAGCCAAAATAGAGACAATCGAGACTCCTAAATTTGTTGTGGAATTTTCTAACATTGGCGGCACACTGCGCAAGGTATTCCTGAAAGAATATAATCTGACTCTTCCCGTTCGCGGGATGGGCGGCGCGCCGGAGTACGATCACGTAGAGTTTGTTTTGGAACGGGCCGGCGCTTTAGACATTCTTTACCGATATGATGCACCAGATTTGACAATTCAACGACTGTATACGGTTTCAGGGGATGATTATACGATTGAAACGCAAACAACTATACAAAACAAGATAAATATGTCCAAACTGATTACCTGGAAAGCTCAAGGTGTCGTTTTGGATATGTCCAATCTTGACAAAGAACATGGCGGGCTTGCGCAGGACCGTGCGTTGTTCGAATATGTGATCTCTTCAGCAAGCGGGATTGAGCGCAAGAGCAATGCGTTTAAATTTACGGAAAAAGAGCGAAAAGATATGCCGGGTCGTGTTTTTTGGAGCGCATTCCGGAGCCGCTACTTCTGTGCGATCACAAAACCTCTTTATGAAACCGACGGATATGCGCTTAACTATTTGAGTAACAATGAATTACAAATTAATGTGAGGGCTGCGGCTGTAAATATTTCGCCAGGAGCAAGCCTTTCTTTTTCTTCTCTTATTTTTGTTGGGCCGGAAAAATCGGACTTATTGGCGAAATATAAATCAGGTTTTGAGGAAATTAAACGTTATTACCGCATCACTTTATTTGATGCTATAGCTAAAATTATTGATAGTATTTTACATGGGATTCATAAAGTGCTACCCAATTGGGGTGTGGCCATCATCCTAGTCAGCATTCTGATTTATTTGATCATGTATCCCTTGACCTTGCGGAGCATGGTTTCGATGCGAAAAATGCAGGAGCTACAGCCCAAGATCGTAGCTTTGCGCGAGAAATATCGTGATAATCCGCAGAAAATGAGCACCGAAACGATGGAATTATACAAAAAATATCAGATCAATCCATTAGGCGGGTGCCTGCCGATGCTTTTGCAAATGCCTGTTTTTATCGGACTTTATCAGGTTTTATGGCGTTCGGTTTCCTTTAAAGGGGCACATTTCCTGTGGATCAAAGACCTTTCGGAGCCGGACAGAGTCGCCGTTCTCCCATTTTCTTTACCATTTATTGGAAACGAGATTAATTTATTGCCAATTTTGATGATTTTTGTTATGGCTATTCAACAGAAATTGACCGCCAAAAACATGGGAGGGATGGATCCAGCTCAAATGGCCCAACAGAAAATGATGGCTGTCATTATGCCAGTTTTTCTTGGAGCAATTTTTTATCATTTTGCCAGCGGGCTGACTTTGTATTTTACGCTATTTTATGCCTTCTCAACCATTGCCCAATGGAAAATGTCTAAAATCCATACGGTGACATGATGGATCCGATCAAAATTAAAAAAATTGGAATTGCGTCAAAGAGCATTGAAGTGGAGGGGAGCACTGTGGAGGAAGCTATTAAAAAAGCTGCCGAAATTTTGGGTGTTTCCCGCGACGAGATTGTTGTAAAAGTGGCGTGCGAAGAGAAGCGCGGGCTGTTTGGCATGGAAGGGAAAAAGCCGGCAAAAATTCGTGTTACGCTGAAGTCCAGAAAAAAATAAAATAATTCTTGACCTGTCGTTATTTTGACGGAAAATAGGAATAAGAGATTTGTTTTGAACCGGGCCATGTTTCACGTGAAACATGGTTGCGGTTCCGGATAGCTATGGGCAAGATTATATCCATTTGTAATCAAAAAGGAGGAACCGGCAAAACTACCACGGCCGTGAACCTTTCGGTCGCCATTGCCGAATTGGGCAAACGCGTTCTCATTGTTGATGCGGATCCCCAAGGAAATGCGACCAGCGGCGTTGGGGTGAACAAAAATGAGCTGGAAAAGTCAGTTTATGATTTGATCCTCAGTAAAGCGGTGGCCTCCGATGTTTTAATCCAAAATGTCTATCCATCTTTGGACCTTATTCCTTGTAACATCCATTTGACTGGAGCTGAAATTGAACTTGTTGGTGCTTTGTCAAGGGAAACCCGGTTAAAAAAAGCCATTGCTCCTATTGTTCATGATTATGATTATGTGTTCATTGACTCTCCGCCGTCTTTAGGGCTTCTTACTCTAAACTCTTTAGTTGCAAGCGATTCAATCATTATCCCAATCCAGTGTGAGTTTTATGCTCTTGAAGGAGTTTCACAGCTCATGCATACATTGGGACTAATCCGTGAAGGACTTAATCCCAGTCTGGACATTGAAGGCGTTTTGCTCACAATGGCGGACTATCGAACAAACTTGACCACCGAAGTTATTAATGAAATTAAAGGATATTTCAAAGACAAGGTCTATAGCGCTATAATACCCCGTAACATTCGTTTAAGTGAGGCGCCAAGTCATGGAAAGCCGATAACCGTTTATGACGGGGCATCAATTGGAGCCAAAAAGTATCGTGAGCTGGCCGCAGAGATCGTTGGGATCGGCCAGAAAATACATAATAGACTGAATATAAAGGAGTTAGGAGAGGCAGATGCGGACGAAAAGATGGCCTCATGAAAATATGTTTAAGCGTTCAATAAATGAACATGATGGGAGGATCCATGGAAACCAGGGCTTTAGGCAAGGGGTTATCGGCGCTTATTCCGGATAAAGTCAGCAAGCCGGGAGGGGAAGTCACTTTCCTGAAGACCGAGCTGGTTCAGGATAATCCGTTCCAGCCGCGCACGCATTATGACGAGAATAAGCTGGCGGAGTTGAAGGCTTCCATAAAAGAAAAAGGCATTTTGGTGCCGGTCCTGGTCCGCCTTAAAGATGGCAAATATCAGGTCGTCGCCGGTGAGCGCCGCTTGAAGGCGGCGCGCAGTTTAAGCGTGCAGGAAATTCCGGCAATCGTCCGTGAGGTCTCCGACCAGGAAGCGTTGGTGCTGGCGTTGATCGAAAATATCCAGCGCGAAGAATTAAATCCGATCGAAGAAGCCGAGGCCTATAAAAAACTTATTGAGGAATTTCGTTATACGCAGGATATGGTCGCGGAATCGGTGGGCAAGGACCGCTCGACGGTAACCAATTTGCTGCGTCTGCTGAAGTTGCCCGCCGAAATCCAGCAAAGCGTTTACGACGGCGGACTCTCCGTCGGTCACGCCCGGGCCCTGTTGGGCGTTGAGTCCCCGGGTGAACAAAAAAAGTTTTTCGATCTTGTCCTCAAAAAGGGATTGTCCGTGCGTGAGCTTGAGGAGATCGTCCGTTCGGGAGCAAAGGACAGCGCTCGACGGGCAAAGCCCCGGGAGACGAGAGATCGCGAGCTCGCCGCGCTGGAAGAGCAGCTGCAGAACGCGCTGGGGACAAAGGTTTCCATCCAGGCCAGGAAGAAAAAGGGCAAGATCGTCATCGAATATTATTCGCTGGACGACCTGGACCGCATTATCGCCAAATTCAAGTCATGAGTGAACCCGCCCTTGTTATCATCAAGCCCGACGGTATCAGCAAACAGCTCGTTGGAAGCATCTTGACCAAATTCGGGCATACAGGCCTGGAAATGGTCGGCATTCATATCACGAAAACTTCCCGCGACATCGCCAGGGAACATTACAAACATCTTGGCGACAAGCCCTTTTTTGACCAAATCGTCGCCTACCTGGCGGGAGAATATCATCGTGTTCACAAATTAATAGCCGTTGTTTACTACGGACGTGACGCCATAAAAAAATGCCGGGCCGTTGCCGGCGCGACCAACCCGGAAGAAGCGGCGCCCCAAAGTGTCCGCGGGGCCTACGGACGCATCCGGACCGACGGGCTTTATGAAAACGTCGTTCATGTTTCCTCAACTCCGGAAGAGGCTGAGCGCGAGATCAAGCTTTGGTTCGACCCCGACGAGCTTGTCCTGGAGTTTTATCCAACAAAAATCATAACAATTCAAAAGCAGAAAAAGAAGGTGTGGGCATGATCAAAGGCATGACGGGATTCGGCGGCGCGCAGTTGATATGGAGGCAGGTCAAGATGGTCGTTGAGGTGAAAAGCCTTAACCACCGGTATTTTGATATCGCGTTTTATTTGCCGGGCGGGTTTGGCTCGCTGGAGGGGAAGATCCAGCAGCTCGCCCAGAAGGATATCGAGCGCGGCCGTGTGACGGTTTCCATTAAAATTACGCAAAAACCTTCACAAGATATCGTTTTAAACAGAGAAGTGGTCCAAAAATATCTGCGCTACGCTAGAGATCTCTCCGGGGAATTCCATTTGGAAAACGATTTGCGTTTGTCCGACATCGTCAGGTTGCCCGGCGCGGTGGAAACAAGAGAATCTTTCCTGGATCCGGAAGCCATATGGCCGGCGCTGGAGAAAAGCCTTCGGCGGGCATTTCAGGGGCTTGACCAGATGCGCCAGCGTGAAGGGCGCAGCCTGGCGGCCGATATCCAGGACAAGCTCAAGCGGATGATCCGGCAGATCAAGAAAATCAAAATGCGTTCGAAAATTATCCTGCAGGCAAAGCATAAAGAGTTGACCGCCGAAGAGTTTGGGGCGCTTCAAAAAGGATGCGATGTCAACGAGGAAATGTCCAGGCTGGAGCACTATATCCAGGAGGCCGGCGCTTTTTTAAAAAGCGGGGTCTCGGCGGGTAAAAAGATCGATTTCATCGCCCAGGAAATGCAGAGGGAAACCAACACCATCGGTTCCAAGCTGCAGGACAAAATCGTTGTTGGCGCGGTGGTCGCCCTGAAAAGCAAGATCGAAAAAATCCGCGAACAGGCGCAAAACATCGAATAAATGTTGTTGGGCGGCGCGATGTTCCAATGCCAAATTCCAGGCAAATGGTTATATCCTTGTTTGTGATTTGGTATTTATTTTCTCCGGGATGGCCAGATTATGGGCAAGGGTAAGATAATTATTCTCTCCGGCCCGTCGGGAGCCGGGAAAACGACGCTTTATAAAAAACTGTTGGCCCGCCGCGGACTGCGCCGCAAGCTTGTCAAGACCACCTCGGTTACGACGCGACCCATGCGTCCGGGCGAACGCGACGGACGAGATTATTTTTTTGTCAGCCGGAAGATATTTGTGCGCAGGAAAGCGGCCGGGTATTTTTTGGAATCGGAAAAAGTATTCGGCAACTATTACGGGACGCCGCACAAACAGGTAAAAGATTTTCTCGCGTCAGGTAAACACGTTCTGTTGTGCATTGATGTCAAGGGCGCCAGGAGGGTCGGCCGAAAATTCCCCAAGGCCGTCACGATTTTTATCAAAACTTCATCGCTCGCGGTTTTGAGAGAGCGCCTTCATAAAAGAGGGTCCGAAGCCAGGGCGGCGATGGATGTGCGGCTGGAGACCGCCCGCAGGGAATTAAAAGAGGCCAAGGGTTACGACCACATTGTCGTTAATGACAATTTGAAAAAAGCCGCGCGAAGGCTTGAAAGGATTGTTTATTCGGAAATTCAGACCAAGCCGTAACTCAAGGCCAGCTATTAGGTTGGAGCATAAAGTCTGGGTGATAATTTTTTTGACAACGCTGACCGCATGTGCTATATATATCTATTCTTAATGTTCGTAAAATAGGCGTATTTTGTCACATCATAACGTAAAAAGGGGGTAGGTTCATGGAACAGAGATCTATTGAAGAATTGTTGCCGCATTCCGGTGGTAGCGTGTACCGGCTTGTCCGCATGGCCGCCAACCGTGCCACAGAACTTTCGGATGGCAAACCCTGCCTCATCCAGAAACCCGCTTCAGATAAATTCACGACCATTGCCCTGGAGGAAATTACCCAAGGGAAAATCGAGGCCAAACAGGTTGCTGACAAGCGCACCGGCGGCCTGCCTGCCGGACAGGCAGGGAAAAAGGCGTCGCTTAATGGTTCGACTTCGCTCGCCATCCCTGAAACCATCCTGAGCAAGTGAACGAAGTGAACGCGTCGAAGGATTAAAATCGGCACACACCCTCTGTCGCAAGCATCGGAAAGTGAGTTTAAGAAGTGGTCAATCCAAAAAGAATTGTTTTGGGTGTAACGGGCAGCATTGCCGCCTATAAATCCGCCGATATCCTCCGGCGGCTTCTTGAAAAGGGATTTAAAGTTTCGGTCGTGATGACCAAAGAAGCCGAGCATTTTATAACCCCGACGACATTATCCGCCCTTGCCGGTGAAAAAGTTTACCGCGAGATGTTTGAGCATAATGACGATTCTTGGCAGATGCCACACATCCGCCTGGCCGAAGAGGCGGATATTTTGCTCGTTGCCCCGGCAACAGCCGCAATTATCGGAAAGCTCGCTTACGGTATCGCTGATAATTTACTAACGTGTATTGCCCTGGCGACCAAGGCGAAACTTTTGATCGCGCCGGCGATGAACACGGAAATGTATCAGAACAAGATCGTCCAGGAGAATTGCGCGAGATTAAAAATGTTTGGAGCTCATTTTATTGGCCCAGTTAAGGGAAAGTTGGCCTGCGGCACGACCGGAGAAGGACACATCGCTGACGTAGACACAATTGTTGACGCGGTTGTGCGTGGCGTGAAATAAATATTTATGGCGCGATAGCCAAGTGGTAAGGCAGAGGTCTGCAAAACCTCTATACGTCGGTTCAATTCCGACTCGCGCCTCTTTTATGAGGACATAACTTATGGAACGAAGTGAACATAAGTTATATGTCCGAATTAATCCTTGACAATTTATTCGAATTGTCAAGGACCCAATTCGCACATAAATTTATGTTCGCTGTTGCTCCATAAATTTAGTGCTCACTGGGCAAGTGGTGGAATGGCATACACGCAGGACTTAAAATCCTGTGACCGCAAGGTTGTGAGGGTTCGACTCCCTCCTTGCCCATTATGCTTTTAATGCTCAAAATTTTTTACCCGAAAAGGAAAAATTTTGAGCTATATGTTTAGGAAAAGTATAATGGGCCTTGACGAGGCTCCGCCCGGGGTCAGGGCGAGCTGTAATGGTAAAATGTTTTGGACTCATAGCTCAGTTGGTTAGAGCGCTTCCTTGACATGGAAGAGGTCGGAGGTTCGAGCCCCCCTGAGTCCATTTTAATTATGGGATACAAAACCGATTTAGATAAATCGCGGCACAATTGCTCGCATGTGACGGCACGGGTCAAGAATTAAAATTCAATTAAGCCATGAAGAAAATCTGGGAAAGAATTGTTCCGCTTGCCAAGGTCGATCGGGAATGGGATATCCGGTTCTGGCAGGCCCAGTCTGCCAGCATGCGTTTTAAAACGGCCTGGGAAATGTTGGGAGATTTTTATAAATTAAGAGGCAAGAAAATTAATGCGGGAAGTTTCAGACTACAAAGAACTGCTGAGAATCTTAAACAAACATAAAGTAAAATATCTGGTCATAGGGGCATACGCTGTTATTTATTATTGGGTCTTCCGGGGCTGGAATTTAGCCGGGCATGGGATCGCAGGATGATGACTGTTTACGATGAAGTCAGGGTTAACATTATCGGGTTGAAGGAGTTGATAAAATCGAAAAAGAAAGCCGAGAGGCCATCGGACATGATCGATATTACACAATTGCAATACAGGGTAAAGTTACAAAGAAAAAACGCCCGGCGTCTTAAATAAAATATGGAATACAAAACCGATCTGGACAAACTACGGCACAGTTGTTCGCATGTGATGGCGCAGGCGGTGCAGGAACTGTGGCCGGACGTTAAAGTCACGATCGGCCCGGCCATTGAAAACGGGTTTTATTACGATTTCGACCGCAAAGAGCCGTTTGCCGACGAGGATCTGGCCAAGATCGAAAAGGCGATGCGCCGGATCATCGAGCGCAAGCCGAAATTCTCGCAATATCCCATGCCCCGCCAGGAAGCCATTGATCTTTTCAAAAAGCGCAACGAATTGTACAAGGTCGAGTTGATCGAGGGCCTGCCGGACAAAGAAGTGTCGTTTTTTAAAACCGGCGAAGAATGGTTCGATTTGTGCAAGGGGCCGCACCTCGACAACGCCGGCCAGATCAAGGCGTTTAAATTATTGAGCGTGGCGGGAAGTTATTGGCGCGGGGATGAGAGAAAGCCCATGCTGCAGAGAATTTACGGGACGGCCTTTTTCAGCCAGAAAGAGCTCGACGATTATCTCAAGATGCTTAAAGAGGCCGAGAAAAGGGACCACCGCAAGCTGGGGCCGCAGCTGGAGCTGTTTGATTTCTATCATGAGACCGCCGGCGCGGGGCTTGTTTTTTATCATCCTGCCGGAGCGATGCTGCGCAAAACCATCGAAGATTACGTCCGCGAGCAGCACCTGAAACACGAATACCAGATGGTCATAACACCGCATATCCTCAAAGGAAAACTCTGGGAGATCAGCGGACACGCGGAACACTATAAGCAGAACATGTATTATTTTGATGTTGACCAGGAGCCGTTCGCCGTCAAGCCGATGAACTGCCCGGGACACATCCTGATCTATAAATCAAAATTGCGTTCATATAATGACCTTCCGATCCGGTATTTTGAGTTGGGGAGCGTTTACCGACGGGAAAAGGCGGGGGTTTTGCACGGGTTGCTGCGGGTCCGAGGTTTTACCCAAGACGACGCCCATATTTTCTGCAGTCAGGACCAGATCGAGTCCGAGGTCTGCCAAGTGATCATGTTTGCCCTGGAAGTGATGAAAGATTTCGGATTTCAGGTGGTCGGCAAGGACATCCGTTTCGAATTAAGCACGCGGCCAGACGATTACATCGGCAGTCCGGAACAATGGGAGATCGCCACCAGCGCGCTGGAATCTTCCTTGAAACACATGAAATTGCCTTATGAAATCAACGAAGGCGACGGCGCTTTTTATGGCCCTAAAATCGATGTCAAGCTCAAGGACGCCCTTGGTCGGGAATGGCAGTGCGCGACGATCCAGTGTGACTTTTCGCTTCCCCAGCGATTTGAGTTGGGTTACATCAATAATCAGGGCAAGGAAGAGCGTCCGATCATGATCCACCGCGCTATTTTGGGAAGCATTGAACGTTTTATCGGCATGCTGATCGAGCATTATGGCGGCGCGTTTCCCGTTTGGCTGGCGCCGACCCAGGCGGTCATTATCCCTATCCGCGCGGATCACGACGAGTACGCGATTCGCGTAAAAGATGATTTACAAAAAGCCGGGGTGCGGGTTATAATTGATTCCCGAAACGAAAGTTTAGGCAAACGCATCCGTGAAGGCACCGTCAAGAAGGTCCCGTATCTTCTGGTCGTGGGTGACAAAGAAGCGCAGGAAAGCAAAGTCGCTGTCAGAAAATACGGCGCAGGCGACCAGGGCGCGCAAGGATTAAAAATATTTATAAATCAAATTCAGGATGAGATTGTCTCAAGAAAATCCTAACAGGAGGTGTCGCCATCCAGAAATTTATCCGCATTAATGAACGCATCAAAGTCCCCGAGGTGCGCGTTATCGGGCCGAACGCCGAACAGCTGGGGGTCCTGATGCTGCGCCGGGCCATCGAGCTCGCGCAGGAACACGGTTTGGATTTGGTTGAAGTCGCCCCGACGGCCGCCCCGCCCGTGTGCCGGATCATCGATTACAGCAAATACAAATATGACCAGGAAAAAAAAGAGCGGCGCATCAAGAAAAACCAGCATGTGATGCATTTAAAACAGATACGGCTCAAGCCCAACATTGGCGACGGGGATTATAAAATCAAGGTCAAGCAAGCCAGGACGTTCCTGGAGAAAAAAGATAAAGTCAAGATCAACATGTTCTTCCGCGGGCGCGAGATGATGCATAAGGACCTTGGTGAAAAGATTCTCGCCCGCGTGATCGCCGACCTCCTCGAGTGCGGCCAGGCGGAAAGAAATCCGTCCATGGAAGGCCGCGTGATGAGCGTTGTCATAAGTCCCAGCGCAAGCAAGCCATAACGGCAGGACAAGAAAGGGAACAAGATGCCGAAGTTAAAAACAAATAAATCGGTGGCCAAGAGGTTCCGGCTGACCAAATCCGGTAAAATAAAGAAAAGAAGCGCCCGCCGGGGGCATCTTTTGGGAAAGATGTCCCGCAAGGCCAAGCGAAAATTGCGTCAGAGCTCGTATGTCGCCGGCGTCGACGCGAAGAAGATAAGGAGGCTGTTGCCTTATGGTTAGGGTCAGACATGCGGTTGCAACACATAAAAGGAAAAAGCGCGTTTTAAAACAGACCAAGGGTCAATTCGCGCAGAAGCACACGCGTTACCGTCAGGCCAAGCGTTCTTTGATCAAGGGGTTGACGTATGCCTTCCGCGACCGCAAGGTTAAAAAGCGCCAATTCAGACAGCTCTGGATCGTCCGTATCAACGCCGCCTGTCAGGAGGCCGGCATCACGTATAGCCGTTTTATGAAAGGCATCAAACAGGCCAGGATCGCCGTCGACCGCAAAATGATCGCGGAGCTGGCCGTTTCTTCGCCGGACGCTTTTCAAAAGCTCGTTGAGATGGTCAAGAAGGCGGGGTAGGAACCCGTAATATTATATGCGGGGGCACAAATTTTGTGCCCCCGCTCGCAAGCCCCGCGAGGAATGGCGGGGCAACTTATTGTTGGCAAGATGAAGATCATCATTGTTGGAGCAGGAAGGATCGGGACCAACCTGGCCAGGCTTTTGGCTGAGGAAAACAATGATGTTTATTTGATCGAACGCAACGACAAGGTCGCCCAGAAAAATTTCGAGAAGATCGACGCCCAGGTGATTATCGGCAACGGCGCGGACCCCGACGTGCTGCGCAGGGCGCATGTCCACGAGGCCGAGCTGGTTTTGGCCGTCACGACGTCTGATGAAACCAACCTGGTCGTGTGCGCGCTGGCAGGCATGCTGGGGGCGGGGCGCCGGATGGCGCGGGTACGCAATATCTCCCTCGGGGACATGCTCGCGCAGCCCGCCTATAACCAGTTTTATATTGACGAGATCATCAACCCCGAACTGGTCGCCGCCCAGGCCATCGTAAAGATCGTCGAGGCGCCCGGATCCAGCGAGGTCGCGGATTTCGCCGGCGGGCGGATCCTGCTGCGGGCCTTCGACATCCCGGCCAGTTCGCCGTTATGCGGCCTAAGGCTTTCCGACGTGCGCGACGAGGATTTCCCGTGGCCGTTTTTGATCATTTCCATTATTCGCAACAATGTCGTCATGATCCCCAAGGGTGACGCGACCATTAATGCCGAGGACCGTCTTTATGTCCTGCTCCCGGCCCCGTCTCTGGGAGAATTCCTTACTTTTGTTAATCCCGAAGTCCATGTGCCGCGGAAAGTGATCATTTACGGCGCCACGATCACGGGCAAGCACGTGGCCATGTATTTGTCCAAACGGATCCGTGAAATCGTTTTTGTCGAGGAGAATCTGGACGCGGCGAAAGAAATTGCCGGTGAAATGGAGTCTGTGCGGGTTATTAACGGCTCTGCCTCCGAGGCGGATATCCTCACCGAATGCGGGATCGAGGCCGCGGACGCTTTCATCGCCACCTCCGGCGACGATCACGCCAACCTGGTGAGCGCGGTCCTGGCGAAGAAAATGGGCGCCAAAAGCACCATCGTCAGTTCTCAGCAACAGGATTTTGCGTCCCTGATCGGCGTTCTGGACATAGATGCCAATATCAATCCGTATTTTCTCACGGTGGAACGGATCTTGCGTCTGGCCCGCGGGCGGGGAGTGCACTCTGTCACGAAATTTCTTGAAGGCGATACCGAGGCCCTGGAGCTCGTCCCCGAAGAGGGCAGCGCGGTGACAAAAACCACCTTGGAGAACATTAAATTTCCCAAGGGGGCCATTGTCGGTGCCGTCTACGGCGACAAAGACGTTGTCCTGGCCAAGGGGGACACGCAAATCCAGGCCGGCAAACGGGTGATCGTGTTCTGTCAAAAAGACGCGGTCAAGAAATTGCAGACCCTTTTCAGGTGCGGATAATCCCGTATGCATAAACGGTTTGTCATCAACATTGTGTCCAGGGTCGTCCTGATCTCCTGTTTTTGCATGCTGGCCCCCCTGGGATGGGCGCTATACGACGACCCGCACAGCCGGGAGACGATGGCCTTTTTTTTGACGATATTCCCGGGGGCTGTTTTCGCGTGCGCCCTTTTGTGGATTTTCCCCCTCAAAAAAGAATATTCGCGGAAAATTGGCGCCAAAGATTGTCTGGCCATCGTCGGATTGTCCTGGGTGCTTCTGATGTTGTTTGGCGCCCTTCCTCTTTATCTGGCCGGAGTCGTCCCGCATTATACGGACGCGGTCTTTGAGATTACCAGCGGGTTCACCACGACAGGCGCTTCCATATTCTCCGACGTCGAGGTGTTGCCGCGCGGCATCCTTTTTTGGCGCAGTTTTACGAACTGGCTGGGCGGCGCGGGGATCGTCGTCCTTTACATCGCCTTGTTGCCGGCGGTCGGCATCCACACCTTCCAGTTGTATGAGGCGGAGGCCGCGGGACTTTCCACGGAGCGCATCGCCCCCCAGATCAGGGAAACGGCCAAAAAGCTTCTGGGCGTGTATCTGTTCCTTTCTTTGTGCGAATTGGCCGCGCTCGTCATCTGCGGCATGCCCGGTTTTGACGCGCTTTGCCACACCTTCGCCACCATAGCCACGGGCGGTTTCTCGACGAAAAACGCCAGCATCGGCGCTTACGGGCCGCCGGTCCAGTGGGTGGTGACGCTTTTTATGTTTCTGGGCGGGGTTAATTTCGTCCTGTTTTATCAGGCCATGAAAGGCAAGCCGCTTAATTTTTTTAAAGACGAGGAATTCCGGATGTATTTCTTCATGATGGCAATCCTGGCCCCGTTTTTTGCCTGGGTCCTGCTGGTGTCCGATGCCTCCGCGGCCCCTTTGCGCGAGGCGGCCTTCCAGGTCGCGTCGATCGCCACCTCGACAGGATTTGTGACGGCCGACTTTGACCGCTGGCCGTCGGTGCTGAAATTTATCCTTATTCTGTTGATATTTGTCGGCGGCTGTGGAGGCTCCACCGCCGGCGGGTTGAAGGTGGTCCGCGCCCTGCTGTCGGTTAAAATCGTCGCCCGCAACACCCTCCAGGCGGTTTTCCCGAACGCCGTTTTGCCTGTCAAATTTAACGGCAAGGCCCTGGAAGACAAGATGGTCACGGCCGTCCTTTCGTTTTTTTCCTTATATCTGTTGATGTTTTTTGGAGGGGCGCTTCTTTTAATTATGACCGACGGCACCGACATCGTGACGGCCATGACGGCGGCAATCGCATGTTTGAGCAACGTGGGGCCGGGGTTAGGGGCCGTGGGTCCCATGACCAATTTTGGCTGGATTTCGGTGCCCGGCAAATGGGTGCTTTCTTTTTTGATGCTGGCCGGACGTCTGGAATTTTACGCGCTTTTGATTCTTTTTGTCCCCGCGACGTGGAAAAAATAGGCCGGGACGCGAAGACGGGCGCGCGGCCTGATGTCATCAGGTTTTTTTGGGAGATGCGCAGATGAGCTGGAATTTTCAGGAGATCGAGGATAGCGTCCAGCAGGAAGCCAGGTATATTTCGGACTTTCAGCGTCTGGAGGCGTTCCGGACCAAATATCTCGGGCGCAAGGGATTGCTCCAGGAGATCTACGCGTCCCTTTCAACTCTGCCGCACGACCAGAGACCTCTGGTCGGCAGAAGCGCCAATGACCTGCGCAACAATATTTCTGTTATTATTGAGACAAAGCAGAAAGAGATCAAAAGCAGGCAAGCACAATCGCCCACCCCGGACATCGATCTCACCATCCCCGGCGTGGCCGCTCCCGTCGGGCACCAGCATATCCTCACACAGACGATCGATGAGATCTGCGGGATCTTTGAGGGGCTGGGTTTTGTCGTCCAGGAAGGCCCGGAGATCGAGACGGAGTTTAACAATTTCACGGCCCTGAATATTCCCGTCGATCATCCTTCCCGCGACGCCTTTGATACCTTTTATCTCGAACTGCCTGATCCCGGACACCAGGGGCGCTATCAATTGTTGCGCAGCCATACCTCGCCCGCCCAGATACGGGTCATGCAAAAAAACCAGCCGCCTTTGGCCGTGATCGTGCCCGGGCGCGTGTACCGGCCCGACGCGGTGGACGCCAGTCATTCGTTCATGTTCCACCAGATCGAAGGGCTTTTGGTCAACGAGGACGTGAAGTTCTCCGGGCTCAAGGGGCTTTTGACCGTGTTCTGCAAAAGACTTTTTGGGGAAAAAATCAAAATGAGGTTCCGTCCGCATTTTTTTCCCTTCACGGAACCATCCGCGGAAGTCGACATTTCCTGTTATATCTGCGACGGCAAGGGGTGTTCGGTCTGCCGGCGCAAGGGGTGGCTGGAGATCATGGGCTGCGGCATGGTGCACCCGAAGGTTTTCCTCGCCGCGGGATACCCCGCGGGGAAGTATAAGGGATTGGCCTTCGGTCTGGGCGTGGAGCGGATCGCGATGCTTAAGTATGGCATTGAAGATATTCGTTTATTTTTTGAAAACGACGTGAGGTTTTTGGAGCAGTTCTGACTGGGTAAATCGTAAATGGTGAACAGTTAATGGCGATGAACAAAACAACAGCGGCTAACTATTTACCATTAACTATTAACCGGTTTTGTTATGAAATTTAGTTTAAACTGGCTCAGGGATTACGTGACGATCGGCGTTTCGCCGGAGAGGCTCGCCCACAAATTGACGATGGCGGGCCTGGAGGTGGAGAAGGTCGCGACCGTCGATGGAGATACTGTCTTTGAGCTGGAGATCACGCCGAACCGCCCGGATTGCCTGAACATGCTCGGCCTCGCCCGCGAAGTGTCCGCCATCCTCAACGTTTCACGGAAGATGCCCAAAATAAAACCTTTGAAACCGTCTTTACCTCTCCAAGGGAGCCTGTCGGCCGCGTGCGGCATCAAGATCCTGGACAAGAAAGGGTGCCCGCGTTACAACGGGACGCTGATCCGCGATGTCCGCGTCGGCGAAACGTCGGGCTGGATCCGCAAGCGCCTTGCTGTTTTGGGGATGCGTCCGATCAACAATGTCGTGGACATCACCAATTTTTGCCTGCTGGAAACGGGCCAGCCGTTGCACGCGTTTGATTACGACAAGCTGGAGGGCGGCAAGGTCGTTGTCCGCCGGGCGCGGGAAGGGGAAACAATTGTTGGCATTGACGGCGTTGAGTACGGGCTGGACCCTTCGATCCTCGTGATCGCCGACGCGCGCCGGCCCGTGGCCATCGCCGGCGTCATGGGGGGCAAAGATACGGAAGTCACGGCGGCCACAAAGAATATTTTATTGGAAAGCGCGTATTTCGACCCCGTCCTGGTCCGCCGCGCCTCGCGCGCCCTCGGGGTTTCCAGCGAATCTTCGTACCGTTTCGAAAGAGGCGTGGATTACGAGACCGTTGAGGCGGGCGCACGCCGGGCCGTTGGGTTGATCCTGGATTCCGCCGGCGGGAACGTGGCCGGCCGCAGCGACGAAGAGACGGGGACCAGGGAAAAATCCGGAGGCCGGGTCATTGCCGTGACCAAAGACGGGGTCAACGCGTTTTTGGGATCGGCGCTGACAACGGCGCGGTGCAAAAAGATCCTTCAGCGGCTGGGGTGCGCGGTGGCCGCGGGCCCCGCCGGTGGCGGGGCGGGCAGGAAAGGCGTTCTCAAGGTCACGCCCCCCGCGTTTCGCAAGGACATCAAGGACGAGGTGGACGTCGTTGAGGAGATCGCGCGCGTCGTCGGTTACGACGAATTGCCGGCGAGTTTGCCGGCTGTCGCCGCGACGAACGTGGTGCCGGGGCCTTCCCAAAAATTCCGGCCGGCAATCCGGGTGCTGCTGCTGGCGCAGGGGGCCAGCGAAACGGTCACCTACGCGATGATCAGCGAAAAGGATTTGGCCCGGAGCGGGCAAGCGCATTTGCGCGGGGTGAAAATACAAAATCCGTTGGCCCAGGACCAGGGGTTGCTGCGTCCTTCCCTTTTGCCGAGCTTGCTGTCGGTCGTCGTGTTTAATATTAACCGCGGGCAGAAAAATTTGAGGCTTTTTGAGCTCGGGAAAATTTACGGCCCGCGCGGGGAACAGGAAACGCTCGGGGTCATCATGACCGGCAGGAGTGACGAAGATTGGCGCAAGGCCGGCAAGCCCGAAGCGGATTTTTATGACATCAAGGGCGTTGTTGAGCAGGCAATCGCGCGTACGTGTCGTCAGGGAATACGCTTTGAAAACGGCCCCCGGCCGTTTTTTGAAAAAGGGCAGGGCGCCAGTGTCCTTGTGCAAGGCGCTGATGTCGGGTTCCTGGGAAAGATCGAAGAAGATGTTTTGATCAACTGGGACATTAAACAAAAAAACGTCTTTTTTGCCCAGATCAACCTTGAGGAACTCCGGCGTTTTTACTCACCCCGGCAACCTTACCGGAGCGTTTCTCAATACCCCGTGATCGTGCGTGACGTCAGCCTGGCCGTAAAAACTTCCGTTCAGTTCCAGCAGGTCTGCGCGACGGCTTTCCGCCTGGGGAGCGGCATTTTAAATTCCGTGAAATTCAACGAGGAATACCTCGGGGAGAAGATCCCCGCCGGGCAGCGCGGGATCGTTTTTTCCCTGCGCTACAAGGCCGCCGACCGGACGTTGCGCGAGGAAGAAGTCAACGATGTCCACGCGAAGATCCTCCGCGCCTTTGTTGAGGAGATGGGCGCCGTACAGCGTTAAAACGCCCCCGCGTACCCCGTTGACTCATTAAAGAATGT
>DPIG01000070.1 GCA_003522725.1 Candidatus Omnitrophota bacterium
CTGGCACGGAGTTGGCCGTGGCTTATTCGTCAGGTACCGTCTACCCTAAACCATGTTATGATTTAGAGCTTTCTTTCCTGACAAAAGCAGTTTACAATCCGAAAACCTTCATCCTGCACGCGGCGTCGCATAGTCAGGCTTTCGCCCATTGCTAAAGATTCTCGACTGCAGCCTCCCGTAGGAGTCTGGGCAGTGTCTCAGTCCCAGTGTTGCTGATCGTCCTCTCAGACCAGCTACCCGTCAAAAGCCTTGGTAGGCCATTACCCCACCAACTAGCTGATAGGACGCGAGGTCATCCCGAAGTGATAGGCCTTGCGGTCCCCATCTTTAATCCTGTCACCATGCGATGACAGGACACCATCGAATATTACCTCCGTTTTCACGGAGCTGTGTTCGACTTCGAGGCAAATTCCTCACGTGTTACTAACCCGTTTGCCGCTATCCCCTTGCGGGGATCGCTCGACTTGCATGCCTAATCCACGCCGCCAGCGTTCACTCTGAGCCAGGATCAAACTCTCCGAAAAAACTTGGCTTTAAATAATTCAGGCATTTATTTATGGCAAAAAAAATAAGATTTCAAAGAACGCCAGAAATGGTACTTAACTGGAAGTGTTAGAAGATAACAGATTAAATATATCTTGTCAAGAAAATTTCTTTACTAAAATTCTTGGAACTAACTTAAGCGTCCGCAGGCACTTTCGGCTTAGCCTGTCTGCGGCGCGTATAGCCGCTCCAGCAGGTCATTATGCAGGATCGCGCGCTTGTCCTCCTCGGAGATCGACGCCTGACGCACGCAGGCAATCGATTCGGGAATATTCTGATTGGCGGGAAAATCGGTGCCGAACAAAATGTGCGCGGCATCCGTCACTTCCAGAGCGCATGCCAGCGACGCCGGAGATTTCGAACCGCTCGTATCAAAATATAAATTTTTAAAATACGCGCTCGGAGGTTTTGACAAGTCGCGGACAAATTCGCGGCGACGCAACATCGAATACGTCGTGTCGAACCGTTCCTTAACGAGCGGCAGGACGCCGCCGTAATGCGCGAAAATAAATTTTACGTCCGGAAATCTCAAGAACGTCCCCGACATCATCATCTTGCCGATGCACACTGAGACATCGAAGACGTATTCCAAGACCGGCGTCAACAACGGATCACGCACGCGGTCTTCACCGACGGGATTCATGATCTGTGGATGGACGTGGACGGGCATTTTATTTTTTTGCGCGAACTCGTAAACCGGCGCAAAGTCATCGTCGTCAAGATATTTGCCTTCATAGCTCGACGCCAGCGAGATCACGCGCAGGCCCAAGTCCTGGATGCGTTTTAATTCGGCAGGAAACTGCGCCGGGGTGTCGGCCGGGATGATCCCGCCACCGATAAAACGCCCTTTATGTTTCGCAACGACCGCGGCGATCTCTTTATTATAGACGTAACAAAGATCCTGCCAACCGCCCATATTCAGGTGCGCGTCGCTGGTCGGATACAACAACAAGGCCTTCTCAATTTTATTCTGATCCATCACCGCCAGCTGGCGGTCGATATCCGACCAGCCCACCTTAAAAAAGGCGGTATTTTGCGCCACTTCTGGTGGCATGTAATGACTGTGGGAGTCGATAATTCTTGAGATACTCATATTGCTTGTATATTTAAGTGCGCTTCGATCCTTTCGCGTCGCATCCGGTTGACATTAGTCGTGACTTCATGGATTGAATTAGACAATCCTATAAGATCCTTTGTAGCTTCGATAATATTCTTGTATTTGGGTACAAATTTCAAAGATTCCCATATTTTTAACCAAGGAATTATCCTGGCTCTTGGACACAATTGAGAGGCTAATCCACGAAAGACTTGTTGAGCTTTATCTCGATCTTGTCTATCTTCAGAAAGATCTGTATATGATAGCGGAACATTCATGTAAACGTTCGCATAGAATACTAAAGAATAAGCAATCTCTCCCTTAAGTTTGTTGAATTCATGGATTGGTTCGATGACGAATTTTAATATCATTTGGCCAAGTACAAATATCAACACACCGCCAGTAATAGTTAGACCTGAAGTCAAAAATATTTTAAATAATTCCAATTTTTCCAATGCTGCTCACTCCTGTAAATGCTCCTTCTTTAATAATCCCGGAGCATAGTTCGGGGGCACAACACTTAACATCTTAGTTGTATTAACTCAAAATCTCAGGATTTCATTACCTCATTCCATCTTTTATTCATTGCTATTCCATCTGCAACAGCCTGTGTAAGAATAACTCTTATTAAATACACAACCCCCAAAGTCGCTATGCACGCAATTATATAAACTATACGATCAACGGATTGCCAGCGGTTATGTATTCTTTCTAAATCACTTGGGCTTGCCATCTTTCACCTCCATGATAAATTAATAGCTGATCTCCGGGGACACTGGACTTAATTGTCATTTGGAACAGATTCCTCGTCGCTTCTTCTGCCATCTCTGCCTTCGGCGTGATAAGCGACGGGATTAAAAGCGGCTGATGGTTTTGTGCATTTCATTTGATGCGAAACGGCGCGTTGACCGCCAAGAGCTTCTTTTCTTTCTTGTAAGCTTCCCGGTCGAAATTATGCTTCAAGTTAAATTCTACAAACTCAAGATATTCGTCCATGGAAAGGGTCTTGGGAGCCATCATTGGGCCTTTTATAATCGGCAGATTGAGATCATCCTTCTTTTCCATAAATTTATTCCGAAGCCCCCACTTCTCATCCCCACATTCCGCCCTAAAACTTTCCCCTTCGCTTCGCTCCACAGATTGATTTGAGGTAATGCCTGCTCGCGAATATTATTCCTCTGATGAGATCCCTCGTCGCGTTGCTCCTCGGGATGAAAAAATGGTTAAAACCCATTTTTTCAAATCATGCGGTTTTCTTTGAGGGCGTTCTCGACCTCGGTGAGGGATTTTTTCAGCTCCGCGAAGAGGCTGACGTTGATCGAAACCCCCTTGGCCGTCGGGACCATTTCATTGGAGCCCTGGGTCATCGTCCATGTCCGGATATCCACGAGGTCATTGCCCTTGAATTCGCGGATGCCGATGCGGATCTCCTGGAACTTGTTCTTTTTGAATGTGGCGATTGTTTTGTCCATCGTTTTCTCCTTCAATGAATGCGTCACTTATGGAGCGAGTTTACGAGCGAACATAAGTGACTGCATGAATTGAACCCTTGACAATTTGGTCAAATTGTCAAGGGTAAATTCCGCCAGCGACTTATGTTCATTTCATTCCATAAGTCGCGGCGTCATTTATTTAGCCTGCGTCTGTTTATAATCAATAATCGGCTTGGTCCACGTTGTCAGTTGATTAATCACCGCCAGTTCCAGCGGATTGGAATTGGCCGGACAGGACAGCGCGAAGATGACCATGTCGGCCACCGCCTCCGGGGACATCAGACGGTCGCGCTGCTCGACCGCGACATCTTTAAGATGGTCCGTCAGGTCACTGGCCACAACCCCCGGCAGTAACGACGTGACCTTGATATTATGCTCGCGCATTTCCCAAAAGAGCCCTTTCAGGAAAGCCCGCAACCCCATCTTCAGGGAACTGTACGTCAGAAATCCGCGCGGGATCGGGTCCACCAGCGTTGAGCCGGAGACGACGTTGATGATATGCCCCTCCTTGCGCTCGACCATCTGGGGGATAACCAAGCGGATCAAACGGACATAACCCAGATAATTGACATTGGCGAGCATTTCCATTTCCTCAATAGGCTGCTGATGGAACGGATGCTGGCTGGAGACACCCGCCACGTTCACTAAAATATCGATCTTCTTGAAATGCGCTGTCGCCTTGCCGGCCAAATTCTTGAGATCCTCCAGTTTGCCGACATCGGTGGGGATGCCGATGGCGTCAACGCCGTATTTTTCCTTGATCTCCTTGACGGTCGCGTCCAAGGGCCCTTGCGTGCGCGCGGCCAAGACCAGATTGACCCCATATTGTGCCAAACGAAGCGCGATGGACTTGCCGATCCCGCGGCTCGCCCCGGTGATGATCGCNNAGCGGCCGGTCGTCATCCGGGAAATCGGTGAGCACGGTCGAGACCGAATTGTGACTGACCGTCCAGCCGATGGCGATCAAGGCGAGGATGACCCCGACCAAAGCGATGGAAAAGTGGATAGATAACAAGAGAACACCCGTCGCGAGCGCGCCCATCCCCGCGTAAGAGGCCGTCAGGCGCCCCTTTTTATCCGAAAGATAGCCGCCGATCTGCTGGCCCGCCAGGCCGGCAAGGGCGGCGATAATCAAAATAAGGCTGACCGCGCCTTTGTCCAGGCCATATTCCCGCGTCAAAAATACCCCGTACCATTTATGGACGCCGTGATAAAGAAAACTCATCGCGAAGATCAGAAGGAACACGTTACGGATGTGCGGCTTGGCCAGCGCCTTGAGGTAATCGATGCTTCCCTTGTGTCCCTGGTTGACCAAAGCGTTACTGAAAAATATCCAGCACAGCGCCGTGAGGGCGCCCAAGACGGCCGGGACGAAAAAAAGCCAGCGCCAATGCACCGTGCCCATAAAGATCATCCCGCCGACCGCGGCGAAGAAACTGCAGCCGAAGTAAGTGCCGACGAGCCGACCGCGCACGTTCTTTGCGAAGAAATCGCCGATCATCATCAAGCCCAGCGGCGTGGAGCTCGCCGCCGCGGTCCCCGCCGCGATCTGTGCCAGAAAGATCGTCGTCAGCGACTGGCTCATCCCGGCGATCAAGCTGAAGACCGCGAAGACCGCCATGGCCGCGACCAAGATCGCGCGGTACGCGAAAAACCGCGTCAAGGGCGCGTACAAAAGCGCGCCGAGCCCGTAGGGAATCATATAATAGGGAACAATCCTGGCGACGGCAAAATCCGTGGTGTGAAAATCAGCGGCAATAAGCGGGATCGCGGCGGCCACCGCGCCGGTGTTGAAGGAAATGGCGATGTTGCCGAGACAAACGAGGAAAATAATAAACTTGGTAGGATTCATAAAGACCATCGACTATCGACCATAGACTATAGACTTTGCGAAACCATCCAGGTCAATGGTCCATGGTCGATGGTCTATAGTCCAACTCCCTTTTACTTCTTAGCGGCCAACGCTTCTTTCTTGCCGACGTTTTCTATTTTCAATGGTAGTCGGCATCCCGACCCCCGCTTGCTATTGACAGTTGGCGGGGCGTCGGGACAATTCCGCTTCCTTTTCAATAACCTCTTTAAAAATCTTCATATTATCCCGCGAATGTTTGTTAATAAATCCCTCAATCTGCTCGCCGGTGAATTTGGTGAACTTGGGGTCCATCTCGAAATCCTGGACCCAAATCATCTGAATCCCCTCGGGCCGCTCGATGTACAGCCAAACGATCTTCATGTAGATAAAGGGAAACATCGGCTCATGGCGCGAGGCAAAGGCGAATTTCTGGTCCTTATAAAGCCAGCGCTTGGAGACCCAGGATTTGCCATCCTCGTCGGTCAAGCGGAACGTGATCTCGTTGCCCTCGCGCTCCAGCACCTCGGACTTCGCATATTCCTTACCGAACAATTCGCTCCATCGCTCGATCTTGTTAGAAATGTCAAAAACTAAATCATATGGCGCATTAATGGTAATTTCGTTGCGTGTGTGAGACATATAGGCCTCCAGTTAAAGTGTTACATCTTAGAAAAAATATTAATTTATATTCTTTAATACTGCAACAAGCGCAACCAATGCACTAAGCACTGAAACAACGCATGAAATTAAAGCCAATATCCAACTTCTTTGCGCAGTCCTTAATGACACAGCCTCTCGGATTCTGGCCTCTAAGACCGGCTCATTAACAATCCCTGCGTCGTGTATACGCTCTTGACTTACTCCCAGCTCGTTACAAAGGGCAAATAATTCTCGCAGCCTTTCTTCACGATTAGAAATTTTCATTATTTTTTGAATGCTTTTCATGGCGACATCACTTTCTCCAAAACCTCATTAATTCTCTTTTTCCGTTGCCCCATCTCGCCAACAATTTCATTTTGAATTTTAAGAAACTCGTCTTTCTCAATATCTTTGTCCGCCAACATCTCTAACCCTTTAGGATTATAAAATTTCTTTACAATGCAAAACTTTTCATGGGGAATAAATGTCGCTAATTCCATATATCCGTTCATCGCAGCTTGCATTCCATTTTCATCCCCGGCTTTCTGACAAGAAAGTGCAAAAATAGTTAAAACAGCATCAATATCACTCTTCGGGGCTGGTAACAATCTCTCGCTTCTCCCAAACTGCATAAAACTTGTATCCTCTAACAAGCAAGAATACTTCTGCAACATATCATTTACATTATTCATAATCTACCTCCGTCGGCGGACTTCGCGATTCACCAGCTATCTGTTAAATTCAGCCCGGGCCAATTCGGCAGTTAACTGCCGAATTCAGGCGGCGCCGCCTGAATTCGCTTCCCCCGTTTCACCGCTTGCGTGGAGCCCGGCGGATTTTAACCTCTCGGGCGGAATCCTGAACCGTCCCGACGGCACGTCGGGACTGGTTCATGGACAGCGCCTCGACGGCTCTTCTACGCCAGCTTGGCCCGGTGGGTCAGGATGTTCGCCCAGGTCAGCGCCGTCTCGGCCCAGGTTTCATCGAATGACGCCGCGTCCTTCAGGACATCGAATTCCCGCTTGAACGATTCAAACGTCTTGAGAAACCGCGCGAGCTTGGGCGCCGCCTCCAGTTGCCGCATGAAATCATCCGTTTCCGCAAGGAACTGCCTGATGCGGCCCTGTCTGCCCTCCATAGCCCACCGGCCCAGGCGCCCCAGATTAACCGCGATATTTAAGGTAAGTTCGCGCGCGTTCATTTTCACTTTAACAGGCTTCGGATAACAGCTTCAACTTGTTTACGAATATTTTGATCCAAAACTTCTCGGCTGGGGTTGTTTTGCGCCGGACGGATGTTAATCATCGAGTCAAAATCAACTTCTCCCGTTTCCAGATCAAGACCGCCGCCCCACAGGTCCTCCTGCCGGCTGCCGCTTTTAAGCAAAACTTCTTCACCGTCGACGTGCTTCTTGCCTCCGGCGGCCAGGATTCCCTGCTTAACATCAACAACCACTTTAATATAACCGTCAAAATCCCGCGCGGCTTCTTTTAAAACATTCTCACCAGCTTTAGATTTAATGATTTTTATCATATCGGCTAATTAAGGATCGCCACTACTCTTGCCCAACCAGCTCCGGCGTTGCGGACTTTTACCGGCAAACAACTTACAGTAAATCCAAAAGGCTTTGGAATGCTGCCAAGATTACCTAACCGTTCCATATGACAATACTCTCTTCGTCGGCCCAGGAAATGGCACGGCCATATTTTGCTTTTGTCCTTCGTCGTCAAAAACTCCTTGAACATCAAAAAGCACGGCCGGTCCAGGCCGATCGTGTCAATGCCCATCATCTTGATGCCCTGATCCAGAAGATATTCCACCGCGCTGGGCACGAGGCCGACGTACTTGTTGACGTAATCGTCTGTGCCAAGCAGTTTATCGCCGCCGGTGTAAAACAAAACAATGTCCATGGGCTTGAGCTTGTAATTGATCTTCTTGAGGGCGGCAATAACTTTATCTTTATCGATAAAATCGGGGAATTTCAGGTGAGTAAAGTCCAACACAACGCCGGGGCCGTAACACCATTCTAAAGGAATATCCATAATCTGCTTGGCGGGCTTGCCTTCGCACATCGAGCCGTAATGGAACGGGGCATCAACATGACTGCCCATATGAACGGAGGAATTTACGATTTCAAGCGACAGCATCTCGCCGCCGGGGATCTCATCTTTCGTTGCCACCCGTTCGCCTTTTTTGAAGCGCTCTTCGCCCCCGGGTTGTTTGCTCATCACCACCCAGTTGAAATGATCCACCCCCTGCGCGTGGCTGATGCGTTCAATGGTGGCCGCATGGGTTTCAACGAGCGTGTCGTCAATGGGGAGGCTTAAATCAATGATCCTCATTTAGAATCTCTCGGAATTCAGTTTTTGTTCCAGGATCCGGACCAGGTGGGCCCGCTCTTCCCGGTCAAGCTCCTCGGCTACTTCTATAAACCGCTCCAACCGCTCCTTGTGCTGCGTAAAATAGATCAGATCATCCATGACCCTCGTGGCGTCATAGATCAACGCCCGTAAATGCATGGCAAGGTCGATGTCCAGCTCTTTGCCTTTCAGGGAACATATGCCATTGACCAATCTTTTCAGCTCATTTGCCCAATCCTCATAATTATTTTCTAACTTTGAATAATGCTCCGCATCGCCTACGATCCACAGCTTTAATAAGGCATCTTCGCCCGTCGTCAGTTCCTCCCCGCCCTTGAGTTTATCAATAATGATGAGAATTTCTTTTTTAGTCATGCGCTGGACAAGCTCCCGCAATCCCCCCTCCAACTCACCCAATAGCGATGCAAACCGCATCAACGACTCGCTCTGCGGTGTTTTGGATAGCTTATCGAATTCCTTCTCAACGGTGTTCAGTGCCTTAACGAATGTCTCCATAATAACTCCTTTTTTAGTATTTCCAATCCGGGAAACGTTCCGTTCCAAAATGATCTTTGGGGTAAGTTTGGCGCACGATAGATTCCGGCAAGAGCTGAAAAAGCATCGTCGCCTTAGGTCTCGCGCCGGTCTCTTTCTCCAGGGCCTCCCGGCTGTAGGAGAGTGGCTGGCTTTTGCTCAATTGAAAGTGGCTGACGTCAAATTTATTGACACATAACCTCTCGCCCGCGCCACCCTGATCGGAGGTGTAGATTAAATACTCCCCGTCCGGCGACCAGCCTACGTAGCGATCGGTCCCTCTATTCCAGGTTATTTTCTTTAGATCTTTCCCTTCCGGGGTCATGACGAAAATATCTAGATTGCTTCTGCCCTGACGATCCACTTCCTCGGTGACATACGCGATATACTTGCCGTCTGAAGAAAATGCCGGCGCGTAATCCCTGCCGCCGTATTTGGTCAATTGCACCATTTTTTTGCTTTGGCGGTCGTAGAGCCAAATATCATTGTTCCCCGAGCGCTTTGAAGCAAAAATGATCTTGTCTCCCTTAGGAGAAAATTGCGGGGTAAAATCCATTTCCTTATAATCGGTTATCTGTGTCAGGCCTCTCTTGCGGAGGTCCATTGCAAAGATATCCACATTCCCATCGTAATTCGCGGAAAACACCAACTCATTGCCATCGGGCGACCAGTCAGGGGTATTGTGCCACTTCTCGCTCTTGGTTATTTGCTCTTGCTGGGCCCCATCCTCATTCATCATCCATATCTCGGCGAAACCCGTCCGATCGGAAATAAAGACGATCCTTTTGCCGTCGGGGGACCACTTCGGGCAATCATTAAAATACTTTCCGCTGGTAAGCTGCTGAATAACCTTATTTCCCAAGTCAAGGACAAAAATATCGTAATCACCTGATTGGCCAGACGAAAAAACGACTTTTCCCTTTAATGTCATGCCGGTTTCCCTTCTATCGATGTTTGAAGCGGCTGGTTTTAATGTCCACACCCGCACCCCAGCCCGTGGCTGCTGCTGCCGGTGGGTTTCTTGGAAGCGATAATGGCCACGATCTCATTGAAAGAATGGCTCTTCTTGAGCTCGTTGTCCTTGAGCGGGATCCCGAGTTCCTTCTTGATGGCGACGGAGATCTCCACCATCTCGGTGGAATCGATGCCCAGCGATTCATCCAGCTTGGCGCCGGGGACGATCTCGCTTTCCTTGATATCGAGCACTTTCTTTAAAACTTCTTTAACCTTTTGTTCAACGGCCATTTCTTCCCTCCATGTTAAAATTGGGATAAAAATACTGTAGGGGCAACCCTTGTGGTTGCCCGTTTCGACATCTGGGCGGACATAAAGCCCGCCCCTACGGCTTTTGCAATATTAAGACGCAATTGATTCCCCCCCTGCCACGATTAATGACAAGCGCATTTTTGATTTCCTTGCTCTGCGCCTTGTTGGGGCAATAATCCAGGCCGCATTCGGGATCCGGCGTAGTCAAATTGATCGTCGGCGGGACCAGGCTGTGCTCCATGGCCAAAACGGTTGTGATCACATCGAGCGCGCCACAGGCACCAAGCATGTTCCCGAAAACGGATTTCGGCGCCGAGCAAGGGATCTTTCGCGCATTGCCATTGAACACTTGCTTGATCGCCATTGTTTCGGTCACGTCCCCTAATTGCGTACCCGCGCCATCGAGACAGATATAATCGATCCGCGAAGGTTCCAGCTTGGCATCATCCAGCGCGATGCGGATCGCGTTCGCCAGTTCCTTGCCGTCTTTGGCCGGGTCAATGCGGTCAACCCCGTCGGTCGTTGTCCCATAGCCGATAATGTTGGCATACACGTGCGCGTTACGCGCCTTCACCCTCTCCTGCGGTTCGAGGATGACGATGCCCGCGCCTTCGGCGATGGCAAAGCCGTCGCGTGTTTTATCAAACGGACGGTAGGCCTTCTGCGGCTCGTCGTTATGACACGTCAAAACCCCGGAGGTGTTGCAGCACAAAAGCGCGTAGGGCGTCACAGGCGCCTCCATGCCTCCGGCCAGGATAAAATCATTCTTGCCGCGGTTGAGCGTCTTGGCCGCGTAGGCAATCGCCATCAAAGAGCTCGCCCGGTCGGCGACGACCGTTTTGCTGTATCCTTTGATCCCGTAATGGATCGAAACCTGTCCCTGCGGCGCGGCCGGAAACCACGCCGAGGCCATGAACGGGCTCACGCCCTCTCTTCCTTCTATATACATGTCCCGCAATTCCGTTTCGGCGTACAGCCAGCCGCCGATCGCGTTGCCCATAAATATTCCTGCCCGTTCGAGATTTTCCTGCTGGAGATCGATCTTCGCGTCCTGAAGCGCCAATTCGGAGGCGACGAGCGCCATATGGGCGAAGAGATCGATCTTCTTGAGAAGCCGGGACGAGACGTTGCTGTAGGCGTCGAGCTCGTGGACATGCCCGGCCACGCGCGACGGATATTTCGAAGCGTCGAAACGCGTAATGGCCTCGACGGCCGAACGCCCGTGGCTCACGTTCGACCAGAATTTGCGTTTGTCCATCCCGCTGGGACTGACGATCCCGATTCCTGTGATTGCTATCTTATCCATATCGGTTCCTTATCTATAGTGACCAGTGCTCAGTGTTCAGTGACCAGAATATCTGACCACTGGCAACTGATCACTGTCCACTTTCACTCTTTAAACCTCTTTAAAACCATCGCCGAATGGATCCCCGAAAATCCGCTGGAAGTTTTAAGCATACAGTTGACTCTCTTCTCCCGCGCCTTGTTGGGGATGTAATCCAGATCGCACTGAGGATCGGGATTTTCCTGATTGATCGTCGGCGGCAGGACGTTCCGTTCGAAAATCAACGCTCCCATGGCCAGCTCGATCCCGTTGGCCCCGGCCAAAGGATGACCGATCATGGATTTCAAAGAACTGATCGGGATCTTGTACGCGTAATCGCCGAAGACCATCTTGTAGGCGTTAGTTTCAAAGACGTCATTTTGCCGCGTGGAGGAACCGTGCGCGTTGATGTAGTCGATCTCTTGAGGCTTAACCTTGGCATCCGCTAAAGCCAGACGGATACAGGACGCTTTGGCGTCACCTTCGGGCGGCAGGTCGGTCATGTGGTACGCGTTATTGGTCGTCCCGAAGCCGACGATCTCGCAATAAATCCGCGCGCCGCGCTTCTTTGCGTGTTCCAGTTCTTCCACGACCAAAAGTCCAGCCCCCTCGGAGATGACAAATCCGTTACGCTTGGCGTCAAATGGCCGTGAGGCTTTTTCCGGATGATCATTGTGCACGGACAAGACATTCACCGTGTCAAACGCGCCAAAGGTGATCGGCGTGATCGGCGCTTCGCTCGCGCCGGTGATCATGACGTCCACATCCCCGTCGGCAATGGCCTCAAAAGAAAACCCTACGGAATCCGTCCCCGCGGTGCACCCGGTTGAGATCGTGTTGCACACGCCATGAAGGCCGTATTTCGCGGAAATTTCACTCGAGGGTGTATTAAACATCGCGGCGTCATAAAGATCCGGACGGACAATGCCGGGGTCGATCGGTTTTTTGCCGCTGTCGGTGACCAGAGCGAACTCTTCTTCCATATACTTTGTCCCGCAGATGGCATTCGCCAGCGATACCCCCATGCGTTCGCGGTTGACCTTATTGAAATCGAGGCCGGAATCTTCCAGCGCCATACGTGCGGCCACGACCGCGAACTGGACGTAACGGTCCATCCGCATCGACTCATCCCAGCTCAATCCCAGGGCGACGGGATCAAAGTCGCGCACCTGGGCCGCGATCTTCGTGTTGAACATGGAAACGTCGAATTCGGTCACGCGCTTGACCGCCGAGACGCCGTTGATCATATTTTTCCAGCACGCCTCTTTCCCGATGCCGTTGGGGGAAATAATGCCGACTCCAGTGACCACAACACGTCTCGCCATAATTGCTCCATTATTGAAAAGTTGAGTTTTCAGCTGACGACTGAAGACTGACGACTGATGACGGACTTCAGGTTAAATCCTTCTTTTATTTCTTCCACCGTAAAATATCTTTTTCGCTGCTCGACCTGATGAACCATTTCAACAACCCTTGCGTTTAGAGGCGCTTCGTCCTTCGGACTTCGCACCATCTTGAGCACTTGCCCGTTGATATAATCAATCTCGCTGCTGCGCCCGCGCATGATGCTTTGCAGGATTGAGCCGTAGAGCGGCTCTTTGCTTAACGTCGTTAAAGTCTTATTGATGATCCCCGCGGCTTGATCCAAAGGCATATTCGCCATCCCGCAAACACGCTCCGCCGGAAAATTCGGCAAAGACACCAGCTGAATGCCATTTTCCTGCACGATACCGACACCTTCTTTCAAAAGCAAAATGCTCAACCGGCACAAATCCATGTCCGCGAAGGTTTCCTGCATTGACTTGCCAGTGAGCGCCGGGATGCAATTATTGAAATTCACGAAGAGCTTGAGCCACTTCATCCCCGTGATATTCTCCGACACAACAACGTTAAATCCTTTTTTCAATACTTGCGCGATGCGTTGAACATTCTCATCATTGCCCGCGGAAGGCTTCCCGATGATCCAGTCGCCTTCAAAATTGAACACCGCCTCACCCGGATTGGTATACGTCGCGCCGAACATCACGACACTGCTAAAAAGCCTTCCCTTGTCAAAGTGCTTTGCAAGAATCGTATCCGACTGAACGCCGTTCTGGGAGCTTAAAACCAGACACTTCTTTAAAAACGCCTGGTTATGCGCGTACGCTTCTTCGATATCCTGCGTTTTGACCGTGAAAATGACCAAGTCATATTCCTGATCCAGATGTGTCAACGCCCGGACGGCAAAAGCTCCCTCGCCGCGCGCGCCGCGTACCTGCAGACCGTTTTTTTGAATGGCCTCGGCCTGGTCTTCGCGGCCGATGAGGACGACATCCTCACCCGCTTTCGTCAGATAAGCGGCAACGACCGAACCGATAGCGCCGGCGCCAATAATAGCGATAGTCATAATGATAGTTGAGTGGTCAGGGACCAGTGGTCAGGGACCAGAAATCTCTGAACACTGAACACTGAACACTGAACACTGACCTCTGATCACTATTTAGGTTCGTATTTTTTATAATCAAACCCCGCCTCCTGCAGAAGACGGATCATCAGGCTGTAAAACGCCATGGGCACCTCTGAAAAAAAGGCGCGGACAATGTCCTGCTCCTGCACCATATCGGCGCCGCGCTCGCGGGCCAGCATGGGCGCTTTCTTGTCCACGACGATCTTGGCGATCTCCCGGTGGAACAAGGGGATCTTGGTGATCATCTTCTCGTACTTCTGGCGGGCGGTTGGTTCCCACTCTATTTTTATCTGTGTATCTGGCATAATTTTTGTAACCTTTTTAGTCCTCTGTCGTCAGCTTTCAGTCTTCAGCTGACGACAGACGACTAATTTATTTATTTTACCGTCGCCGTCACGCGCGAATTCGCCTCCCACTTGGAGATGTTGTCCATAAAATCCTTCACGCAGACCTTGACCTTGTCGTGATAGTTGCTGGAAAATATCCGGTGGATACGTTCCGGTTTCGAATAATACTCCCTCATACACCACGCGCCGAGGCGTCCAACTTCTTCAACGGTCAAATGGTCTGTGGGAACGACCGGATGCTGGAAGTCCCACTCCTTGAGGTTAATCTTGTCCGGGTCGAACCAGCCCTTCTTGATCCCGTATTTCCAGTCGGGAGAATTGGGCACCGGCGTCATATAATCCAAAGCGAAGATGTCCGGGTCGATCTCATCGGCGATCTGCAAACGCTTTTTGATCTTTTCCTCCGTGTCTTCCTTAAGCCCGATCAAAACGGTGCCGACACTGCCGATATCGTTTTCGCGCAGAAGCCGCACGGTCTTTTTGATCTGGTCAATGGTCACGCCCTTGCCCTGTTTGGCCAGGGTCATGTCGTCTTCGACCTCAACGCCGGTCAACGCCAGAAAAAGGCCGGCCTTCTTCATCAGCGGCAGGATATCGTGCTGGCTGATCCACTGGTCGGCACGTCCCAAACAAACCCAGTCGATCTTGTTTCCGCGCCTGATCTTTTCGTTGCAGAATTCGATCATCGCCTGCGTGTCAGTATTAAACGCGTCGTCCTGAAAAACGACCGTCGTAATGCCGTACTTTTTCTCCAGGAGTTCCAGTTCATCAACGATGCGTGTCCCTTTTAACCCGCGCCAGGAGGTAAAATCCTTCGCGGCGGTGCGGCTGTCGTAGAGCGCCCATTCGTAGCAGAAATGGCACTTGCCCGGGCACCCGCGGGAAGTCATCAGCTCCGCGAACGGTTTCCAGTACGTGTGCCCGACGTACTTGTCCATCGGGAACAGGTCATACGCCGGCATAGGCAGGACGTTTAAATCAGGGATTAACTCGCGGTGCGGGCCCACCACAATCGTCCCGTCGGGACGCCTGGAAACAAGTCCGGCGATCTCTCTCTCATCTTTGCGCGCACCATTCATATTCCTGATCAAATCTTCCATCGTCAGCTCCGCTTCACCGATCATAATATAATCCAGCGTGGGATTCTGCCTCATCTGGCGTTCCCAGTCGCCGGAGTACCACAACCCGCCGGCAACGGTCTTGACCTGCGGCATCGCTTCCTTAATAAGCCGCAAACCTTCATTGAAATACCAGATGACCGCCGCGCCGCAGGTCGAGTGCAACAGCTCGCCGACAAAGACCATGTCCGGCCTGGTGTCTTTGGCGTATTTGACCATGGCGTCCCAGTCCATCTCCAGCGCCCGGCAGTCCAGGGCGTCGACCTCGGCGAGTTTTTTCTCGCGTAAGTAAGCGGCCACCTGCGCGTGCATCTGGTTGGCGGCCAAGTGATACCCGTGCGAGTCCCAGGCCTTGAGCGGTGGTGTTAGAAATAATACTTTCATGCCTGTATCTCCTTTTTAGAAATTTAAAACCAGTTTGAAACCAGCGGTTTTCCCCCGGATGTTTGATCCGTACAAATATTCTTGCTCTGCATGTATTCCAACAATCCCTCGACGCCCAGCTCCCGCCCGAAGCCGCTTTGCTTGTACCCGCCGAAGGACGCCGCGTTGTAAAACCCGCCGTAGGTGTTGACCCACACCGTGCCGGCCTGAAACCCTCTGGCGACGCGCTCGGCCTTGGTCAAATCTTTAGTCCACACGCACGACGCCAATCCGAAATCCGAATCATTGGCGATTGATATTGCCTGTTGCTCGTCTTTAAATTTTATGACCGCCAAAACCGGGCCGAAAATCTCCTCTCGGGCGACCTTCATATCATTGGTCACGTTTTCTAAAATCGCCGGCTCAACGTAGAACCCCTTCTTGAACCCTTCGCCCTGCGGAATCTTCCCGCCGCAGGCAGTGGTGGCGCCTTGCTTGACCGCTTCCTCAATATATTTCAAGGCTTTCTGCTGCTGCTCCTGGCTGATGACCGGGCCGAATTCGGTCTGGTAATCCAGGGCGTTGCCGATCTTCAATTTCTTTGTCTTCTCAATCAAAAGCTTCATAAACTTATCGTAAATGCCTTCCTCTAATAAAAGCCGCGATCCGGCCGTGCACATCTGCCCCTGGTTCATGAAGATCGCGGACATCGTTCCGCCGACCGCCGCTTCCAGGTCGCAATCCGCGAAAACGATGTTCGGAGATTTGCCGCCTAATTCCAGACTTAATTTCTTGGTCGTCGCGCTGGCCAGACGCATGATCTCCCGCCCCGTCTCCGTCCCGCCGGTAAAGCTGACCATGTCGACATCTTTATCGGTCACCAGAAGCCGCGCCGCGTCTTTGTCCGTTGTGGCCACGATATTCACTACCCCCGGCGGCAATCCACTTTCCTTAATCAATTGCGCCAGACGCATGACCGACGCGCAGCCGATGGAAGACGGTTTGAACATAACACAGTTGCCGGCGATCAACGCCGGCGCCATTTTCCACGCCGCCATAATCAAGGGATAATTCCAAGGGATGATACAGGCCACCACCCCCATCGGCTCAAAGGCCGTCACGCTCTTGACCGGCGCGTCGACCGGATTGACACGGTCATTGCAAAACCCCTCAAGGCCGCCGAAATATTCAAAGCACTCCGCCGCCGCTGGGACGTCGATGAACGAAGATTGTTTGAGCGTCTTACCGATATTGGCCGATTCCAGGTCCGCCAACTCTTTGGCGTTTTTGCGGATCAAAGCGGCGATCTTCTTTAAGTAGATCCCCCGCTCGGCAACGCTCATGCCGCGCCAAACCCCTTGGTCGAATTGTGAGCGCGCGCTCGCAATCGCCTTTTGGACATCTTCCAGACCGGCATCAGCGACGCGGGCAAAGACCTCTCCCGTGGACGGATTGACCAGATCGAAATATTTTCCAGAGGCTGCGGCGACAAGTTCCCCGCCCGCCAACAGATCGAATTGTTGTTTCTCAACCGTTAACATATTCATCCTACTCAACAGGTACCTTGTGCCAAAGTTCAAAAACGCGGCTGCAAGGCGCGTACCATTTCGAAATCTTCGCAAAGTCCCCCCGCAAATTCATTTTCTTTTGAGTTGTCGCCACGAACGGATCTATCTCGCGGTTAAAAACCGCCCGCCAGACGCTTTCCGGCGCACTGATCAAGAATTCCGCGTTGTCGTCATGCCCGATATTGGCAATGCGTCCGTTCTCAAACCGGAAACTATAGGTTTGCCCGGTCTCGTTTAATTTGACCGCCAGATCCATCGTCATCTTCGTCTTCTCACCGAGCTCTTTCATCTGCGCATCATCATTAACAAGCTTAACGATATCATTGATCTGTTCTTGAGAGAATAGTCCATATTTCTTCGCAGGGGCCGGGGGCCGGAGGCCGGGGGCCGGGCTTTCTTCGAATCCTTGACCCTTGACCCTTGACCCTTGACCCTCAAGCAGTCTGCTGATCGCCTCCGTCTTCACCGCTTCCTCCAGCGCCTGAATGAGCAAAAAGCAATCAAAAAGCTTTTCCCCTTTGGCCACCACACCATGATTGCGCAGGACGACGATATTATTTTTCTTAAAACCTTCGATCGCCGGGCCAGCGTCAGTCACCGCCGGCGTTGTTTGCGGGATCCCTTTAATTTCCCCCAAATAGAACTTTGCTTCAAATATCCTCGGGACAAAAGTTTCATTCGCTAAAAAGTAAGCGTTCGTATACGTCGTGTGGGTGTGAATGACCGCCTGCGTGTCCTGGAAATTCTTGTAAATTTCTGTGTGCAACAATTTCTCGGTCGAAACACTCCCCTCCTCAAGCAATTCCCCATCGAGCTTCATGGCCAAAATATCCTTCGTCTCCAGATTCCCCAGGCACGTCCCGTGGGCGGTGAGCAAAATGGTGTCTTTGTCTATCCGCCGGCTGATGTTGCCGTTAAGTCCGCTGGCCAGGTCCTTGCGCCACAAGAGCTGGCCGATGGTGATCATCTCTTCTTTAAGATCCTGGAACTGGACTTTCATGACTTGCGTATCTCCGTGATATATTTTTTCGGCAGCCATTCGACCAACGGCACATAGCCCTTGATATTCTGCGGCGCCACCTTGATACCCTTGAAATAAAAAATGTCTTTCTGCGCGCCCATCGCCCGCGATCCCTTGCTCGCCGGATAAACATAGACCGGCACCTTGTGCCGCTTGGCCAAAACGCCGACGATGAGGCTTCCAACAGGACACAGCGCGCCTTCATCGTCGACCGTCTGACACGCGAGCCAAACCTCTTTGACCAGGTTCCGGTAAAATAAAAATCCGGCCATATTATCCGCGATCAAGGTCGGTTTGATCTTGCGCCGCAAAAGTTCCCGGCAGGTCGTCTGCGCCGATTCCAGGCTCGGGCGTCCTTCCATCACGAACAATTCCGTGCCGCTGCCGGATTTGACCGCGTCGAAAACGGACGGCTCAAAAACGCCGTGCAACAAAATAACGGAACCCTGGATGCCATTTAAAAAGGAATCGCCCGCCGTTTTATGGTCTTCGTTACGTTGTGTTTCAAGCGCGGGTGTCAAGGGCAATGGCCTCCGTGACCAATTCATGCGGCACGACATCGAACCCGGGATAAAATCCCGAGACGACACCGCTGACGACTTTTTTCTTCAAATAAGTCAACAATTCCTGCGGATTACGGATCTCAACCGGAATATCCTTACCCGTTTTGATCTTGTCCGACGGCTGGGTCAGCACGTAAAAAGGGATTTGAAATTCATTGGCCAGGACCGCGATCTGGTATGTCCCGATCTTGTTGGCGAAATCCCCGTTGGCGCAGGAACGGTCGGAGCCGACGATCACTTTGTTCACCAGACCGTCGGCCATGACCGACCCGACAGCATTATCCGCGATCAGCGTGACATCCGCTTTCATGCGCCGCAATTCCCAGGCGGTCAGTTTCGCCCCCTGGAAATAGGGCCTTGTTTCCGTCGCGAAGAAATGGATATGTTTATTTTGCTGCTGCGCGATATAAGCCGCCATGGCCAGCTCGCCGCTCACGTTACAATGCGTCAGGACGCTGTCGCCGTCTTTGAGGACTTCGGCGATCTTGCGCACCCGCTCAAGCCGCCTGGCGCGGATGCCGTCGAGATATCCATGAATACACCTGGGAACAAATGTCCGGATATCAAGATTTTGCCCAACCGCCTGATTCGCCCATCCGACCACGAGCGCGGTGACCTCCTCAAATGGAAACGTCGGGCGGCTGCTGTTGAGCTGGTCGGCCACCGCGCGGATCCGCGTCAAAAGAACATCCCGGGAGGCAGTCTTGTTGTTTGAAATCTCCAGCAAAAACGTCTGCATCACGACGAGGAACTGTCCGAAGGCCCGGGTCTTCATCTGCCGGATCACCTCGACGGCCTGCTTCATGTTCTTGACCTTGATGTAATGCAGTTTCCGCGGGATCAAGGTCTCATCCAGCACCAAAAGCGCGTCGCCCTTGAGTCTGGCCGGCCAGAACAGCGGCGATTCCTTTATCTCGGGGATAGTCGTGTCACGCTTGCTCATGCCGTTTTTTGAGATAACTCCAGTTCCTTGATGAGCGAAAGGGCGATGTCCACGATCGACGCCTCGGCCATGTAATAACCGGGGTTAAGAAATCCCATCTCACCGGTGATCACGTTATCGCTGACCGCCATCAGGACCGCCGCGGGGATCTTGTAGCTCTGGCAGATCGTCAGAAACGCCGCCGTGACCATATCCACCGCAATCGCGCCCTGGCTGACCGCTTTCCCGACATGCTCACGCGTTTCTTTAAGAATGGCGTCCGTTGTCCAGCAACAGCCCACATGCGCCTTGCGGCCCAAAGCCAACGGAGACTTCAAGGCTTTCTGCGTAACCTCCGTTAACTCTTGCGTAAGTTGCGCGTCGGCCGTAGGGACAAAATCCTTGTCCACATAATATTGCGTCACGCCCTCGCCTTTAAGCGCGGTCGTGGCAATGATCAGGTCTCCGACCCTGATATCTTCCCGCAATGCCCCGCAACTGCCCACACGGACCATCGCCTTGACCTGCGCGTTGCAGAGGATTTCCGTCGTGATCGCCGTATCCGCGGCGAAACGCCCGCCGTTGATGGTGGTCAAAGGGATCCCTTCATACTGGCCGGTGTACATCGTGTATTCCATAAAGCTGAAATTCTTGACCGGATTTTTCATCTTTTTGACGATGGCATCCGCTCTTTCTTTGGGCCCCGGCACCAGGGCGTATTTGCCGACGTCTTTGGGCCGCAGCTGCACCATGTTCATCAAATCCTGACCGGTCATGTGGACTTCTTTGCGCATTTCTGTCGTCATTGCCTATCTCCTATGTAGAAGCAAAGAGGCAAGAATCAAGAAGCAGAGATTTGTTCTTTGCTTCTTATTTCTTGCTTCTATGCATCTTGTTTCAATAACTCCTTATCTATTTTTCCCGTCCGGTTTTTCGGCAAAGCCGGACGTATTTCGATCGATTGCGGCACCTTAAAATGCGCCAGATGTTCTTTCGCAAAATACCGCAAATCTTCCGGAGTCGTTTGGGCGCTTTCGCGCAAAACGACAAACGCCTTGACCGTCTCGCCGCGCAGAGAATCAGGCGCGCCGATGACGGCAGCTTCCGCAACCGCTTCATGTTTCTGCAACGCCGCCTCGACTTCGGGCGCGTAAACGATCTGGCCCGCCACTTTGATCATTTCTTTCTTGCGCCCGACGATATACAGGAACCCTTCCTTGTCAAAACGCCCCAAGTCTCCGGTATACAACCACCCGTTACGCTTGAGCGCGGCGGTCCCCTCAGGGTCTTTGTAATACCCCTCCATCACGACCCAGCCGCGGATGGCGATCTCCCCGATCTCTCCGGACGGCAGCTCATGGTTATCTTCACCAAAAATCTTGATCTCGCAATTAGGGGCGAGTTTGCCGACACTGGCGATATTGGCGCTGTTTAACGGTGTGACCGTATTGGGAGGACAAGTTTCCGTCATGCCCCAGCCGTTGAGCAGCATAGCGTTTGGGCAATATCGGTGGAACCGCTCCATGATCTCCGGGGAACTCGGCGCGCCGAAAACGACCACCCAGCGCAAGGAAGAGAGATCAAATTTATCAATTTGTTTAAGTGTAAGGATGGCCGTGTACATCGCCGGCACGATATGAAAACAGGTGACCCGGTATTTGGCGATATTCTCCAGAAATTCATACGGGTTGAACCGCTCCATCAACACAACGGTGATCCCGAAATGAATGGAATTCTGGATATAAATAAAGCCGCCAATATGGCTAAAAGGGATGGCGGCCAATTTCACGTCCCTGTCGGTCAAGTCGACAAAATGCTTCATGGCCTCGGGCGAACCGTCCAGATGTTTATAATTGAGAAGGATCCCCTTCGGTTTTCCGGTCGTTCCCGAGGTGTACATGATCAACGCCGGGTCGCTGTCTTTTATCTCCACTTCGGGTACATCAATAGCCGCGGCGGCCATTACGTTTTCATAACGAACAATGTTGTCTAAAACCGCTTCGCCGCGGCACAAAATGATCTTCCTGAGCGCCGGGACTGCTTTCTGGATTTGTTCAAAGGAAACGTCGTTTTGCTGACTGGCGATGAGGATCCTAGCTTCGGAATGTTCCAGGCAGGATATTAATTCGTCCGCTTTCAACATAAAATCCAGCGGCACACCCACGCATCCCAAATGAAAACAGGCCAGATAACTATAAATGTACTCAGGGCAGTTGGGCAGATAGATGGCGACCTTGTCCCCTTTTTGTACGCCGTTGGACGAAAGCGCGTTCGCCAAACGTAAAGACGTCTCCCTCAACCCGGCAAATGAAATGGCTTCACCCTTGAAGATAATCGCCGGTTTTTCCGGGAACCTTTTTGCCGTATTGTCCAAAACTTGTCGAATGTCCATAGAATCGCCTGAAACGCCCTTAACTAGTAAAATTTTACTAGTCTGATTTTAGTAAAATACCCGGATATGTCAAGAATTTTATTGGATAACTACTCGAAGGAGAACAGGATACGAAAAGGAGCGGATTTAAAGAAGCGTTTCCATGAGCCGGCCGATGGAGCGGATCTCGGCCTCAACCAGGTCCAGGTCATGATCCAGGATGACATTCATATGCTTTTGTGAGGTTTTCATCGTTTTCTGGAGAACCCCAAGCTGCCGGCGGATCCGCCTTAAGAACAGGATCCTTCCCCGTAGCTGACGCTTGGCGATCTTTTTCTCGACATACGGCAGGAAGTAAAGCGACAAGTCGATATTAAAATAGGGACGCTCAATGGAAAGGAAACTCTCGGTAATAAGGTGGTCGAAAATTTTGTCGCCTTTCGGCGTCAGGCTGTAAACATATTTCTCGGGCCACTTCCCTTCCCGTCCGACGTCTTTCTTGATGAGGCCGAGTTTCTCCATTTTTTTCAATGGATAATAGATGGATTTGATCTTAAGCCCGACAAAGGGGAAGAGTTCTTCCTCAATAAGGCGCTTGATCTCGTAGCCGTGTTTCGGGCCGTCCTTTAACAAGCCCAGGAACAATAATTCATGTTCGATCATAAGGAGATCTCCCCGAAACGGATATCCCGGTAATGTTCCGTATATTCGATGATCTGGCTCATCATCTTGATGGTGCGCGAGGGGTATTTGCCGACGGCCGTTTCCCCGGAGAGCATCACATAATCGGAGCCGTCGAGGATCGCGTTCGCCACATCGGACACTTCCGCGCGCGTCGGGCGCCCCTGCTCCATCATACTGTCCAGCATTTGGGTCGCGGTGATCGAAAGTTTTTTCTTCCGGTTGCAATGAGAGATGAGGTATTTTTGCAGGATGGGAATTTTATAAATCGGGAAAGACACCCCCAGGTCCCCGCGGGCCACCATGATCCCGTCACAGGCGTCGATGATACTCTCAACATTACGCACCCCTTGCGGGCCTTCGATCTTGGCAATGATCTTGCAATCGGGCAACCGCGGTCTGACCATATCCACAATACGTGAAATATCCTTTTTGTTGCGGACAAACGATTGCGCGATCTTTTCAACCCGGTTTTTGATGCCGAACTCGATGTCCTGCCGATCTTTTTTCGTTAAAATATTGGACTGCAACTTGAGGTCGGGGATATTGACGCCTTTGCGTTCCGTTAAAGGGCCTCCCTGAATAACCTTTAATTTCAGCCGCTTTCCGCTATAGCCGACGACTTTTAACTGCAGTTTTCCATCATCGATAAAAACCGAAGAGCCTTTCTCGATGGCGCGCACATCTTCCGTGAAGTCGAACGGGATATGTTCCCCCGTCAGAACGGGATCGGCGGACATATGCCAGGTCGCGTTTTTTTGCAAAAAAACTTTCTTTTTGAAATGCCCGATCCTGATACGGTAGCCTTCCAGGTCCTGCAAGATCGTGACGTGAGAATTCTTTTCCCGGTTGACCTTGCGGACCAGGTCGATCAAGGCCCGGTGCTGGGCATGGGTGCCGTGGGAGAAATTCAGGCGGGCCACATCCATCCCCCTGGAAGCCATCTTGGCGATCATTTCTTCGGAGGAACTGGCGGGACCCAGGGTACCAATGATCTTTGTGTATCGCCTCATACGGATTATCGGACACCTATAATGTAGTAAGCTACGACGCCGGGGAAAAGCGCTTGTCCAGCGCTTCGAAGACGGCCTGGGCCACCCTTCGCTTGGCGGTACTGCTTAGGGAAGATATTTCGACCTTGACCGCGGACGGGCCGGCCTCCTCGAGAAAGATGCCGACCTCCGTTGTGTCCACGTTACCAGACACTCCTATCACCACGATATGTTTTTGGTGAGGGTCCTTCAAAAAAATATCAAAAAATTTATTGTCTGCGATGGATTTCTGCGGCTGCCCCAACTCCTGCCCCGGCCCGGCGCCCCCTGTTTCTTCAGCCGCCTTTTTCGCCTCTTCCTCCTGTTTTGCCTTGGCCTCTTGCTCTTCTTCGGTACGTGCCAAACCAAGGACCGCGTCATAACACTCGGCAAACGCGCATGTGTAGGTCTTGCGCAGGCCGTCCACACGGGCGCGTTCCAGAGCCGCGGTGGATGATCCCCAGATTTTTTTCGCCGTTTCCGTCAACTGGGCGCAACCCGTGGTCAATAAAAACAGACTTCCCAAGAAAAAGAAATAAAGGATTCGGAACATGGTGGGGATATTATACACGAAGGTCACCGGTTTGCAACGCCGGATTTTGCCATCTCATCGATTTGGATTTTGAAATCTTCGCAGACCCTCTCCAGGCCAAGCGACTGGGCGCGCTCCTTGGTCAGCTCATACTGCAAAAGTTTTTCCTTTTCCAGGAGATAGGTGTTGATGTCCTTGATCTTCGTAAAATCGCGCTCCAGCCCGCTATGCGCCTGCAGCAATTGCTCGCGCTCTTTCCTGAATTCCCCCACCTCGGTGAGCGCGTCGGCGAGCTTTTTATCCAACAGCTCATGCTGGATGCGGTCGCTTTCACTCTTTTGTATTTGCAGAACACGCATGGCCTCATTGGCTTCGTTCAATTTCTGGTTATTGATCTTTTGCATCAATTCAACATTGGCCCGCAAGCGCTCGATCTGCTCTTGGTTTTCCCGGCCTTGTTCCAGCAGGCTCTGGTTTTCAGTCTGCAACCGCGCCAGGGTCTCCTTGAACTGCGCTTGCCGGTCGGCATCGGCCTGCCGGGCGGCGGTGAGTTCCGCCTCCATCTGATTTACCCTGGCAATACTCTCCTGGTCTTTTTTGAACAATAATTCCTCTTTTTCCCGCGCCAGCCGGGCGATGTTCTTCTGGAAATCGTCGGCCTTTGAACCTTCTTGCGACAATAACTGCTCATAGGCCCTCTTGGCCGCGTCGATCTCGCCGGTCAGCCGGTGAAATTCAGACTCACGCTCTCCCGCCTGTTTCTTCAATTTATTGTTTTCATACGTGAGCCGGGTAATCGTGTCCTGGTCCACGGCCGCCTTGCCCGCCATGGTTTCCTCCAAGGCCTGCAGCTGCAGTTCCAGGCCGGCGATTTTTTCCGGATAACCAGGAGAAACTTCCTGCCTGGGCGCGGGAGGTGGATTGGGAGGGGTCTCCGGGGGTGCCCCCTGGGCAATCTTTTTCTCGAAGGAAGGAACAGCAGTCCACGTCCGGAACTCTTCCAGATCAGAAATGGCGACAACAGCTTCATCGGGCGATCCGGACCATCCCGTGACGACAAAAATAACCCCGCCGACCAGTAACGCCAGCGCCGCAAGGATTAAAAGATAGCTAAGCATTCAGGGTTCTCCTCATTATCATTATTTTTACCCTTCCAGAACCTTCAGTCTGCGCTTCGCCATGCTCGCGCAGACTGAAATCCCACGCCTACTGGCGTGGGATTTCACCAATACCGGTGGTCTTTAAGATACCGCGCGTAATCCGCGACCGCTTCTTCAAGCGGCGTAAAAGGTTTCGCGTACCCGCTTTTTCGCAATTGGACCATGTCCGCCTGCGTGAAATACTGGTAACGCCGCTCCAAATCCGCCGGCATCTCGATATACTGGATGTCCGGCTTCTTGCCAACGGCGGCAAATAACGCGCCGGCCAGTTCGTTCCAGGTGGATGCCTTGCCGGTCCCGACGTTAAAAATGCCATTGATCCGCGGATGGTCAAGAAAGAACAGGACAATGTCCACGGCATCCTTCACGTAGATGAAATCCCTTTTCTGTTCTCCGTCCTTGTAATCTTTCCGGTACGACTTGAAAAGAGCGATCTTGCCTTCTTCGGCCACGCGCTGATACGCCTTCGCGACAACGCTGCGCATATCGCCTTTATGATATTCATTGGGCCCAAAAACGTTAAAAAACTTCAACCCGGCCACTTTGTCCTGCAAGCCCTGTTCCAGAACCCAGAGATCGAAATCCTGTTTGGACTGTCCGTAAAGGTTCAAAGGTTTGCATCGCCGGATCGTGGCCTCGTCATCTTTATAACCGGCGGATCCGTCGCCGTAGGTCGCGGCGGAACTGGCATAGATAAACCGGACATTGTTCCGTAACGCCCATTGCGCCAAAGAACGGGTGTACTCCAGATTGTTCTCTTTAAAATACCGCGCGTCCTGCAACGTCGTGGAACTGCAGGCGCCCATATGGATGACGGCTTCAGGACGCTCTTTGAACTGATCCCGCAGAATCAGCTCAAGGAAATCTTTTTTGTCGCGATACTCCAGGTATTTTTTGTTTTGAAGATTTTTCCTCTTGGCCTCATCAAGCTCATCGACAAGGATCAGATCTTCCCGGCCGCGTTCATTGAGCCCGGCCACGATACAGCTTCCGATAAAACCGGCCGCGCCGGTGACAACAATCACCTGTGTGACTCCTCAATCCGCGCCAGCCCTTCGACGCGGCCCGCCTTTAGGCGGGCCTTGCTCAGGGCGGGTGGTGAGCCTGTCGAACCACTAGAGATGATGAAACGCCCAATATCTCTCCCGATGTCATAACCCGATTGCGCGGGGTCTTCCCGACGCGTTGACGCCCGCGCGCTGTGCGTAAAAACAAGGACGGTCGCGCCGGATGCCGCGTCCACCATCCGTCCCTCCACGCTGACCGTATTTTGCGTTTTTCGCAGGACCCACCGGTCCCACCTCGAAGATTCTCCGCTGGCGGTCACGTGTCCCGTTATGACCAGCTGCGCCTCATGGGCCGTTGCCTCGTCCAGGACATGAAACCGCGGGTCTTTTAATTCATCCGCGATTCCCTTGACGATCATCAGGGCGATTTTGTCCGTTCGCTCGTTGACAACGACATTGGCCCCGGCCGGGAACGGGACGACAAGCAGTTTGCCGCCCTTTTCCAGCCGCTGGGCGTCAATAATATTGCCTGCCTTGACAAAAGGATCAGCAACGACGACGTCCCCGGAAGTTTTTTCATTCCCGACGGCATTCTTGGAAAGACCAAGCCATGCGCATCCCGGAATAAAAATCAAAACAAGAAAAAACAAGAAAAAACGAAAATAATTCGGCATTGAAAGGATTGTAACATAGCCGGCAGATGGCCTCAAGGGATTTCCCCGGAATTTAGGGCGGTTTTCCGGGCGAGAAGGTTAACAGCGATCAGACTGCGATGTGAGATCACGCAATCGCCGGATAATGTCGCGGTCAATGACGCTTGCGGGCATGCGCCATTGCCAGTTTCCCCGTGTCGTCGAGGGCCTGTTGAACCGGGCCGCCTGTCCGAGACCCAATATATCCTGCATGGGCGTGATGGAGATATCGGCCTTCGACATCATGGCCAGCTCAATAAACGCCCATGAAACATCCTGGATCGCCACTTCATGCCCGATATAAGCAAAGAAATTCTCTTTCTCTTTGGAAGTGGCCTCATGATCAAACCATCCCCGCACCGTGTTGTTATCATGCGTGCCCGTGTAGACCACGCAATGATGATCAAAGTTGTGCGGTAAATAAGGATGCTTTTTCAAATCCTCGCCAAAAGCAAAAAGCAAAACCTTCATCCCCGGCAGGCCGTAGGCCTTCATCACTTCCCGCACGTCATCCGTGATGATCCCCAGGTCTTCGGCAATGACCGGCAGCGGGTTGAATGTTTTTTGCAGCGTGTCCAGGAAATCCCGCGCGGGCACATCAACCCACTTTCCGCCGGAAGCCAGCGGCTCATCGGCGGGGATCTCCCAGCACTGGACAAACCCGCGAAAATGATCGATCCGCAGATAATCGTACATGCCCAGATTATGCCGGATGCGCGCGATCCACCAGGCATATCCGGAAGCCTTCAACTTTTCCCAGTCGTATACGGGATTCCCCCAGCGCTGACCGGTTTCACTAAAATAATCCGGTGGAACACCGGCCACGCTCAACGGATTATGCCGCGCATCAATTTTAAAATTTTCCGAGTTGGCCCAGGCATCCACGCTGTCCCAATTGACATAAATCGGCATGTCCCCGATCAACTGGACGCCGCGCCGGCGGCAATACGCCCTTAACTTTTCCCATTGACGAAAGAACATGAACTGTAAAAATTTGGCCTTGTCGACCTGATCCGCGAAAGCCGCCGCGAAGTCATGCAACGCTTCCCTGTCGCGGGCCTGAAGTTCCTCCGGCCAATCCGTCCAGATGATCCCCCCCAGCGATTCCTTGATGGCGATAAATAATGCGTAATCTCCCAGCCAAGGCTCATGTTTTTTCTGAAAAACCCGGAATTCTTTGTGCGGGCGCTTGTTCTGCCGAAAACGCTCATAGGCCTTATCGAAAAGTTTTTTTTTGTAAGCGGCCGCCTCATCGTAATCCACCCACGCCGGTGGGAACTCCGGCCTGTCCTGAAGGTCCTCTTTAACCAGCAGACCATCTTCAAGAAGTAATTCAGGGCTGATCAGCCAGGGATTCCCCGCGAACGCGGAAAAACTGCTGTAGGGAGAATGCTGATATGCCGAATCCGTCGGGCTAAGCGGCAGGATCTGCCAGAGACTTTGGCGCGCCGAAACTAAAAAATCGACAAACCAATACGCGCCCGGCCCCAGATCGCCGATGCCGAACTCCGAAGGCAAGGAACTGACATGCAGCAGGATGCCGCTTCGTCGTCGGTCCATAGGCATAAGCACCTCACACGATAAAAACATCGTAGATGACTCCGGCCAGAAGAGACATGCCGCTGATGACCGCGATGTACATCCAAAGCACTTTCCAGCCAAACTGCTTTTTCACGACCAGGATCGTCGGATAACTTGTGACCGGCCCCAAAATGAGATAGGCCAGTCCCTGACCGTGGCTCATGCCGCTTTTGATCAAAGCGTCGGCCAAAGGGACGCTCGCCGTTGAACACGTGTAATCGACCAGTCCGAACAAAAGAACAAAAATATAGCCGACCGCCCCCGTTAAATAGGTCTGGATAAAATGCCGGATCGGCGCGGAGGCGACGACCAGACTCGCGACCGCGATCCCCAGAAGGATCTGCGCGCCTATTTCCCCGGGCATGGTGATAAAAGCGTACTTCAGGGCCCCCTTGATTTTAGTAAAAAAAGATCGATATTGACGGGGGGAGTGCTCATCGGCATCAGCGCCACAGCATCCGCGAGCTTCACCCGGCGCAGCCCCGGCGTCCGAGGCTATCTTCATCCTGTCACCGATGACGCCCATCGCCAATCCGATGAGGATAACCGCAAAAAAAATAAAAACCGTAAAAGTAAGCCCCAACAGTTTCCAGCAAACGATCAAAGCGGAAACGGAAGTCGCGGGCGTGGCTACCAGAAAAGCCAGGACAGAACCAAGGCTGGCCCCTTTTCGCCGCAGCGTCATGGCAACCGGCAGAGTACCGATACAGCACAGAGGAAGGATGACCCCCACGACCGAGGCAAAAGCGATCGACCTGAACCTCTTCTCCCCCAAATACCGTTCCACCATGGCGGATGGAATGAACTGATAAAGCAAGCCGCCCAAAAGAAACCCGACGGCCAGGATCAGCCACAGTTCGCGGAGATAACCGATAAAGACATAAAAGAAATGATTCAAAAATTCCATGACGATATATGGGCTAGTGGTTCGACGGGCTCACCACTTGCCCTGAGCAAGGCCCGCCTAAAGGCGGGCCGCGTCGAAGGGCTAGGGTTTGGCGGCGCCGTTTTTGTGCTCTGCCAGGCTGACAATAGCCTCGACCAATCTCTTTCTCCGGAATTTGCGGGGCACCACATAGACCCCGTCTCCCTGGATCACCTCGCCACCGGTCAGCGGCCGGCCGGCCTTCGCGACACACCACTCCTGCAGTGTTGGGATTTTCTTGTCTTTGAAATAACCGGCCCAATCAAGCCCCAGCCTCGCGACCGCCGTCGTTACCGGAACACCGCCCCCCATCAGCCAGCTCGGGCCATAGGGCTGGATGTGAAAAGACGACCTGTCGAATTCGTCATCCACCTCACCGACAAGTTCTTCGATAATATCTTCCAGAGTGACCATGCCCAGGACACGGTCCTGCCCCGCCACAACCAGTGCGATATGCGTCTTTTCCTGGATCATCCTTTCCATCGCCTCGGAGATCGTCATCTTCTCGTCCATGCGCAGGATCGGGCGCATAACGCCCTTGATGCCCGGCTCTCCCGACCCCATTTTGAGGGCCACGACAATATCTTTGAAATTAACATACCCTTGTATCGTTTGCGGGTCGTTTTCGACGGCGCAGACGGGAAACCGCGTGTGCATGTCGAGATGGGCTTTAAGAAAGGCGTCCATCAGGCTGTTGCCCAGATGAATGGTAAAAATATCTGAAGCGGGGATGATAATCTCTTTGACCCGGCGCGTCGACAACTGCGCCGCCGCCAGGATAATACGTTCTTCCCTGACCCCCAGGACCCGGGACGCCTTGGCGTGCGAAGCGGCCGCCTTTAATTCATGCAGGCGCAAGCGCTTTTCATCGCTTTCCGTCACTTTGAATCTTTTTGACATCAGACGCATGGTGCTTTTGACCGTGGTTTCGATGATAGAGATGGCGGGATTAAAGAGCAAGGCAAAAAATTTCATCAGCGGAGATAACGCCAATACGACGCGCTCTTTGTTGTTGAGCGCGAACATCTTGGGCACAAGTTCGGCGAACACGATCGTGACAAACGTCAGCGGGATGATCAAAACGACCAGCGCGATGATCTCTGAAGCAAGTTTGGAGATCCCCCATGTCGCGGCAAGATAGGGCGCGAAGACTTCAGAGACCCCCGCCCCGCCCGTTGCCGCGGCCAAGGCGCCGACCAAAGTGATCCCCAGCTGAATCATCGCGAAGCTAGCCTCCATCCGGTCTTTCATAAAAGAGGCTTCTTGCGCCCCCTTTTTGTGTTCCTCGACGAAAAACGCGATCCGGGACCGGGATATGGAAGCGAGCGCCATCTCGTAGGCCGCGAAGATGGCGTTTAATACCAACATAACAACAATAATGGTTAACTCGAATCCGAGCATCATAGACATTGGGCGCCCGCGGGAAGGGCGAGATTAATGTACAAGTGCTTAGCCGACAAACACATACGAATTTGCGCGACGGCGGGTGCCGAAAACAAACCGGTTGTATTATACCGGCCTTCGGGGTAATTTGCAAATTATCCCTTGGAAAGTTTCACTTGGAAAATTTATGAGGGGAGAGAAACTGTCTTGATGCCCTTGATCAAATCCGTCGCGGAACTTGGCCTGGACAGATAATACCCTTGCCCCGCATCGACACCAAGCTCAATAAGGATGTCCAGGTCCTCCTTGCGCTCAATGCCCTCGGCCACGGACAGGATGCCGTTTTCCTTGCAAAAAGCGACAATAAATTTCACGATGCTGAGTTTGAAGGGATCTTTTCCCAGTTCATGGACGATATGACGATCGACCTTGACCACTTCCGGCCGCGTTGCCACAATCGCCTCCAGGCTCGCGTATCCGCCCCCGACGTCATCCACCGCGAATTTGAACCCATATTCCCGGTAACGATTCAGATATTCGTAAAAAACCTTGAAATCCGAAATCGCCGAACGCTCCGTGATTTCCAGGATGACGTTGTTGACGTTAATCCGGCTTTCCTCGAAAATGGATTTAATGACGGAAAGCTTCTGGCCTTCGATCAGATAGGGGTTGCAGTTCAAGAACAATTTTTTGTCCTCCAGGAATTTTGAGGCACACGCGACGGCCTTTTTCCATGAGATCACTTCCAGGTTCTGGTAAAGTCCAAATTGCAGGGCCAGCTTGAAAAGGACTTCCGGGTTGGAAAGCACGCTGTTTGTCGCCGGGCGCCCCAAGGCTTCGAACCCATACAGTTTAAAAGGATTTAAAAGAAAAACCGGCTGGAAAAACGGCACGATCAACTCTTCTCCAATGATCTTCCGGATCTCGCAAATGATCAACTCTTCCCGGCAGCTGGCCAACCGGCCGTTTTTGAGGATGGGCCCCCGGCGCATGACCGCCTCCATACGCGCCACCAGTTCTTCGTATTCAAACGGTTTCGTCAAATAATCATCCGCCCCGAGATACAATCCCTCGACGATGTCTTCGGAGAGCAATTTCGCGCTTAAGATGATGATGGGAATTTGTTTGGTGACCTGATCTTCTTTAAGTCTGCAGCAGATTTCAAGACCGCCGCGGTCCGGAAGGACGAGGTCCAGGAGGATCAAATCGACCGTGTCTGTTATTTTTTCAAAAACCTCGCGGCCCGAACGGGCGATGTCGACGTCGTAGCCGCGCGTTTCCAGCAGCATGGCCAGAGTCTGTGTTACCAGGGGGTCATCATCAACAAGCAAAATAGTTTTCTTGCTGCTGACTTTCTGGATCATTGTTTTTCCATTTTTTCTGTTTCTCTCTCGCGCGATCTATCGCTACTTTTACTATAGCGCACCACCTCACGCATAGCGAGCACGGAGAATAAAAAACCGCCTTTTCATGAAACCATACAAATGACCATAACTCTATATATTACGGATAGTTACATATCAATAAGCCAAACACGAAGAAAGCATTTTCAATTTTTGACTCTTTTATGACAAGGCATGCCGTCCATGCGCGGATCAACCGGACCCCCGTGAAATTTCTCGTAAAACAGGGAAGCGTTTTGATTCACACGGCCGTTTTGCGGGAATATTCGGCGAACAAACAGGAAATTCCATTCTCGACATAACGCGGTGAGCTTGCCTCATGCTGGAAATGATCAGTAAAAGGCGGGAAAAACGTATCACAGTCAAAGGAATGCAGAATTTGGGTCAGATAGATTTTGCGGCACTCTTGACGGACGATCGCCTGCTGAAAAATTTGCGCGCCGCCGATCACATAAACATCCTCGACGGTATTTGACAACGCCCCCTTTGTCAGCAACTCCAGGGCCTGGTCAAGACTTTCGGCGCGCAAGACGCCTTGCGGAAGCTCAAGGTCCTTGTTGCGCGTGACAACAACATTGACGCGGTTGGGAAGCGGACAAAATTGCGCGGGTAATGAATCCCAGGTCTTGCGTCCCATGATCACGGCATTGCGCTTGCTTTTATCCCGGGTCCGCGTTGTGATCTCTTTAAAATATTGCAGATCGCGCTTCAAACGCCAGGGAAGCTTGCCTTCCCGTCCGATCCCCCGGTTCTGGTCCATGGCAACGACAATGCTGAATGGTGTCATACGGCGATCGGAAATTTGATGAAGGCATCGTGCTGATAACCGGTCAACTCAATGTCTTCAAAGGCGACCTGGAAGAATGGTTTTTGAGCGATCTTGATTCGCGGCAACGGCTTGGGAACTCTTTGGAGCTGTTCTTTTAAGCCCTCCACGTGGTTCAAGTAAATATGCGCGTCGCCCAATGTGTGGACGAAAATACCCGGCACGAGATTACATTCCCGCGCCATCATCGCCAGCAAAAGGGCGTAACCGGCGATATTAAAGGGAACCCCGAGCGCCACATCGGCGGAACGCTGATAAAGCTGACAATCCAGCCGCCCGCGGGACACGTAGAACTGAAAAAACGCGTGGCACGGCGGCAAGGCCATCCTCCCGATATCCGCCACGTTCCAGGCGCTGACGATGATGCGTCTGGAATCCGGATTCGTTTTGATCAGATTGATGGCATTCTGGATTTGGTCGATGTGTTCTTTGCGGTAAGTTTGCGCGCGTTCATCCCGGGTGAATTTCTCCCACCTGCGCCATTGGTATCCATAAACAGGCCCTAACTCGCCTTGCGCGTCCGCCCAGGCGTTCCAGATAGGCGTATATTCTTTAAGCCCGTCGTTGATATTGGTGGAGCCTTTCAAGAACCACAGTAATTCCCGCGCGACAGCCTCGAATAGAACTTTTTTGGTCGTCAGGATCGGGAAGCCTTCCCGCAGATCATACTTTGCCTGATATCCAAAAACGGAAACGGTCCCCGTTCCGGTCCGGTCCTCTTTACGCTCTCCGTGATCCAGAATATATTTGACCAGACCCAAATACTGTTTCATGATCCCTCTCTAACTTCTTGGCCGCTGCCACATTTTGCTATTATATTCGCCAACCATGCGTTGAGTATTGAAGAACGCGCTCTCCTTGATACAGCTGATCATCTTGTCGATCCACGGACTTTGAATATTGATCTCCCCGTTTTGATAAGTCTCATAATACAAACCGGCCACTTCCCGCAAAACGCGATAAAGCGCGGAGGAGTCTTCATCGAGCCGTAAGTGTTTTTCGTCGCCGATCTCGGGGCCGGTATGCTGATAACCAAATATCCAGCCGATGTCATTGCCGGCGGCTTCCACCACCCAGCCATCCAGCGTTGTGACCTGCAGGACGCCGTTGAGGATCGCCTTCATGCCGCTGGTCCCCGAGGCCTCAAAAGGCGGCAGCGGATTATTGAGCCACACATCCACCGAGTTCGTCAGGAGCTTGCCGAAATAGGTGTCATAATTCTCCAGGATCATGACCCTGATTACGTTGCGGTGGCTGTTGAGCTGGTCGATGTGGTCCAGGATCTCATCGATATGCGCCGCGCCGATGTCATCGTTGGGATGCGCCTTGCCGGAGAGGATGATTTGTACCGGGCCGACCTCATCCGCCAATTTGAGAATTTCCCCGGCGTTGTGAAAAATCAGCGCCGGGCGTTTGTATCCCGCGATCCGGCGCGCCCAGCCGATGGTGAACACGTTATCCTTTAATTTCCAGCGTTCCAAAACACCGGCCAGATTCTTTTTGTTAGCCTGGTGAGCGGTGAAGATATCCCGGCGGAATTGTTCATCGGCGCGCAGCTCAACGGCTTTCGCCAGATTTTCGGGATGGTTTCGCCAGTCCCCGAAGGTGGATTCATACCGATCGAAAAGCCCCGCGAAACTCTCCGACAGCCACGTGTGGATATGGACCCCGTTAGTGATGGCCTGGATCTTGGGCGCGAAATCCGGGAACTGCAGACGGGTGATCTCGCCGTGCTTCTGCGCAACGGCATTGACCTGCTGGCAATTGTTCAGGCACATAAACGTCAGATTGATCTGGGACGATGAGGGCGACTCCTTGCCAAACAATTCGCAAGCCTGCGTATATTGGTCAGGCAGTATGCGGCCCACGTCTTCGATCCGGAACCGGTCATGCCCCGCGGCCACCGGCGTATGGCAGGTATAAATAAAATGCTCGCGCCAGCGCGCCATTTGGGATTTATCCGGCAGGTTCACGTATTTCTCAACGATCGCCAAAGCCGCGTGGCCTTCATTGAGGTGATAGCAATCCACCGTGTATCCCTGGTCGGCCAACGCCTTCATGCCGCCGACCCCCAGGATCGCGCGCTGAAAAATCTTCCACCAGACATCATCGCTGCGGTAAAGCTGGTCGGTCAATTTGCGCAAATCCGGCGCGTTTTGTTCGCAGTTGGAATCCAGCAAAATGATCGGACAGGCCCTGGCCTTGTCATGGCTGTACACATAATATTTCCACAAACGCAGATGGAGCGGCCCTTCTTTCGTGTCGATGGTCACAATGTTTTTAAGCGGGACCAGGCCGGGATAGTTGTAAGGGTCCCAGGTCAGCGCCTCGGGGATCTGCCCGTGCTTGTACCAGAATTTCTGTTTGAAGTATCCTTTGTTCCACAAAATGCCGACACCCGCGACCGAAAATCCGAGATCGGCCGCGCTTTTCATGGTATCGCCGGCCAGGACGCCCAGCCCGCCGCCGTAAATAGGGATATCGAGCATCTTGTCGATCTGGATCTTGAACAAATAATCGCACAGCCAGTAATTGGAAAAAACTTCGTGCGTGAAGAACTGATTTTCCTCGGGGATGGGACGATTGAGCTGAAACGTATTATAAATGCTCGGGGCGATGCCGAACTCCATGGAAAAATAGCCGATACTTTTGACGCGCGCGTCAAGCAGATCGCTTTCGACCTTCAAGACCGGGGCTATCGGAAAGCCGAAATAATGTCCCGGGCCGATGTCCGTCGCGTAATTTTTCTCGAAACCATCAATGGAGGCGATAAAATTCTTGTACGGCGTGGATTGTTCGGTCATGATCGGCATTACCCGCTCCGGTTAAATGTGCCGCTTTTGCCGCCGCTTTTATGCAGCAATTGAATTTCGGTGATCACCATCGCGTGATCGGCCCATTTCATCATGTCATAGATCGTCAGGGCCGCCGCGCACACGGCCGTCAACGCCTCCATCTCGACGCCTGTGCGTCCCCGGCAGACCACTTCCGAGGTTATGACAATCACGGCATCCTTTTCCCGAGGGTCAAACGCGATTCTTACCTGGCTTAATTCCAAGGGATGACACATCGGGATGATGGCCGGTGTCGACTTGGCCGCCATGACACCCGCGATCCGCGCGGTTTCAAAGACGTCCCCTTTCGGAGATCCCCGGGTCATCAAAACGCGGAAGGCTTTTGCGCCCATCGCAAGGCGCGCCGAAGCCCGCGCGACCCGCCTGGTCACCGCCTTGGCGCTGATATCCACCATCCCCGCGAATCTTTTATTCCGCTTCTTTTTCATTTAGACATTCTAAAACGACGATTATATTGCCCGCTTAAGCTCTTCCATTCCTGACCATAAACCTGCGGATCCAAAGCGGCGGTTTGTTCATAAAAATTCAATATTTGACGATACATACCTTCGTGGTCCGGTTCGGCCTCAATGGCCTTGCGAAAAACTTCAATGGCCAGATCGTATTGACCTCCCCGGTCATATAGCCGCCCCAATTGAAAATACGCGTCAAAGTGTTTGCCGTCAAGTTCTATCGTTTTCTTGAAATAAATCCGGGCGGGAACAAAATCTTCCTTACGCAGCGCCAATTGACCCAAATGGAAATACGCCTGGGCGTAATCCGGCTTTATGGCGATGGCCTTGCGCAGGTAATCCTCGGCCGACTCAACCCTGGCGGGATTATCCGCAAAGTCCGGTTCCTGCATATACGCCTGGGCAATCTTGTTGTAAATGAGCGCTGTCGCGGCCTGACCCTGGTAGCGCAACTGATGTTCCCAAAGGGAAGCCCCATTATACCACACGCGGCATTGCCGGGCCGTCTGAAAAAACAAGAAACTCAATACCGCGGTGCCTGCCAATAGAAACGCCGTTCTAACGGTGAAAGAATTTCGGTAACGTGTCCAAAGGTTTACACAAAAATCTCCCAGAAACATGCACCAGCCCAGCATGGGGAGGTAAAGAAAACGGTCGCCGACAACATTAAGCCCCACATTATGGTCCGCGCGCAGCAGAAAAAAAATCGAAAGGATATAAAATAAATTGGCAAAAACAAATAACCGGTTCCTCCTGAAACACCACAAGCTTGCCAGCAAGACGACGAATACAAGAACTGAAACGGCGTAAGCGGGGTTGGTCAGGGCGACCGGCGCCGGCAGATGATAAACCAAGACAGAGTAATCGGGATAAAACATTTTTTGAATATAAAACACAAAGCACCATATCCCGATGAGGACGGATTCGGGGAATTTAACGACCTGGGTGTGCATCAGGAGCGCGTAAGTGCCCCAGGCGACCGGAAAAACCGCAAGGCCGCAATATGCTTTCTCCACGCAAGAGCGTACCGTCAATTTGCGCCGGAAAAACCAGTCGAGGAGGAACAATATCCATGGCAAGCTCAACGCGGAAGGTTTCGCCAGGATACTCAAGAATCCGAATATAAGCGTGAGCCCAAACGCCCATCCCCTGCGATACGCGGACGACTCCTTCAGCGCGCGGAGATGGTCCAGATAACACAAGATTGCCAGCATGTAAAAAAAAGCGTACAAGACGTCTTTGCGTTCCGTAACCCAGGCCACCGATTCGACGTGCGCGGGATGCAGACCGAAAATCAGGGCCGCCAATCCGGCGGCCGGCACAGACAATCCGCACCGCAGGCCAAACAAAAGCGCCATCACGGTCACCGCCAGATGCAACAGCAGGTTGTCCAAATGATAAATAAACGGATTCACCTTAAAGAAATGGTATTCCGTGGCGAAGGACAATGATGTCAGCGGGATATAAATCCTGTTAACGGTTGTCGTAAAAATCTCCCGGAGGCTGAAGGACTGGACGAACGGATTCTCCAACAAGTGCGCGTCGTCATCCCAGTTAACAAATTGATTGCTCAGGGAAGGGCTGTACGCGAGGATGACAACGGCGGCCACTCCGGCTATGGCCGCCAGGACATGTCGATTATTCATAACGGTCCAGGTCCATGATACCAATCTTTCGGCGGGACACTTTTCTGGCGGAACGATGATGTTTCTGTTCGAGGATCTCCTCTTTGAGCGCCGTGGTGCGCTTGCGCCTCTGCCGCCGCTGTTTTTCCCTTTGCTGGATGGCTCTCAACCGCTCGGTCTTCCTTTGCTGTTCGATCTTGTCCAAAATAAGCCGGCGCGCCAAATGACGGTTGAGCCGCTGGGAACGTTCTTCCTGGCACTTGACCTGGATGCCGGTCGGGATATGGCGCAAGACAACGCACGTCGAAGTCTTGTTGACATTCTGCCCGCCTGGCCCGGAAGATCGCACGAAGGCCTCCTTGAAATCCTTCTCGTAAACACCCAACTGATGCATCCGGCGCTTCAGCTCATTTTCTTTTCTTGTTTCCAGCATGATTATTTCCTTTTGTATTTTTGTATAACACCGCCGCCCATTCCTTGCCCTTAATGATCTTTAACGGCCGCAACGGATATTTTCGATTTGCCTACAGCTTCTCAATGCGCACGATGTGTTTGCCCCCCACGCCCCGCAATTCTTCCAGCCGGTATGGCTGGCCTTGCACGATCCGCTTGAGATCGCGGATGTTCCCTTCCTTGACGATCGCGTAGGTGACGGGCTGTGTTTTGAGGAAATCAAGCACCTTCTGGTCGGTGTTCAGAAAGGGGACCGGATGCGGGCTAAAAAACCCTTCGCCGTTGATGTCGATAACGGCCATCTTGCGGTCAGTATAAAAACGGATGCCACGCACGTAAAATTTACTGGTCAAGACCGTTGAGCTCGAATGGTCAATGGTCTTGAAAATATCCGTGATGTCCTTGCAGGAAACCCATGGTTCGGCGGACGGCCTTGCCAGCAACAACACGGCCAGTAATGTCACCGTGACTCCCGCGTGCGCGAGAAGCATTTTGGAATATTCGCGTTTGCGGTTAAACACAAAAATACAAACCGCGGTGACGGCCAGCAGGGCCGTGAAGACATACACCGGCGCGGGGTGGACGACAAAGTCCTTGAATATGTTCGCGGCGACGACGGCGCCCGCGGCGGCCGCCGCCAGAAAAGCGGCGATCATGTGCCCGCATAAAGTCAGCGCCTTCGCGCGGCCGCTTTCCACCGCGTGGCGCAAGGCGTGGTCCAGATAATACGCGATAAGGATGGCGACGGCGGGGAAAGCCGGAAAAACATAACTGGCCAGTTTGGAATGCGCCGGCTGGACAAAAATATAAACGCCGATAATCCAGGCCAAAAGAAAAAATAATTTGTCGCGGCCGGGGAGCCTTTCCCTAAACTGCCGCCACACCAGACGGGCCGCCGGAGGCCAGAAGAAACTCCACGGCAAGATTCCCCCGAACATAAGTCCCAAATAGAAATACCAGTTGTCCAGGCGCGCGTGCTCCGCTTCCAGGACCCGGCGGATATGCACGTTATGGACGTACTCCCGGATAAATTCCTGGCCGTACCATTGATACATCACAACATGCCACGGCAGGGCGATGAGCAGGAAAACACATAGCCCCGTCCATATCCCCCGCCTCTTCAAAAAGGCCAGGTCCCTTTTGTACAGCAAAAAAATCAAAATGGCCGCGGCCGGAAAAATGATGCCCAGGACGCCTTTGGTCAATACCGCGACCCCCGAAACGGCTGCGGCGAGGACGATCCACTGATCCGCCGACGCGCGATATTTATACCCCGCGTAAAACAAGGCGATCGTCATGGTCACCAGAACCGAAAAAACCATGTCGGTTAAAACGGCCCTGGCCAGGGCCAGATAAATAAAACTGCTCGCCAGGACTAATCCGGAGAGAAACGCGAGGCGCTTGCGCTCAAAAAGCATCCAGGCCGCCCAATAGGTCACGGCCACGCCAAGGATGGCAAAAAAGGCGGGCCAGAACCGTGCCACAAAAGGCGTGATACCAAAAAGCTTGATGTTGAGCGCCAGCAGCCAGAAGAAAAAGATCGGCTTCTCGAACTGCGGCGCGTCGAAGATCATCGGCGTCAGCCAGCTGTGATGCGCAACCATCTCCTTGGCGCTTTGGACATAGAAAACCTCGTCCGGATGGGTCAGGCTGACAAAACCGTTGCCCATCATCAACAGCGCATAGGCCGCGGCCATGAGTATACCGACAAGCTTTTTGTGGCTTAACGTTTCGAAACGATCAGGCCGCATGCATCATCTCCTCAAGAGTGACGAAAGAAAATCCCTTTTCCCGTAAAATCTTGATCAGCAGCGCCACCGCCCGGACGGTCTGGCTGCGGTCGCCCCCCTCCCGCGCGAAGATATTCCCGCTATCGTGAAAAAGAAGGATATCGCCGCCGCGCACGCGCGCCGCGAGATAACGGACGATCCACCGGTGGGGGAATCCAACCCAGTCCTTGGAATTAAGCGACCACAAGACGACCTCGTATCCCATCGATCTGATCTTGTCCTTGGTCGAATCGCGCAGCCATGCCTTGGGCGGACGGAACATCGTCGTTGTTTTTCCGGTGACCTCGCGGATGACATGTTCCGTATATTTGATCTCTTCCTCGATCTCCGCGGGCGTGTAATACAAGATGACGCTGTGGGCGTAGCCGTGATTGCCGATTGTATGCCCCTCCCGGGCGACGCGGCGCGCGATGTCCGGATATTTCTGGACATGATGGCCGACCATAAAAAACGCGGCCTTGACATCCGCTTTTTTAAGCTCGTCGAGGATTTGGGGAGTCCAGACAGGCGCGGGGCCGTCATCAAACGTCAGGGCCACGATTTTTCTAGAGGTCTTGCCCCGGTAGATCGTCCCGTGCCGGGTCAAAACGGAGTGGTCGAAGAAAACGCAGGAACATCCAAAAAGAAAAAGTCCCCCGAGGACAAACCACAGCGATGTCAGAAACATTGAAAACTTATCTCCCCATTAAACAAACTCGATCAGTGACGGGTCGTAGTCGTGCGGCTTCTCGAACCCCAGCAGATTTAAAAGTGTCGCCGCGATATTCGACAGGCCTGCCTGTCCCTGCCCCGCCGGCAGGCGGGCGGCAGGCAGGCCGCGGGCCGAAAGGTCGGCCATCCGGTATTCCCCTTTGTATCCGGCATCCACGATGGCGCACGGGACGGGGTTCAGGGAATGCGCCGTGCTGACAATTTTCTTGCCGTCTTTGAGAGTGAACATCTCGTCGGCATTCCCATGGTCCGCGATGACCACCGTGATCCCGCCGAGCTCATTGACCACTTTAATGAGCTTATCGGTGCATTCATCCACCGCTTCCACGGAGGCGATGATGGCTTCTTCCACGCCGGTATGGCCGACCATATCGCCGTTGGGAAAATTGATCCGGCCGAAACGGTAGCGGCCGCCGCGCAAAAGCTCTGCCGTCTTCTCCGTAATTTCACAGGCCTTCATCCGGGGCGTCTTGTCGAACCGGATTTTATCGGAAGGGATTTCACAATAGGTTTCCAATTCTTTGTCAACGTATCCGGACTTGTTCCCGTTCCAGAAATAGGTCACGTGGCCGTATTTCTGGGTTTCGGAAATAGCGAACGCGGTGACGCCGTTGGCGCACATATACTCGCTCACCGCGCGCTCGATCTGCGGCGGTTCGACCAAATAACGTTTTGGGATATGCAGATCACCGTCGTACTCCATCATACCGGCGAACAGGACATCCGGCACGCGCCGGCGGTCGAACTTGTCGAAACCCTCTTTCTGTTCGAAGGCCAGGGAAAGTTCGATGGCCCGGTCGCCGCGAAAATTAAAAAGGACGACCGCGTCGCCGTCTTCAATAGTGCCGACGGGTTTGCCGTTCTGCGCGATGACAAAAGAATCCAGATACTGGTCCGTGATTTTGGGATCTTCCCGGTAATAGGTCGTAACGGCCTCAGCCGCCGAGGCGAACATGCGCGCCTCGCCCAGCACATGCGCGTCCCAACCGCGTTTGACGATGGTCCAATCGGCATTATACCGGTCCATGGTCGTGATCATGCGCCCGCCGCCGGAGGCGATACGGTAATCCACGCCGTATTGTTTTTTAAGTTCACTTAAAACTTGTTCGGTCTTTTCGATGTATTGCAGGGCGGATTTTTCATGGACATCACGGCCGTCCGTCAAGGCGTGGATCCGCGCCCGCTTGACGCCGTCTTTGGCGCATTGCCGCAGCAAGGCGTAGAGGTGCTCCGTATGCGCGTGGACATTTCCGTCGGATAATAACCCGATCAGATGAAAAGTGCCTGACGGTAAGCCGTCAGGCCGGCCGGCCGGCTTCACGCGCGCCACCAGGTCTTTCCATAACGGCGTCCGGAAAATATTCCCATTTTCAATGGCCTTGGAAACCAGTGCCGCCCCCTGCTCAAAAACACGGCCCGCGCCTAAAGTATTATGCCCGACTTCACTGTTCCCCATATCCCCATCCGAAGGCATCCCTACCGCCTTGCCATGAGCCTTGAGGGTGGTATAGAGAGGACTTTTCATCAAGCGGTCCAGACACGGTGTCCTGGCCATAAAGACCCCGTCGCTGGCATCTTGTTTGCCGATCCCCACGCCATCGAGGATGATCAAAAGCAACGGGCCCTTGCGACCATGGAACTTGGGTAATTTCTTCAGCAACAATTGGTTGGACATACTTTCCTCTTTTATGGACCGAACCGAAGTTCACTTATTGTACATAAAAACATCGCAAAATTAAATGTTTTTTCGGAAGGTTTCCGGAAGGCCGGATATGCCGGAAGAGAAGTTATGGGCAGGGCTGAAAGACCAGCCGCGCGCGGACACCGCTGTGATCGGTTATGTTCTCAATGGCCACGATCCCGTTATGGTTGTCCATGATGTTTTTGGTGACGGATAACCCCAACCCAACGCCGCCGCTGGCGTGTCTTGTCGTGAAAAATGGTTCAAAAACCTTTTGGAGATGTTCAGGCAAGATCCCGGTCCCGTTGTCCTCCACGTCACAAATGATCGCCGTTGTCCCGGCCCCAAACCTCGCCTTGTCCAGGCTATACCTGGCGCAGAAGCCCTCTGTAATTCCCTGGCAATAGGTCTTTAATTCCAGCGTCCCTCCCTGCGGCGAGGCCTGGATCGCGTTGAGCATCAAATTGATGAGGACCTGTTCAATGCGGTTGCGGTCGATATGGACGTGCGGGATCCCCTGGTCGATTTTCTTGACCACCTGGATATGTTTTTTCTCCAGCTCGTGATGGATCAGCGACAGACTCTTCTCGATAACTTCATTCAAATTCTCCGGCCCTTTACGCAAAGAAGTCTCCCCGGCGAAATTCAACAGATCGGTGACGATCCCGTTGGCCTTGCGCACGGCTTCCTTGATATTTGCCAGGACACTTTGGATTTTGGCGTCACTGGAATGGACCTGCTCATGCAGATAAGCGGCCCCGTAGGAAATCGAAGCCAAAGGATTTTTGATCTCATGGGCTATCCCGCTGGCCAAAGCCCCGACGACCTTCATCTTCTCCATCTGCAGAAGATGCGCTTGCGTTTCCTGGAGCCGTTGATAGGCCGCGGTCAGTTCGCGTTCCAGACGCTTGCGTTCCAGCGCGTAATACAAAGCTTTATGCAGCATATAGGCCGTATACTTTCCCTTAACGAGAAAATCCTGCGCCCCATAGCTGAGCGTATGCAGTCCCAGTTCGTCCTCATACGCCCCTGTATTGATGACAATCGTGACCTGGGGATACTTGCTGCTAAGGGACATCAGGGTGTTCTTCCCTTCGCTATCCGGAAGATTCAAGTCCAGGATCACCACGTCAAAGGGATGCTGCGCGAGAAGCTGGAGGGCCCCGGCCAAAGTTTCGGCACTTTTCAGAAGAGAAACAGGATGGGAGGATTCATGAAGCATGGTCTCGAGGATTCTGCGGTCAATCGCGTTATCCTCAACCACTAGGACCTTCAGAGGTTGCGTAAATTTGGGCTGGGGCTGATTCATGGTCTTATACTGCAATAATACAATACTTCCCGCGGGATGTCAAACCAGCTTGTACAGTTTGTCCCCCACTCGGGCCTCGCGCTCGACTTTCAAGCCGATCAACTCTCCAGCGCGGGCGGAGCGGACATCAACGCTTTCGATTTGCATGGAGCGCACGGTCTGCGTAAAATCCGTTGATTTCCCCTGGATACGGATTTTATCCCCCACAGCAAGACGCCCCTTCCCCATTTTCACGACAGTTACCTGAATTTTTGAGAAAAAATGGGTTACTTCGCCGATAAGCTGACCGGGCGGCCGGGGTTTTCCGGAAGGTAATTTGACAGGGACAGCGGGAACAGGCGCGGGACGGAGTGACTTTTTCGCGGAAGAAACCTTTTGCTTCTTTTTAATTGGTTTTCCGGAAGGACGCGCCGGACGCGGTTTCCCCTGGGGCTTGCGGAAGACGCGGCGGCGGGAAAGCAGTTTCTTTCCGGCCCTTCGTTTTGTTTTTTGCCGTTTCTTTCTATTTCTCCCCGCCGGAAGCCCTTGGCCGAATAATCTCTTAAGAGAAGAAAGGAATTTTTTCAGAACGGCCACGGAAGAAATCCCGGTTGAGATCACATGATGATTTTATCAGCGATCGGAGAAATGACGGGGAAACGGACCAACCGCCCCTGGAGGACGGCAAGGATGCCGATGAAAGCGAACGCCCCCAAGACGAACATCCCCAAGCGAAGCAGCCACGTCCCTAAAAGGATCGACACGATCATGACCGCCACCTGTCCGATAAAAATAACAAGACCCTGCTTGCTGTGCGCGAGGACAAACGCGTTATCTTTCTTGAGGATCAACGGGATGATGCACAGGATGGAAAGATATGATAAAACAGCGAAGCTTTTCCCCTCGAGGACATGAGGGTCTTCCGAAGGGTTAAACTGCGGATTTTTCCTGGCCATCAACCGTGACCTCGATCAGGGAATTGACGTCCCCGAAAGAGTTTCTTTCCTTGTTCGGGTTATGGGGGTCTTCTTTCCAGACGCCGTCAACGATAAATTGATATTTATAAACGCCGGGTTTGAGCGCGATGACGGATTCCCATTTCCCGTTGACCTGCGTGAGCCGGCAATGGTCGTCCAAAGACCAATCGTTAAAACTCCCCGTCACAAAGACGGATTTGGCGCCGGCGGCGTCATAACTAAAACGCACCGGGAATAACTGCCGGACATCTTTGACTTCCTGCTTGATGATCGTTCCCATTTTTTCCGAAAAAATGGGAACCATTTTTTCCGGAGAAACGGGAACCATGTTCTCCGGGAAGACCCGTGCGGGAGCCGGCTCCTGGACTGGAGCGGCGGCCGGCGCCTGTTTTCCAGCCGCGGGAACCTCTTTTTTCTCCGCGCAGATGATCTCTTTGGCAAGCGTGAAATAATCCTTGGACCCGCGGCTATATTTGTCATAGACGGCGACCGTTTGGCCCATCACGGCGGATTCCTTGAGTTTGACGTTGGTGTGGACGATCGTGTCGAAAAGCAACTCGCTGAATTTCCGCCGGAACGTTTCCAGCATCGCGAAGGAATGCCGCAGGCGCGAATCAAACATCGTGATGAGGACCCGGCACTGGATCACGTGGTTCAACCGGTCGCGCACGAGCGTGACGATATCCAGCAAGTGCTCCACCCCCTGGATCGAAAAACGGCTGGTCTCAACCGGGATAAGGAGCTCATCGCTGGCGCGCAGGGCGTTGACCGTCAAGATGCCGAGGCTCGGCGCGCAATCGATCAAAATATAGTCATAATTCTCTTTGACCGGCGCGATCACCTCGGACAATTTCAATTCACGGCCGATCTCGTCGGCCAGCTCCTGTTCAAGCGTGCCGACGAGAATATTGGAAGGGACAATGTCGAAACTGTTTTCGACGCGCTTGACGATGCTCTCGAGCCGTAACTTGCGCGGCGTCAGCCGGGAGATCACGTTATAAATGCTGTCCTGGCTCTCCACATTAAGCCCCAGCGACGCGTGGGCTTGCGGGTCCAGGTCGATCAACAGGACCCTGCGCCCGTTTTTCCCCAGCGCGGCGGCCAGGTTGATGGCTGTCGTCGTCTTGCCGCAGCCCCCTTTTTGATTCGCGATAGCGATGGTCCTCATGTTTTCTAAACCCCTTTCTCACCCGAGAAACAGATGTTGTCGATGAGAATGATCCCTTCTTTTTTTTCCACGTTCCACGATTCCAGGACAAACGAAATGTTCTTGAGGCTTGTCCAGTCGGTTATCTGTTTGAATTCGCGCAGCGGTATACGAAAATCCTGCCAGGAATAGTCGATCCCCTGGATATAATAGGAGGCCGTTTCATGTTTATGGTTCTCCACCACGACTTTCACGACCGCCGGGTTCCCCTGCTCCCTGGCCCGGATGGAGAACTCCAGACTTTTGTAACGGCTGGCATCGATGGCGGGCGCGGAGAGGGCCAGCGTTTTGACCGGAGAAAAATCTTCGTCGAAATTGTAGTCCAGGCGCACCAGCCCGTTGTGCAGGGCGAAAAGGACGTTGCCGCGCAGCGACGACTGCCGCGTCAAAAACGCGGTCAGGCCGTAGAAGACGCTGGAGAAGATCATCAGCGTGATCAACGCGTTGATCAGAAGCCAGGCGTGAAAATGCTTCTTCCTGGGCGGCTCGGCTTCCTTGCGTTTGCCGAGGTACACTTGCGCTAAATGGTCGTAAATTTCGTCGCGTGTCATTCTTGAATGTAATCCTTATAGCATAAAACTATGTGTTCTTAATATATTGTTATAATTAAATTTATCATAACAGATTAAAAAAAAAATAAAAATACTAATTAAAGTATTTTCTTACAAGCCGGCGCGGTAATCCTTTTGTTAGTATGAGGGCTGACGATTATGACTGGCAACCGGGGGCGGGGAGTGTCATTTTGGCTTGCGAGGGAAGGCTTGAAAAAATATCTCTCGCACTTTATCCCGAGAAATTTCCTTGAAATTTCCGGGACTTTACCCTTGAAATCGCTGATGCGATTTCTAAGGGCGAGTCGGGGTAACCCGGGTACCACCCCGCTTTAGCGGGGTGGGGCCCCATGAACTTTTTGTTTTGCTTCGTGGCCATTCCGTGGCTTAATGCTGGCGGCTCAAAGCCTTTAATATACGATTTTTAGCCTTCACATTTAATGGGATGACCTCAATTTTTACTCTATAGCCAATCCCGAGTAAAACCTTTTCTAACGTAACGACACTACTGAACTCCCCATTTTCTATTTTAGAAATATGCTGCTGTGTAACCCCAATGCGTTTAGCCAGCTGTCCCTGTGTCAAATTATGTTCAATCCGATAGGCAATAATCTTTTTAACAACAACTAACTTCTGCTGGTCCAGCTCATAAAGTTCCTTAAAATAAGGATCCTTTAATTCTTCTTTTAAATGATCTCTAACACTATATTCTTTCATCAAAAACCTCCCTTAAGAATGTGTCTGAAAATAAATTTGGCGCCTGTTAACAGCTGTTTCTTTTTCGCGCCCCGGTGTTTTGTTGGACTTTTTTACAAAACCATTGGTCAAGACAGCTTTATTTTGGTCAAAAAAGAAATACAAAACCCTGACAGATCCTTCAACGCTTTCAAACCTCAATTCAAATATCTCATCATCAATATATTTTGCATGCGGAAAAGATAACCCTTTCCCGAATTCCTCCAACAGTTCAATGACAGAGAAAAATTTCTTCCGCGAATGAACATTCAAACTTTTTACAAATTCTTCAGCGGGCCTACGTCCTGACTCCGTGACAAAATAAACAACCCTCATCCATCCTCTCCTTTATCAACATTTCTATCTGGTTAAAGTATACAACCAAATAATTGTTAACGCAATAAAAAAAGGGGACAGGTTCTAGAACCTGTCCCCTTTTACTGACAACTAAACTTCTAAAAAATTAGAAGTTCACGTTACCATGGATGACCGCCTGTGAAGCGACCGAATCATTGGCCGCGGTAAACAGGTCACCCGGTAAAAACCACCCAAAATTGGCACCGAACTGAACGTCTTCGGTGTAATCATAGGTGAGTGTGGCATCGATTTCGTTACCGATCTCTTTCTCATCAACAACAACACCCATGGCTGTTGTTGGCGTACCATCAGGCTGGACAAGGAGAAGCGTCGTATTGGTCCCGTCTCCGCTTAACCCCTTATCTAACCGAAGGTTGGTCCAGGTCACCTTGGTGGTCACATCTTCAATCGGGTTCACTTGAGCGGACACCGCATGGATATGGGCGTTGCTTAAGTTAAACAGCGTATTGTAGATGGTTCCGCCGGCCTGGTTCTCGTACATCGGATCCCAGGCGGTGTATTTATTTCTGGAACTCTCACTCGAGTAAGCACGATCCCCCGGATTGCTGTCGCCGGAAACGTAGGTGTACACATACGCCAGGATGGGTTTGTACTCTTCCAGCACCGGAACCTGGTAGCTCGCGATGACCTGGGTACCCATGGCTTCGCGGCGTTCATTATTGGCCGCACCGTTTGTTTGAGATGTAGTAGCAACTCTGACACCTCTTTGCCAAGCCACTTCAGCCTGCACGTTCAACCCTTCGATAGGACTGGTGCTGGCCCGCAAACCAGGCACGTAAACCGTGTCCGATTTATCAGCGTCATTGGGATTCCCATCGGAACTCCTGTCGACCTTGGCAAAGAAATACGCCTCAACCTGCGTATTCATGCTGTCGCCAACCTCATAACCAACATTGGCGCCATAAAGATCGACATCATCCTGATCATCGGTTGCCAATGTGTTCGTGCCCGAACCGACCTTTGACAGTAAGAGCTCAACGCTCAAAGGCTCATAATCAAAGATGAGCCGGACAGCATCCTGGGCCGTTTGCTTGGTCAGATCGCCGGCAATAGTATCGATCCCTGAATCTGTCGGCGCCGAGTTGTTGGTTCCGGCGGCATCCACGATGAAGCTGTTTCCATAATGGAACGCCTGGCGGCCAACGACAACCGTCAAGGGGGAATACAACATTTCCCTTAACGTGACATAGGCCAGATGAATGTCGATGTCGGAATCATTTAGATTATCGGCATCGCCTTCCTTCTGGGTCCAAGCCCTTTCATTAATTAAGCAGAGCGATGTCGACACGTTGTCGGTGAGGTCGGCATCGACCATGAGCATGGTCTGGGTGAGGAACAGGTTCTGCGTCTCATCCCCGATGACGTTAAGGCCAAGGTCAAAATTATTGCGGACAAGCCATGTGGAATCAATGCTCCCGCTGACCTTGACGTTTTGTACACTAGCCATTGCCGGCATGGCCGCAAACGCGACCAGGAGCATAGCTAATAGAATTGTTTT
>DPIG01000009.1 GCA_003522725.1 Candidatus Omnitrophota bacterium
GGAACGCAGTGACGAAGGATCTCATGAGATCCTTCCTCGCTTCGCTCGTCAGGATGAGGGGTCCAATGTCGAAAAAACACACCGACCCCTCAATTCAATATATGGAAAATAAACCCGCGCAAGTTCCGGCATCACCTGTAGAAGAAAATAAGCTGGCCCCGCCAACCCCGCCTCCGGCGGGGCTGGACCGTCGTTCCTTTATCAAGTGGGCAACTATCGGCTGGATGGCGTTCGCGGCTGTTGTCGCCGGTTACGGCGGCCTTGTCCTGCGCTATCTGTTCCCCAATGTTCTGTTCGAACCGAAGCAGTCTTTCCGCGCCGGTTTCCCTGATGATTATGAGATCAATTAAGTTTCGGAACGTTTCAAGGATTCCCATGGGGTATGGATGGCGCGTGATGCCGGGAAAATTTACGCGCTTTCCACCGTGTGCACGCATCTGGGGTGCACGCCTAACTGGCTGGAGAGCGATAACAAATTTAAATGTCCCTGCCACGGCAGCGGATTTTATAAAACAGGGATCAATTTCGAAGGCCCCGCGCCCCGGCCGTTGGAACGCTTTAAAATTACGCTCGATGATGATGGCGAAATTGTCGTGGATAAGACGAGAAAGTTCCAGCAGGAAAAAGGGGAGTGGCGCGATCCGGAGTCCTATATCACTGTTTAGCGCGAGGGATTAACTATGGGTGAGAATTCAGCAGGTAAAAACGGATTTCTGGACAAGCTTTCCAGGACGCAAGTGGCGAAAGCGATCTTCCGCACCGGGATCCCCCGCGACCGCCGTCAGCGGATGATGATCATGCTCAACAACGTGTTTTTGCACCTCCATCCCGTGCGGCTCCCCAAGCACGCCGTCAGGGTCAAATACACCTGGTGCATGGGCGGGCTGTCGTTTTTCGTCTTTCTGGTCCTGACCGTGACGGGGATCCTTTTGATGTTCTATTATCGTCCCACGGTCGAATACGCGTATGGCGATATCATGGATTTGAAGGAGCAGGTGCCTTTGGGGATCATGCGCGAGATCCACCGCTGGAGCGCGCACTTGATGGTCATCACGGTATGGCTGCATATGTTCCGTGTTTTTATGACCGGGTCTTATAAACCGCCGCGGGAATTCAACTGGGCCGTCGGTGTCGTCCTTCTGGTTTTAACAATGCTGATGAGTTTTACCGGCTATCTTTTGCCGTGGGACCAACTGGCTATCTGGGCGATCACCGTTGGGTCGAACATGGCCGGCGCCACACCGATGGTGGGAACTTCCGGGCCAGGGTCATCGCTGCTGGCATTAGGCGACGTGAATTTTATTACCTCTTCGAGCGACGCGCGTTTTGCCATGATCGGCGGACGGTTTATCGGTGAGGCGGCTTTACTGCGCTTTTACGTGCTGCATTGCATCGGTCTGCCCTTTATTATTATGATCTTCATGATTATCCATTTCTGGCGCATACGCAAGGACGGAGGGATTTCCGGTCCTACTTGATTCCATGGAAGCCGTCAAAGAGTTCATCAATGCCGTTTCGCGTCCCCAGATCATGTTCCCGATGATCCTGGCGGTTTTCTTTTTTGTTTTTTCGCCCACCGACCGGCTTCTCGCCATTAACAAAAGGTTGGGTTTATACAAACTGTGGACAAAGCGGGGCGGCATCGTTTTATTTTTATGCCTTTTTCTCGCCTTCGCCTTCGGCCTGATGGACATGAATTTCGCGAAGATCGTGACCAAGCCGGACAACGTGCCGATTGTCGGTTTGATTTTTTTAATTTTCTTTTTTGTCTGGTTCAGCATGAAGCAGGCGTGGGAGAACGACGCGCGCATCGCCGCCGGAGGGCGGCCTAGGGAGGCGGAGGATTCAAAAGAGAAAATCCTCGTCTGGCCGGATCTGGTCTATATCGAATTTATCGCCCTGATCTTGTGCACGGTCCTTTTGATTGTGTGGTCGATCCTCCTGAAAGCCCCGCTTGAGGAAGCCGCCAACCCGACCGTGTCGCCCAACCCCTCGAAGGCGCCGTGGTATTTTCTGGGGTTACAGGAGATGCTGGTCTATTTTGACCCGTGGATCGCCGGTGTTTTGTTCCCCACCGTGATCATGATCGGCATGATGGCCATCCCGTATCTCGATACGAATAAAAAAGGGTGCGGGTATTATACGTTTAAAGACCGCAAGATGGCGATTTCGATCTTCATGTTCTATTGGCTTGTCCTGTGGTTTTTTCTGATCACCGTGGGGACGTTTTTAAGAGGGCCGAACTGGAACTTTTTCGGGCCGTTTGAGGCTTGGGATATCCATAAGCTTGAGGTGCTGACCAACATCAATTTGTCGGAACTGGTCTATATGGTCTGGCTGAAACAGCGGCTTCCCGAGAATATTCTTTTGCGTGAGATGGGAGGATTTGCCGTCGTATTTTTATATTTCGGCGCCATGCCGCTGGTTTTAGCTAAAACGTTATTCAAGAAAGTTTACGCCGCCTTGGGACCGTTTCGTTACGCCATATTCACCATTCTATTATTGATGTCCATCAGTCTGCCGATCAAGATGATCCTGCGCTGGCTGTTCAATATCAAATACATCATTGCCATTCCGGAATTTTTCTTCAACATCTAAGCTCATGGCCGAACCCGAAGAACGACATTATAATATCGACCGCCTGAACATGATTTTCGCCGTCGCCAGCATCGTCCTGCTGTTCGCGTTGATATGGATGGTTACCGATGATTACAGCCGTGAGTGGAAGGATTATCAGCGCAAGTTCCGCGAATTGGAGATTGAGAAAACCCGCGTCAAATATGATTATGCTTTTAATGAACTTGAAAGTAAAGGCGATTATAAAGCGCTGGAAAAACAATTAGAGGAAGAGCGCAAGACGTTTACGGTCGGTTGCCCCGCCGGAAGCGCGGATGATGAGGCAAAAAAGTTCGCGGCCGAGAATGATCTGCTTAATCAGAAATACAGGTTCACCAAAGCCGAGTATGACGCCGCGCGTTACCGTTATGAAACCGCGCGAGCGCGGGGCGGCGCGGATAACGCGCATCTGGCAAAAGCCGCGGAAGTGCTTGCCGGTTTGGAGCGGCAGCTTGCCGGATTGAAACTTGCCGTTGAACAATCCGGCCAAAGGCTCGCGCAACGGCAGAAGGCGGCGGATGATTGCGGCGCGCGCTTAGCTGAGCTCGAACGCCGGGAGCGAGGATTTCAACAAAAAACGAAGATCCTCCAGCGCAAGCTCGACAAGATCGATCCCGGCGCCATGAATTTCACCAACCGTATCGCCCAGATGGTGCGGGACCTGCCGATCATTGATCTCGCAAATCCAAATTACAAAATTGAACAGATCGTTTTAAAGGATATTCCGGAAGATCTGAATTTTTCTAAAGTGCCCACTGTTGACCGCTGCGTCACCTGCCATCAGGGCATCGCCGACCAGGATTACAAGGACGCGTCACAGCCGTTTCGCGCCCACCCGAATCTGGAATTATATTTAGGGAACGATTCCGCGCACCCGATCGATGAATTCGGCTGCACGGTCTGCCATGGCGGCCGCGGGCGGGGGACGGATTTTGTCTCCGCGGCGCACACGCCCGCATCGGCGCAACAGGCTGAAGAATGGGAAGAAAAATATGGATGGGAGCCGCTGCATCATTGGGAAAAACCGATGCTGCCCAAACAGTACGTTGAGGCCGGATGTTTCCAGTGTCACGCGGGGCAAGGTACGATCAAGGGGGCTGAAAAGTTGAATTTGGGGTTGAGCATTATCGAACGTTCCGGGTGTTACACGTGCCACACTATCAATCGTTATAAGAACTGGCCGAAGCCGGGACCGGATCTGACCAAATTGAGTTCGAAAATATCGAAAAAATGGGCGTACCAATGGATTCAATCGCCGCGTACATTTCGTCCCGACACCTGGATGCCCGCTTTCTTCGATCAGTCGAATACGAGCGACCCCGAGTCCCGCAAGCGTAACGAGCAAGAGATCCACGCCATCGTGGCATACTTGTTCGCGAATAATCCGGAATATCCGGCCGCTTCAATTCCCCTGGAAGGAGCTATCCAGAAAGGCAAGGAGATCGTTTCTTCCGTGGGGTGCATGGGATGCCATCGTATCGAACCGCGCGACCCGTCTGAAGCCCTTACGCGCGATACGCTCCGGCGTGAGCAGGGCCCAAACTTCAGCGGTTTGGGCAGTAAAACTTCGAAGGCATGGTTGTATAACTGGCTGAAAAATCCACACAGCTATAATCCGCGAACAAAGATGCCCAACTTGCGGCTTTCGGATGAAGAAGCCGCGCACGTGGCCGCGTATCTCGCGTCGTTACGCGATGACGTTTACGGTCAGACGGAGGTTCCGGCCGTGGATGAGGCGGGTATTGACGGGATCGTCCTGGATTTTTTGACTAAATCCGAAACGCTGGATTCCGCGAAGAAAAAAGTTGCCGCCATGAGCCGGGATGAGAAATTATCTTTCGCCGGAGAGAAACTGGTCCGGCATTACGGGTGTTTTGCGTGCCACGCTATCGCGGGTTTTGAGAACGAGAAGCCCATCGGCACGGAATTGACCGAAGAGGGCAGTCGTCCGGTGGACCGGCTGGATTTTGGGTTTGTCCATATCGACCATACCCGCCCGGCCTGGTTCGCCCAAAAGCTCAAAGACCCGCGCGTTTTTGATCAAGGGAAAGTAAAATTGCACGATGAAAAGCTGCGCATGCCGAATTTCGAGTTCAACGATGAAGAGATCGAAGCGGTCACGACCGCCCTGTTGGGGTTCGTGAAGGACGCGCCGAAAGCGAAGATCGTGCCGCGCACGGCGCGCGATCTTGATATTGAGCGCGGCCAGGAACTGGCGCGGGTCTTCAATTGCCAGGGATGCCATTTGATCGAAAAGGACGGCGGTGCCATCCAGCCGGCCGTCGGGCAATGGCTGGTCGATTATAACAATGTTTCGGCCAATGAGGCTGCCGCCGTGATCCCCAGTTTCAGCCCGCCGAATCTCATCGGTGAAGGAAAAAAAGTGCAGGCTCAATGGCTTTTTAATTTTTTGCATGACCCGTCGACCATCCGGCCTTGGCTGAAGGTGCGCATGCCCACGTACGCGTTCGCCGCCGACGAACTTAATGACCTTGTGAAATATTTCGCGGCGCTGGACAATGAAGAATCCTTGTTCTTGGAGAAATTTCATGGGGCGATAACTCCGGAAGAGCTCGACGCCGGCGCGAAGTTATTTTCCAAAGATTATTTCGATTGCGCGAAATGCCATATTGTCGGTGCCCAAATGCCCGGCGGTTCGCCGGAGAACTGGGCGCCGGATTTCGCCCTGGCCAGATCGCGTCTTAAGCCGCAATGGATCGACGAATGGCTCAAAAACCCGCAGGACCTTTTGCCAGGGACCAAAATGCCGACGTATTTTGACCCCGCAGGGTTCGAGGCTTCCGGGCCGGAAGATATCCTGGCCGGCGATGAGCACAAACAGATCCGCGCGTTGCGTAATTATTTGATGTCGCTGACGCCACAGCCTCACGGGCAGACACCGCCCGCGCAGTAAACACGAAACAATATTAAATATCAATGCTAGGGGCAAGTAGCAAGGGGCAGGGGTCATGGAATAAAAGCCTTGACCCTTGTTCCTTGCCCCCACATTAATTTCACATTTTTATGATCATTCCGCTCACCGTCCTGACGAGCCTTATCTTCAGCGTCATTTATCCGCTGTGTTTCTGGATCAGCCGTAAGGACCCCCTTAAGGACAATTTCCATAAATTTCACATCGGTCTGCCCAATGTCATTGGCGGGGTGACGGTCGTGTCGTTGCTGTTCATGGATATTCCTCTGGAGACAAAACTGGTCGTTTTGTTATGGAAGGCCGTTTTTATCGCTGTTTCTCGGATCTCCTGGAAAAAGCAGTATCCGGACGCGCTGTGGATGAGCATCCCGTCGCTTCTGGGAATTTACGCGTTCTATCGCGTTATGGGGGATTTAACCGGAGCCGGTGGGGCGGCTGCCTTGATCGTCTGGATTCTGGGAGGATGTATCTTTTGCGCGGCGCTGTTTGCCATGAACCTGGGGCATTGGTATTTGAACGTCCACGGACTTCCCATGGCGCATTTGAAACGCGCGGTCAATGTTTTGGGGCTGTTTTTGGTTTTACGTCTTTTGTGGGATTTTTATTTTCTAATAACGGGAAAAATATTTTATGCTGAATATGGGATGCCATTGGTCCAATTTCTCGGGAGGTTGGATGGATTTTTCTTGTGGATTGCAATATTTTTTGGATTATTGTTCCCGCTGATTTCCTTATACTTTGCCCACGGAACGTTGAAACTCAAAAACACTCAGGCAACCACCGGTATTTTGTACGTCATCTTGTGCGCGGTCTTGATCGGGGATTTGACGTATAAATATTATATGATCAAGTTTGGAATTTATCTCTGAATTTTCTCATATGAATTCCGTCACATGTGACGGAATTGTAGTGTAAAAGTCCTTTATGAAATCCATTTCCCGCCATTGTCCGCGGTGCAAGCAATATGCCGCCCTTGAGCTTCATGACCAAACGTCTCTGAACTGCCCGCGCTGTAGCGCGCGCTGGGGCAGAGTCGCCACGCTCAAGGAGATTTTTGATTCTTGTCCCGTTTGCCAATGCCGTCAGTTTTATATTTCCAAAGACTTTAATCAACTTCTCGGGTGCCTGGTCATGCTGGTTGGCATCGCGCTTGTCCCGTTCACCTATGGTTTGAGCCTGCCGGTCTTTGCCCTGTTCGATTGGCTCTTGGCCAGAAGGGTGGAGTCTCTCATCAATTGTTACAAATGCGGCAGTGAATTCCGCGGGTTCAAAGAGGAAACCAATCGCTTTAAGCCCTTTCTGCACCATGTCGGCCTCAAATACGATAAATACCGATAAAGGGCCGTGTCCTGGTTTGTCCTGCCCTTGCCCTTGACAAGTGCTAAAAGTATGTTATCTTTTCTCATACTTTAAGAAAACGCTTCCCCAAAGGAGAAAGAAGCCATGACCGGCCATTTTCAGAAGATAAGAAAGACGTTCGCCTACCGCATTTTTTCCGCTTTTATCGCATTTGCCTTCAGTTTTAGCTACATTGTCCCACCCGTTTATGCTCAAGGGATTTCCCCCACCGTGATGAACTTGCCGGTCCCCGGAACATTAGTGCCTTTGACGCCGGGATTTACGCCTGCGCGTATCATCGGGATGACCCTGTACGCGGACAATCCGCTGATGTTCGATTTTATGGTGGACCCCGGTGAGACCACGTTAAGCGAGCAAGCGTTGCAGGATGAATCCTTGACGCTGGTCAAATATTTCCTGGCTTCCCTGACCGTGCCGGCCGAGAAACTCTGGGTCAACCTTTCCCCGTACGAAAACGACAAGATCGTGCCGCAGGAATTCGGCCAGACCGAAATGGGCGCGGAGCTCCTGGCGCAGGATTACATGCTCAAGCAATTGACCGCCTCGTTGATGAACCCGGAAGATGAGCTGGGCAAGAAATTTTGGGACCGCGTCTATGAAAAAGCGCGGAAGACCTTCGGGACAACCGAGATCCCGATGAATACCTTTAACAAGATCTGGATCCTGCCCGAAAAAGCCGTCGTCTATGCCGACGGCCTCAATGCCTTTGTGATCGACAGCCGTTTGAAGGTCCTGATGGAGGAAGATTATCTGGCGCTGGAACACCACAGCGCCGAGCATCCGGAGGCCGCTTCCAAAGATGTTGCCAGCGGGATTTCCTCGGCCATTATCAAGGAAGTCCTCTTGCCGGAGATCGAAAAAGAAGTCAACGAAGGCAAGACCTTTGCCAAACTGCGCCAGATCTACAATTCCCTGATTTTGGCCGCCTGGTACAAACAGAATCTGCGGGAAAGCTTATTGGGGCAGGTTTACGCGGACAAGGCCAAGACCGGCGGCTTGACCGTAGAAGACAAAGAAACCACCCAAAAGATATACCTGAATTAACGGTGAATAAGCA
>DPIG01000073.1 GCA_003522725.1 Candidatus Omnitrophota bacterium
AATTCGGCGGACGGAAGCGCGAAATGGAACGCGCGGGAATGCCGGTCGTAGAGAAAAACGTTCTGGTAGACCCGCAAGACCTCCTGTTCCACGACAGAGCGTTCTTTGGGTTCGATCTTGTCGGCCGTCCGCGCGAGCTCTTCAAGTTTGGCGACACCAGGCTCCAGCCGGGAAAAGCTGTACCGCCGGTTTGGCTCGGGCTCAACGCCTAACGCCGTCGCTATTTCCGGATTATTAATAAGGAAGACCTTGTCCTCGAAGGTGGTGGCCGGGGCGAACAAAAGCCGCGCCAGCCATTGGGCGGCGGACTGACGGCCAAAAGAGGTCTTTCCGGAAAGCTGCAACAAAAGCGTGCGGGCGTAAGTATCCACCGGCTTGACGCGTCCGTCGTTAAGGACCGCCAGCGCGGCGAATTTGTCCAGGGAAACCGCCGCCCGGGGCTTGACGGAAGAGTCCAGCGGGCAGATGGGCTGGGCTGTCGCCGACGTCGCGACAACCCCTGCGAGACAAAAGAAAAGTAATAATTTTTTAAGCATCTTAATGTGCCTTGGGAAATAATCTGTTAATCGGGTACGGTGACGATGCCCGTTTCGTCTTTGGGTAACGGTTACGTTTGTGCCGTAACCGACAGACCTGAAACGATACGGGCTTCGTTACCTTAACCCCTTGACTTAGTCCTAAATGCCATCAACAAAAAATGCAGCGCCAGCCCACCGAAGGTCAGGAAACTCGCGAAATATGGTAACAACCGTCCGGAATTCCTGACAACGGCGAGCGTGGAAGATTCTCTCCCCGCTTTATCCACCGCATACGACGACTGATACAGCGTAAAATTCTTGTACCGTAACGGTTTGTTCATCGAGATCAGGACCTCGCGCGATGCCCCTGTCCCGCCGGGTGGAATGACTTCAACGAGGCTCTTGTAACTGCGCGCGACCTCGGTATTGGGATACCATTCGACCGTGAAATCCTTCAGCCGCAGCAAAAAAGGCAGCGGAAAATTCTTGCGGCGCAGCTGCAAAAAATAATCCGTTCCGCCCTTGGTGATCCTTAAAGGACCGTCTTCACCACCGTAGAGGATCAGGGGCGCGGCGTCCTGGTCGGCACCTTTGAGCGTCAGCACACATCCCGGAAGATTTTTTTCAGGTTCCTTGTTGAGCGCCACCGCCTTAAGGGTCTGGATCCCCGAGGCATTGAGGACAGCGTCCGTAACTTGCCCTCCGGAATAGGCCTCGCTGTTGGGATAATACTGCCCGACCGTCAGGATCATTCCGTATTCCAGAAATTCCAGCTGCCGCCCCGGGCGCAGACCCTTCGCGCCATAGGCGACAACGTCTTTTCCGCCGTCCTTACCCTTCCAGAGCGCTATTTCCCAATCGTGGTACGCACTGGACACGTTGGCCGCCTCGCCTTCCATCAAGGTCAAACGCGATTCCTCCACGCCATGCAGCGTGACAAACGCGGCGACGAAAAATAACAAAAGGCCAAAATGGGTGACAATGATCCCGGCTTGGTCCCGTTTATAAACCAGCCGCGTGAGCGCCGTGCAAACCAGGTTAATAAACAACACCCAGAGCACAAGCTGCGCGCCGGGAAACGGGATAAACCCGGCGGAGAGAAAAAAGAACGAATTGAAGAACCGCTCCTGGGCCAGATAAAGCCCGTTGTAGACCTGGTCGACGGTGCCCCAGAACGTGAGGATAAACAGCAGGACCAGACACGTCAGCGTGATCTTCAGCGAAGCGCAGAACCTGATGACCGGATTGCGTTGCAGGTTTTTGCGGAATGAATTCATTTTTTCGTATCTCGTCGCTCGTATCCCGCCGCTCGTATCTCGAGGAATGTTTTACGAGATACGAAATACGAGATATGATTTAGTTCAACTTCAAAGATTCGCACAACGTTTCAAATTGATCCCGGTTCTTGAGGACGGCCCCGCGGCTGCCGGTCATCTTCACGAACACGGTCATCTCCGGCAGCGTGATAACGGCCGCCGCCATCGACGGGCTTTCAAGGTCGTCTTTGGGTTGCAATTGGGTCAGGTCGAGGATTGCGGCGTCAAAACCGCCCCGGGTCTTGATCTTCTTTTGCGCGGCGAGGAATTTTTCCATGGCCGGCGCGTCCGGCACGGCGATGTTGACCTGCTGCATCCAGCGCGCCGCGTTGGACTCAAGCCCGCCGGCATCGCCGGCAAGCGAGATCAGCGCGCATTCCATGGGATCCCCGGTGTCCGCCGATCTGAAGGTCGCCAGGCGCATGCCGCTTCCCGGCAACTCCTGCCACCCTTCCGGCGTGGCCCACGACAACGGCGGCCGCGCCACCGAGGCCTCGAGCATCTTCTGCGTTTGGGGGTCAACAACACCTGTCATGGCCATCGGCCCCGGCATGCCCCCTTGCCCTTCGCGCAGGAAGGCGTGGATATCATCGTCGGGGATCGCGGAGGTATCCGTTTCTCCGGACATCGGCATCGCCGGATGTGATGGCTGTGATGGCACGCTCTGGACAATTTCCTGATACGTCCGCTTGCCTGACCGCCGGTCGCATCCGCCGCCGGCCAGGGCGACTGATAAGACCACCGCTAAAGAAATGTAAACGCCGTAATGAGGTCGCATAAGTATGGGGTGTATTCTAATCAATCCTGGGGGAAATACAAGTCCTTTGTCATTTGCTCGTCATTTGTTCATTTTTGCGGGACACTAACTCCCGTATCTTCGCAGCGGATCGCTCTCAAGGGTGTCGAGCCGGCGCACCCATGCCGGGATCCTGAACTTTCTGACGGATTCCTTTTTCGTGTAAGGTTTGACGTCGAGGACCGGCGTGCCGTCCCATGCATCCAGGCCTTCCACCAGCAGCCGCGCGCCGCGCCGCCCGAGGAGCTTCACCACGGTCATGCCGACCGGGTTGGGCCGGTGCGGCGTCCGCGTTGCCAGGAAGCCGATCCTGGGCAGCTCCTTCAAACCCCTGGGATGGATCCTCATCCGCGGCTTCCCGGCCTCATGCAGCCAGAAGAGGACAATGACGTGGGAAAACCCCTCGATCCCCGCGAGCCCTTTTGCCCAGCGCTTGTGGATGTGGACCGCGTTGCCGCGCACCCTGCCGATCGGATGAAGTACGATCCCTTGCCTCCTCATCAGAATGTCACCGCCTTCACCTGTCTTCTTCAAAAATATCACGGAATTCCGCCAAAAACTGCGCGGGCGTGACGACAGGGTTTTTTAAATATTGGCGCGCCCTGGGAGTATGAAAATGCCGCATGTCCAAGCTGACCAGATAATGGACATCCACTTTCTTAGCCGCGGCCAAAATAAGCGCGTCGCCTTTATCAATAACGCTTCCGGCCTCGCGGATTTCCGGCGCCGTTGGGTCCGCGGTCACAACCGGCGCGAGGTTCCTGATAAATTCCCTGAACTCTCCGATCAGGCCGGGAAATTTCTTCTCGAAGACCCTGTCGGTCTCAACCAGGACACCTTTGCTAAGGACAATGATGATCTCCCCGGCTTCACCCAAGTCGAGAATGGCCGATGAGGCCCCGGTCTGTGAAATAATACCGGCGACAAGCACGCTCGAATCCAGAAAGACACGCCATGATTTAACGTCCATGGACCTCTTTGGCGTATTGACGGCGCCCGTTTTTCAGGTCTTTAAGGAGGTCATCCAAGCTGATCTTCTTGTCACGCATTTGTTTTTGGACCTTCTTGGCCAAAGCGCGGCGCAGCAAAGGCTTGGGCGTCATCACCAGACACCGGCCAACGGCAAAAACGTTAAGTTTCGTTTCTTTGTCCAGACGAAGAGCCTCCCGCATGTCCTTGGGGATCGTTAACTGGCCGCTTCCCCAGAGCTTGACCGACTTCGGCGCGAACGTTACCATGGCAAACCTCCTGTGTAAAAACTTCATAACCAGTCAGAATTCAGAATTATTCTGAATTCTGACTAAAGTATACCACCGGAAGCGATATGTGTCAAAGCAGGTTTTCGGGTTTTCGGGGTTTTTGGGGGAGACCGCGGGGACATCCTGCTCGCCGAAGGCGGGCATCAATGATATTACTTTTATCCTGACCGAAATACCAGATAACGCCAATTATTTCTTCTTGGTCTGCGTAACTTTGTAATATTCGTTTCTGGCTTTCCTGTAGATCTCTTCCTCTTTGACCATCTTTACCCTGTACTCATTCATGGCCTTTTGGGAACACTCGTTCTTTTGAACCTGCATCGCTCTGGAGAGCTGTTCCCTTCGTTGACGATAATTCCAATCTTCTTTGGCAAGCCTTGCCTTGTACTCATTCATGGTCTTTGAGTAATTAACCTTGCTTTGGCCCTGGCCACGCAGGGCATTGGCAAGCCGATCCCTGATTTCACGGTAACTATATTCTTCTTTAAGAAGCTTTGCCTGATATGCATTCATAATCTTTCCAAATCCTTCCTGCTTCTGGTTCTGCAGGGCATTGGAATGCTCAACCTTGGCTTTTTCATAATTATCTTTCGCTTTAATGTAGTTATCTTCAGCTTTGTTTTTCTCCAGATTCTCTTCAACACAAGCCCCCACTGTGTCACCATGCCCCAGATGCGCCTTAAGGGCATCCGCACTGATCTTGATCGTGTGGGCGTTCTCAGGATTCCCTAGCGGCCTATGACATACCGCAATTCCCGCTTCAACAAAAGTGCATAAAGACGAACAGGTTTGCCCATTGTTGATTCCTGCGGATCCATCGCACTGCTCATTGTTATTTACGATACCATCTCCGCAATAGGGAAGGTTAACCAAAGTGCAGCTCTGTGAACACTCCTGATGAAGGCCGACTCCAGCCGAACCATCACACTGTTCTGTTCCATTTTTAACCCCATCCCCGCAATACGGTAAATTAATCAAGGTGCAACCACTGGAACATTGCTGATGATTACCTACACCGGTGGTTCCGTCAC
>DPIG01000001.1 GCA_003522725.1 Candidatus Omnitrophota bacterium
TGGTCAATGTTATCGAATATTCTCGGCATGATTCTCCCCTGAATTTATCATTAAAAACGGCAGCGCGATCTTCACCAGCACGGCCTTCTTGCCGTCCTTATATTTCCCGTCCCAAATGAGGGCGGTCATCTTCCGATTAACCTTTTTTGTTCTCTAAATCTTTAAGTTGCTTAATGTGTTCATCGAGAATAACTGTGCCTACTGCCAATCCTGCCTCTTTAATCCGATCAGTCAATTGAGGGATTGCTGTGATCAACTTGAATTCCTTGGCAACCAATAACGTGGCATCTAAAAACATTGGTTGCGCTAACATATGCGAGTTGCCAAAAACAGCCTCTAAGGCTTCCTTACTCATTCCTTGTACACCGGTCGGGCCAGAATGCGTATACCACGACAACAAACCGAAAGATGCACAATAAAAGAACTCGTCATGTTTACCTGCTTCTTCCGCTCTTTTATTCGTTGGCCATCCAGACCAATGTTTTGGGATGATAGGCCTGCCCTTAGAGTCATTTCCCCAGTGTAATGCCCTCAATTTCTCTATACGCTCCTGCTCTCCTTGTTTGTTAACCAGATTTTCTTTGCCTCGATCGCCCACATATCTTAACGCGGGGTTGCGATTCTTAAAATCGACATACCCTTTCGCCATTCTGAATTTTTCCACCTCAACAAAAGCATTAAATTTCTGAATAGCTCCTTTGGGGTTGTCATCCATAATAAGCTTTATATCTAGCAATAGCTCGAATATTGATCTTGTCGCAGATGCAGCGGCCTGGAAGTGAACTGTATCATTTAAAGATACAAGCGTACGCATCCACGCGTACATCCGAAAATAAAGCCCTTTAAGGATTTCCTCTTTACGTGAGGGGTTCATTAAAGCTTTAAGCTGGGGGATCATTACTTGCTGGGCCAAATCTGCCGCAGCGCGCGTCCCCTCATAAAAAGCTTCTATCCTTTTCGAAAAAGGAATAGTCTCAATATCCAAATTTTTCAAAACATCATAATCTGCCTGAGTCATATTCCTCTATTCCGAAAATGCGTTTACTATCTGTGACGATTTTTCAGTCGGCACGGTCATCTCTCGTCACCCACTCGCTTCTATCCCTTATTAAGTTTGATCCGATATTTCACGCCCGGGTCTTTCAGGGAATCCGTCGTCGGCTCGATCTTCCCTTCCTGGACTAATTTTCGCAACCAATAAATGATCCCGGCGCTGCTTAGCGGCACAATCTCTTTTATTTCACGTCGTCCGCATTCGCCGCGACCTTTAATGATCGCCAAAATCTCCTGCCTCCGGTCACGCCGCAGTCCGCGCTTTTGAGATATAATAAATTCTTTTTTCCTTTCCTGTGGAAGCGCATAAAAAGCCCATCGCCGCGTTCCATGCTGAATGACCAACCCGCTGTCGACAAGTTCTCCCAGCTCTTTGCCGGCTACGCGGGAATCACATTCATTCATCCGGCAATACTCGAAATTATTCAGTTTTTCTTTATGATAAATATACGCGAGGGCAAACCGCTGACGGTCATTAAGGTCTGCGCCTGAAAATTGCGCGAGCCAGGACAATGTTTCTTTATCAAAAAGCGCCTGATTAAAACAAACCACCTTAAACTGTGTCATGGAATTCATGAATTGCGGCGGCTCCATGCCGGCTTTTCGCAGCGCGTCGATCATGGAAGGGATCCCTGTCCCTCTATTCTCGCACAGAACTTTGCCTTCCTGCGGAACAGGGCTGTCTTCCAGAAGTTTCATCAAATACGAATTTCTTGTCGCCTGCAGGCCTGATTCACCCAATCGCTCCACCGTCACCGGCCCGAACAACCCTCCGGGAGAAGCGATGTCAATACGGTTGGGAAAAATCTTTATTTGAACAGCCGTCCCCCTGGCCAAAGGCGAATAGTCCCTGTGACCCAACGCGTTGATCACCGCTTCTCTTAAAAATATCTCCGGATATTCCAGGATATCTTCCCTAAAAAGCCCCTTCACCATACTACGTTTTTGAATATTCCGCTTAATAGCCCTGACAATTTCCCCAACCGCTGTTAATAATGGACCTTCGACCTTAATATTGTCCAGCAGGCGCTCCCCCTTGGGGCCTGTCTGCCCTTCCTCGTTCTGCGGATAGACCATGACGTGCGCCACCAGACCCGGGAAAAATTGTTGAGGATAAACGCCGAAACAAAGGATCCCGGCAATGGTGACAACATTTTTGCCGTCATGGGAAGTTAAAATGCGATAAGTCTGTAATATTTTCTCATCGCTCCATGCGCTGACTTTTAAATTATTTTCTTTAATATGCGCGAGAAATAACTGCAGTGTTTTTTGATCCAGATCAGCGAGAGATGTTCCCAAAACCGGTTCCACGTCATAGCGCGGTTGACCGCGGCCGTCAAGAAACCCCTGGATCTCATACTGGGTGAGCTGCCTGTCCCCATCCCCCACCCTGATGAACGATCCGGAGATCATCCCTGATCCCTTGTAAAAACAAGGTTTTTCTTTAAAGGAAACTTCGGGGATTTCCGCTGTAACGAGAATTTTTCCCTGATATTTATGGATCTCAATAAGAGAACGGACCATTGGCGTCATCTGGACGCATATTTCTTCCAGATCCTTTTGAAATTTGTCTGGCTGCTTAACGCCGACAATGTTCGTCTGTCCATCTTTCCCCTCAACCCCAAGAATAATAACCCCGCCGCCCGGCGTATTGGCAAAAGCGGATACGGTTTCCCAAATTCTTTTTGGGAACCCTCCCACAGAAGCCTTGATCTCCACAAACGAAGTGTCTGTCTGGGCGTCTTGGAGAGACTGTATTATTTCGTGCAATTCTTCGAGGAGCATAACAATAACTTAATAATTAACATGTTAATTAGGCTGATATTAACATGTTGATTATTAAGTTGCAAGTTTTTATTTTCTGGGGCAGCAAAATGGGCCTAAAATCCCGCGCCAAAATAAAAACCCGGAAGCGGAGGTCAGTGAATCTGACACCCCGCTCCCGGGCATTTGATTTCCAGCTTGAAACAACGTCCTAGCCGATGGCCTTCGGGCCTTCTTCGCCGGTGCGGATGCGGACGCACCGCGGCAGATCGAGGACGAAGATCTTCCCGTCGCCGATTTTGTCGGTCCGCGCCCCCTTGATGATGGCGTTGATCGTGGGCTCGACGAAGTTGTCGTTGACGGCGATCTCCAGGCGTATCTTGCGCAAGAGGTTCCCCGTTTCCTTGACGCCGCGGTAGAACTCGTCGACGCCGACCTGGCGGCCGTGCCCCAGGACCTCACTGACGGTAATCAGGTTGACATCCGCCGCGTACAGGGCTTTCTTGACCTCTTCAAGCCTGTAGGGCTGGATAATAGCAATAACTAATTTCATGAAAAATCCTCCTTTTTGTCACACGTTTTCTGTTTTATTCAATCATGGTGTAAGCGCGCTCGTGATGCTGCGTCAGGTCCAGACCCATCGATTCATGTTCGGGTTTGACGCGCATGCCGATCGTTTTATCCACGATGAAACAGATGATCCAGGTGACAACCGCGCAGTAGACCACCGTGATGCCCGCGGCCTTGAACTGGATCCAGAGCTGCGCGGCATTACCGTCCAGAAGCCCGGAACCGGCCGAATTGACGGCCTTGCTGGCGAAGATCCCTGTGGCGATAGCGCCCCAGAACCCGCCGATCCCGTGCACGCCGAAGGCGTCGAGGGAATCGTCGTACCCAAGCTTCGGCTTTACCACGCTCACCACGAAGTAGCAGAACACGCTGACCAGGGCCCCGATCCAAAGGGATGCCCCGACATCGACAAATCCGGAGGCCGGCGTGATGGCGACCAGGCCCGCGACAGCGCCCGTGATCGTCCCGAACATCGTCGGTTTCCCGCTGAAGATCCATTCCAGCGTGGCCCAGGTCAAGGCTGCCATAGCGGCGGCCGTATTGGTCACGACAAAGGCGCTGGCGGCCAAACCGTTGGCGGCCAAAGCTGACCCCGCGTTGAACCCGAACCAGCCGAACCACAATAACGCCCCGCCCAAAACCACGAACGGGATGTTGTGCAACGACGGTTTGTCGATCCCTATCCTTTTACCCACGAACAAGGCGGTCACCAGACCGGCGACACCCGCGTTGATATGGACGACCGTCCCGCCGGCGAAGTCCAAAGCACCCATGCCGAGAATCCAGCCGTCGACCGCCCACACCATATGGCAAACCGGCGCGTAAACAAACGTTAACCACAATACCGTAAATAAAATAAAGGCCGAAAACTTGACCCGCTCGGCGAAGGCCCCGATAATGAGTGCCGGCGTGATGATGGCAAACATCGCCTGGAAGATCATGAACGCCAGATGTGGGATGGTGGTCCCGTAACTGGTGCTCGGTTCCTGGCCGACACCGTTTAATCCGAACCACTCCAGTCCGCCAATGAAGGGACTCCCTTTCCCGAAGGCGAGGCTGTAGCCATAGAGCACCCACAGGACACTGACCAGGGCCAATGTTCCCATGCACTGCATAAGAACCCCCAAAACGTTCTTACGCCTGACCATGCCCCCGTAGAAGAAGGCCAGCCCCGGGGTCATCAGCATGACAAGTGCTGCTGAAGCCAGGACCCACGCCGTGTCACCGGCGCTGATTGGGTTGATTACTGCTGTTTCCATTACGTTATCCCTCCTTTGTATAAGTACCCGGCTAAAGGACATACGCACATCAGCCGGTACCCGATGACCCTGACCCCGCCTGTCGGGACCAGGGATTTCTTGTTTTAGAGAGAATGCATGCCGCAGGCCACAAGGACCCCTATCGCCAAAAGAACTTCTGAAAACATAAAAATAAGCGCGAGATTTTTCATGTTCTGCATCATGGCCTTAAGCTCCTTTGTTGGAGCAATTTACCCCCAGTTGTTTTACTTCGTTCGTAAATCGAAACGTTGGGGTTGTTTGCCAAAACTCCTTGGCAGGCAAACGCTTACCCTCACTGTTTCGTTTTGGATTTTTGATGAACAAAACGAAACAAGCGTGAGGGTTATTGGCCATAACCTATGGCCAATAAAAAAACCCAGCCTCCCAATAATGGAAAGCTGAGCTTCTACGCCCCGATCCCTGGTCCGGAAATTTGGTTTCCCAATTCGACTAAGGACTCCAGCGCCCTTATCAGTCACCCCAACTGATTTACTTCATCCCGCGGAATGTGAAACATTCCCGGGATTCAATCCCTGAAATCGCGGAGCGATTTCTAGGGACTTCGTTCGTAAATCAAAACGTTGGGGTTATTCGCCAAAACTTTTTCCGATGGCGAATAATAAAAAAGCTCTCTCCAAAAATCTTATTTTGAAGAGAGCGTCATTGCCCTTGAAACAAATGAAGTATAAGCTGATTTATATTGTGTGTCAAGTTTTTTTAAAAAAAATCTTTCCCGGGGACCAGTTATTCAATCAAGGTCAACAGCGCCATGACGGCGATCCCAAGCAGGATGCACGCCAACTGCCCCAGCGAGACGGCGGGATGGGCGTCATGCTCGTGCAATTCAGGGATCAGGTCGGATCCGGCGATGTACAAAAAGCCGCCGGCCGTAACGGGAAGAATATAGATCAGCAGGTTATCGACATGCGGGCCGAGCGCGAAGATCAATACCGCCCCGGCGAACGCCGCCAGCGCGGAAAGCAGGTTGTACCAAAGGGCCTTGCGGACGGAGAGTCCGCCGTGCACGAGGACCCCGAAATCGCCGATCTCCTGGGGGATCTCGTGGAAAATGACCGCCAGGGCCGTGGCGAAGCCGACGGCGGGGCTCACCATAAAGCTCGAAGCGATGATCATGCCGTCTAAAGCGTTGTGCACCCCGTCGCCAACAAGGTTCAGGGCGACCACCGGGTGCCTGTGCGCGGTCGTGGTGGGGACATGACAATGCTGCCACCGCAAGAATTTCTCCAGGACAAAGAAAAGGACGATCCCCAGAAGGATCAAAAGCGAAGTGGCCATATCAAAACCGGCCTCCTCGAAAATCTCCGGCAACAAATGAAGGAAGACATCCCCGAACAACCCGCCGACGGCAAAGCTCACCATGTACAGAAGCATTTTCTTGAGCCGTTCGACGTTTAAGGATAACGTAAAGATCCCGACGAGAGAGATAAGGCTGACGACGACCAGGCTGACGAAGGTATAAACGACAGGCATGGAATAATTTTAGGTCAACCCCCGGGCGAAAACAAGATAAAATTCCCATAAAAATCCGTGCCGGGAAATCGTAAATTGGTATAATAATTTTCAGGAAATCCATGACAAACTTCGAAACCACCTTAAGTGATCTTGCCGGCCTCGTCTGGGGCCCGCCGCTTCTTTTTCTTCTTTTCGGTACCCATGTCTTTCTGTGTTTTCGCCTGAGGTTCATCCAGCGTTATCTCCTTCACGCCATAAAAATTTCCCTGGAACGTAAAAAAGAAGGCGCGGGCGACATCAGCCAGTTCGGCGCGCTCACAACCGCCCTGGCGGCAACGATCGGCACCGGCAACATCGTTGGCGTGGCCACCGCCGTCGCCTCCGGCGGCCCCGGCGCCGTGCTCTGGATGTGGCTGACCGGTGTTTTCGGGATCTCGACCAAATACGCCGAGGCGCTTCTGTCCGTCAAATACCGTATTACCACCCCTCAAGGCCAAATGGCCGGCGGCCCCATGTACGTCCTTGAACGCGGGATGAACTGCCGCTGGCTGGGAATTGTCTTCGCTTTTTTTACCGCGGTCGCCGCCTTCGGCATCGGCAATATGGTCCAGGCCAATTCCATCGCCCAGCTGGCCAAAGAAACATTTCATATCTCTCCCTGGATAACAGGGACCATCATTACCGTCCTTACGGCTGTGGTCATTTTAGGCGGGGTCAAATCAATTGCCAGGACATGCGAGAAGCTTGTCCCCTTCATGGCGATCTTCTATGTGGCCAGCTGCCTTATTCTGCTGATACTTAAATTTGAAACACTTCCCGATACGGTCATGCTCATCCTTAAAAGCGCCTTTACCGGACAGGCGGCTGTCGGCGGATTTTTGGGAGCGGGCATGAAAGAAGCGGTCCGTTTCGGTATCGCCCGGGGACTTTTCTCCAATGAATCGGGGCTAGGCAGCGCGCCCATTGTCGCGGCCGCGGCGCAAACAAAGAATCCCGTGCGCCAGGCGCTTGTTTCCTCGACCGGCACGTTCTGGGATACGGTTGTCGTGTGCTTAATAACAGGTCTTGTGATCGTCAATTCCGGCGAATGGACGGGCGGACTCAACGGCGCGGCCCTGACGAAGAAAGCCTTCGAAGATTTTCCAATTGCGGGGCCGGCGGTCCTGACCGTCGGACTTTTGACCTTCGTTTTCTCGACGATCCTCGGCTGGTCGTATTACGGGGAAAAAGCGGCAGAATATCTTTGGGGGAGCAAAGCGATTCCGATCTATCGCTATCTTTGGGTGGCCGCGGTCATGGCCGGATCCGTCGTTCAATTATCGCTTGTGTGGAATTTTGCCGATATCGCCAACGGCCTGATGGCGGTCCCCAACATCATTTCCCTGCTGGCCCTGCAGCATGTCATCGTTGAAGAAACCCGCCTGCATCTTTGGAATGAAACGCGCCGGTTAACTTAAAAAGGGCGCGAGTTTTTGGAAATGGCCGTCGATCCATTGGCTGGTATCGGAGAGGATATTCTCAAGCGACCTGCGCGGCGCCCATCCGGTCTGTTTTGTAATAAAAGAATTGTCCGCGATATAAATGCGCAGATCATGCGGCCGGGTCTCGGCAACCGAGGCCAGCGGGATGACGGACTTGGTGATAGTGGAAACCTGTCCGGTCAATTCACAAAGCGAAAAAGAGTTCTTCCGTCCGCCGCCGACGTTGAACAACTGGCGGTCAACGCGTTCCATCTGCCCGATCTCAAGGAGGACAAGCTCGCAGACATCGTCGATGTGCAGAGCGTCCCGGACCTGTTTGCCCGTGCCGCCATACCCGATATAACTTAAAGGATTTTTGTATTTATGCCGGGCGACCCAAAACCCGACCACGCCCTGGTCTTCTTTCCCCCATTGCCAGGGGCCGGCGATGATCCCGAAACGGTTGATGACCCCACGCAGTTTATACATATCCAGATACTCCGTGATAAGGTGTTCGGAGCAAAGTTTGGTCGCGCCGTACAGCGAACGAACGCCGCTTAAAGGAAACTGACGCGTGATCCCCTCATAGCTATACCCCGTCCCTGACGCGTCTTTCTTCCAATCATACCGCGTGGGCAGTTCCTCCCACGGGATTTCTTCCAGGGCGGCGACGGGGTATACCCGGCTGGTCGACAAAAATACAAAATCCGCTTGAGAGCGGCGGGCAAACTCCAGGCAGTTGAGCGTGCCGATCAAATTCGACTGGATGGCTTTGCGCGGCTCTTGATGGGCCGCCAGGACGGAGGGCTCGGCGGCGCAATCGACGATCAGGTCAACGCGGCCAAGCCGGGCCAGATGCTTTGAGTTGGTTATATCGCCTTTGATAAGCCGTATGCCATGGTCTTTGAGACGGGCGGCGTTAAGTTGCGTGCCGCGCCGCTGCATGTTATCGAGACAGACGACGCGGTAATCAGCGAGCCGGCCGTTTAAAAAAACCGCCAGGTTCGACCCCACAAAGCCGGCACCGCCGGTAATAAGAAGATTTTTCTTCATTGCTTTTTATAATCGCGGCCGCACAAAAGTCTTTCCAGAAAGACATAGATGATGATGAAAAGATACCGGCTGCCCATTTCATTGAGCTTCAGGCTTGTTTTCCCCTTACGGCGCTCATGCCAGCTGGTGGGGATAACCGCGTAACTATAACCGCGGACAATGGCTTTGAGAGGCAGCTCGACCGTAATATTAAAATGCCGCGAAAGGACCGGCTTGATTCCGTCGATCGTTTTGCGGGAATAGCATTTAAAGGCGTTGGTGGTATCGTTGTATCCAAGACCAAACAGGACGTTGATAAACCAATTGACGTTCCGGTTCAGGATGAGCTTCAAAAGCGGATACCCTCGCACAACCGCCCCTTTTCCCCACCGTGACCCAAAACAACAATCGTAACCGCTCTCAATTTTTTCGACATAGCGGACCATGTCCCGGGGATCGTCCGCGGCATCGGCCATAACAATGATCGCAATGTCCCCTTTGTATTCCCGTAGTCCTTCGCGGATGGCGTTGCCGAACCCATAAGGCGGCTTGTTGTTGACCAGGCGGACGCGGGGGTCACGCGCGCCCATCTCGGCGACGATCTGCCCGGTGCGGTCTGTCCCGCCGTCATTAACAATGATAATTTCATAACTGAAATGGTGTTTGTCAAATTCCCGCTGGATACCGGCAACGGTATCCTTGATGTTGCCCTCTTCATTCTTGCTGGGAATAATGACCGAAACGAAGCTCATGGGCCCCATTATAAAATAGGCCCACGCCTTTGCCTACGGTTATTGTTGGAAAAATCGGACGCAAAGTGCTTGCGCCGCCTCTTTTTTATTGATAATGTGAAAAGGTTTCGTCAACGTTAAACTGCGGAGAACCTTCCGATGATCCTGGCCGAGTCGCTCATCGCCGTTTCCATTTTGCTGCTTGCCGTACGCCTCAATTTTATCCGGGACGACAAGCTCATCCCTCTTTTGGTCCTTGTTTTCTTCACGTTTTCTTTGATCCCCAGCCTAAGCGTCCCCTACATCATCGACGATGTGGACCATTTCCATAATATGGCCCGGGCGATCCAGACCAACACCGCGATCGACTGGTTGATGGCCCCGCACAACGAACACGTTATTCCGCTATTAAAGGCCATCTACCTTTTCTGTTACACATATTTTTGGCTCAACCCGGAAATATTTCATTTACTCATCATCGCGGTGTGCGTCGGCATCGTCTTGCTGACATACAAGCTGGTCTTCGCCCTGACCCGATCAGCGCCGGCGGCGCTGATCGGCGGCTCCATCATGGCGGCAACGAATCTTTTCGACGGCGCCATTTTCGTCATAACCAACTCGCACATCCTGTTCTCGCTTTTCCTTTTCCTGCTTTTATTTTACGCGGTTTATCAATATTCCCTGCGGGAAAAGACCTCGTGGCGGCTCACCGCTTTTTCCGCTGTTTTACTTCTTCCCTCCACCTTCGCCCTCGGGCTGACGTCGGTCGTATTTGCCGTCTTGTTTGTCTATTTATGCCTCCCGCCGGATTTGCGCCGCGGCGGTAAAGGGTTATTCCCTTCCCTGCTGACCGCGTGGATTTTAAGCCTCCTCCCCTATGTCTGCGCGATGGGCGCGATCATCCATGCCGATCACTACAAAGACATCGGCGCGCGTTCTGTTTTCGAAATCGCGAATTTCCTGGCACCCGTCCCGTTTCTTATCAACCACGTCACCATGAAACTCATCCCGTCGATCATCGCCAATCCCTACCTGGCCTTCGGCCTTTTCTTTGTGTCCTTTTTTGCGGCCTGCAGCCGCGCCAGGGAAGTGGCATGGAGGCAAATCCTCTTTTTTGTGCTCTTTGGACTTTCCAATAATTTTATTATTTATGTCTTCCGCAGCGCCTGGGGCCCGGCGTATCTGGATTTTCCGCGCTATTACGTGTTTCCGGCAGCCATGCTCGCGCTCTGTTACCCCCTGGCGCTCCATCCTTTTCTTGAAAGCAAACCACAATTCAAGAAGATGCCGGCCGTACTCTTGGTTTCCCTGCTGTGCTTTTTTGCCGTCACCTACGGCAGTCTGCGCCGTCACGCCAACGCTCACCGGGCCGTCACAGAAACCCTCCTGATGCAAAATTTTTACGTCAATTTCCGGAAAGCCTTCGTCGATTATTTCCAGGAGTCCGACGCGCGAAAAAACCTGCGCGCTAAAAACGTCAATATCCTGCTCCCTGCCGGCCTCGCCCGTTATCCCTTGCGCAGCGCTCAATTCTACGCGCAGTATATTCTCCCCGCGCGGATCAACAGCAGGATCATCTGGGCGGACGAAACCGATCCGACCTTCCTCGAATATTTAAAAACCAAGGAATATTTTTTCCTGGTCGAATAAACAAAACCCTCAAGGCGTCACAACCTTGCCGCTTCCTTTTATCCCGCATTTTCCCAGAAACCACATCATCGGACACCAATTAGTGAAAGCCGATTGAAACAAATTGAGTCCCACAAAAGCCGTGAACCACAGCCAGGCCGGATGCACATAGTGGCTCAAAAGTAAGCTCATGATGACAAATGCGCCCGCGATGCCTCTTAAAGTTCTTTCCATCATTGCCTTTCTCCTTTCAGAAACTGTATCTTGCCCGGAAGAAAACGTTTTTGTTTCTCTTCATCTGCCCGAATTCAGTCAGATCATCCTCCCCCCACGGCAGATTGGCGCCTAAAGTCGCCTTCCATTGGTCCGAGATATTATAACTGGCCGTCGGACGAACATAGCCGTCCCTGTTCGAAGGTGAATAGAAATTAAACAACGAAACGGCGATGGTCTGATTCTTATAAAGTTTTGTTATCCGCTGTGCCAACAGATGCCTGGATTCATCAAAAACAAAATCCGTGGGCAAAAGGTTTGCCTTATAGTTGCCATAATCCGATGTCTGCTCATAAAGATATTGCAACCCGATTTTCAAATCGCTTCCGAGGTCCTTTTCATAGCCGGTTAAAACTTTAAAGAGGGAATTGGCAATAAGGCGGTTGTTGCCGCCGGAATCTTCCCTCGAATTGTAATAACCGAACTCGATATTCCCGATACCGCCTGACGTGGGCCCCCGCAAACTGGTCCCGTAAACATCCAAACGCGGATAAAAAAGCTGGCGGGCGGCCTCGTCCTTATAGCTGGTCGGATTTTTATCAAAGCCGCGGAAATAATAAAAAGCCAGTTCATTGCTTTCAAAGTTGCGGTAAATTCTTAGCGCATATTCATTATTCGACAACTGCAACGGAGGCTCCAACAGATCCCGATCGGAATTGACGCCCGCAATCCCTCCCTGAAAACTGTCAAAAAACGACAACCGGTCCCCTTCGGGTATGGTATTTGGCTCAAACGGTGAAACAACAAAATCAACATTTGCCGGCGATGGATAGAATGACAATTTCATCGCATCGGAAGGCTTCTTTAAATATTCGTCGTCCCGGCCGATAAAAAAGGATATGTAGTCCTTGGGGAAAAGGTCATTGACGAACAAATAATCACCCGTGCCCCAAGTGATAATCTGCCTGCCGAATTGAGCATCCATCAAACGATAAGGCGTCAATGTAATATTGAGTTCCCGCAACTCAAAATCCGTTTTGCCGGAAAAATATTCATCAACCGTAAAATCTCCTTTAAAGTTTAAAACAGAACTTTTTTCGGCCAAATAGCCATAAACCACGTTGGGTTTATGGCTATGAACCCCGCGTGGTTCATAGTTTTCTCCCTCGAAGGTGTACATTGTCTTAAGCTGCAAACGTTGTTCCAATAAATTGAAATTGTCTCTTTTGGTGTTGTCATCACTGACCTTGGCGCCGTAATCCATTTCCGCAAAACCGTGGAATTTCGATACATCCGCCCCGACCTCCTCAAGATTAAAAAAGAGGGCCCCGGACATAATGATCATAAAAAGCGTTCTGATTCTTATTTTATCCACTGAACGGGCGCCTTTCTTAAATACCGCTCCGAGAAAATATCGTCTCCAATCCCCAAATTATATTCGACATCTTCAAATGTGGCTTCGCTGCGATGACCGGTTTTGGTATTCTTCATGACCCGCTTGGTTATCGTTAAAACCCCGTTCATACCCCTTATTTCCTGCGCCTCAAATCGGCGGTAGACTTCATTCTGTTTATCGTAAAATTCTTCTTTTAAAGGTAGAAAATCCGTCGCGTCAATCCAAGAGATTCTTTTGGTATATTCCGATGCGCTTTTAGGAATACTTTCGATCACATAGCAATCCTTGCCATCCAAAATGTCTTTCCTCAATAACGTGTGGGTATCCTCTTCCGGCTTCCTGCCCGAGACATCTTCATAAGTAAAATCGCTGCCGACAAAACTTGAGTATTTGTCGTTGGCGGCAATCCTTTTGACCAAATTGATCGCCGGGATAAAGAGCCAGCGGTCATCATCTTTATCCGGGTACTTATAGACCATAAAAGTTGTATCCTTAACGTCCGCCGGCTGGTGAAAGTACATAAAATACTTTTGATTTCCACCCTCCTCGTAATCCTTTCTTAACATCGTAAGCTCCCTGACTCTTTTCTGGCCGTTCTTATTGACGAGTTCCATCAACACCTTCGCCTTCATATCATCCCCGGCATAAAAAAAAGAGAGCCTTGATTGCGTGATAATGTCGTAGGCGGAAAGTCCCCCTTGGGCAAGAACCAACTTATGGCCAAAAACGACAAGGAAAGTTAAGCTGATAATGAATATCTTGACGATTTTCATTTTTAGTCCTCCTGCTTTCCGCCAAAGGCGGATCCGCCTCCGGCGGAGAATAAAGATTTACCCCACAATTGAATCATGGCAGGCAGTAAAATTAATGTGGCCAGTGTACTGAATGCCATTAAAAGGGCAAAAAATGTCCCCACCGTAACATAGGGCGTCAGCGTTGAGGCAATCAGGGGCAAAAATCCTAAGGAGATAACAATGGCATTGCCCAGGATAGCCCTGTAAGGTTCTCCCGCCATAAATGCGTGGGCGGCCTCCATGCTTTTAAGTTCCCGATATGCCGTCTTAAATCTTTGAAGATAATGAATCGCAAAGTCAATGGCCATCCCCAGACTTAAGGCCGAGCACACGGCAATCGGCATGTCGTAATCTTTGCCGGTAAGCCCGACCAGTCCATAAGAAGAAATAATGGCAACGCTTAAGGGTAGCATAGAGATAATCCCTAATCGTAATGAACGAAATTCCCAGACCATCAGGAAAAATACGATCAGGAAGCTTCCCAGGACCGCTTTCAGCATTCCCCAGACCATCAGGTTTTGCCAAACCTTATTGATGTAGGTTAACCCGGACCATCTGATAGCTATCCCTTGGGGTGGAGGATTTTTATTTATAAAATCACCAGTCGAGTCCTCAACCTGGCGCATCTGAATGTTGTCCCCGCCTTTCATCTGGATCCAGATATTGGCCTTTTGCGAATTATAGTCTAAGAAATTATCAAGGTCGTTCGGGTCACCGGTCATGGAAAACAAGAAAAGATACTGGCCGATTTCCTCTTGGCTTTGTGGCACAGTATCAAAGGCCTTGTCCTCGTTATGGAGCACATAGTTAATCCTTTTGACAACATCGGCAACCGATGAAGTCTTGCCGACAATCTTCAGACTTTCGAGATGGCTTTGCAATTTGTCCAAATAAGACATTACTTCAGGATTCTTTATCGTGTCCTCTTTGCTCCCATCGATGGCCAAATAGGCCATGTATGTTCCGCCAAAGAATTGATTCATGACATTGTCGGCGATCCTGATCTTATGATCCGGCTTAAACCATTTGACCGGGTTATCATTAACACGGATCTGATAAATTCCCATGATACCGATAATAAGAACGGCCAAAGAGACCCACAGGATGGCCTTGCTCCGATAAAATGAAAATCGGCCAAAAGCCTTCAAGATTTTATCCCGGGATGAAATACGCTTTTGTCGTTTTTCTAAAAAGGCCGCCAATTTTTCTTCGTTCATGAGCATAATGATGGCGGGGACCATGGTGTTTGTAAATAACCAGGCGGCCATGATGCCAAAGGCCACAAAAAGACCAAACACTCTGACCGGGGGGATATCCGCCAGGGCCAATGAGCCGAAACCAACCGCTGAAGTTATAGAGGTAAAAAACATCGGCCGATAAAGATCCTTCATCGTGTCAAGCAGGGCCCTTCTTTTATCCCTCGTTAGAGAATAGCGGTCGAAAAAGCCGCTTAAGATATGGATATCATCCAAAAGGGCGATGGGCATAAGAAATATGGGGATCATGGAACTCATGATGTGAACGGTAAAACCCGAACCGATCAATAAACCCATGGTCCAAATGACACTCAGCATCGCATCCAGCATGGGCGGGACAACCGCTACCCCCATTCTGAATATGAGAAAAAGAAGCGCCATGATAAAAAATCCCGCCATCGGCGCCGTTATGCCCATCTGGACAAACATCTCATGGCCAAAGGTATCCTCGGCAACGGGGAGACCGGCAAGATAATATTTTTGCTGGGAGTTAAGTTCTTTCTTGAGGATCGCCTCAATCTCTTTGGAGATGCGGTAACTCTGGTCTTTTTTCTCAATAGGAATGTATATAGAAGCAGCCTTTCCGTCCCTCGAAATAATCTTATCGACAAAAAATGGATTACCATAAACAGCCCTTTTAAGGGATTCTATCGCTTCGGGGCTTTCGGGAATTTCTCCCATAAAACGCCTGACGACCAACGTGCCATCTTCGGAAGTGACGTTCTCCGAAGTGCGCAGGCTCACCACATCCTCAATGATCACTCCCTTGATTTTAAGGATATCATCGGCGACTTTGGCAATGCGTTTTAAAGTATCTGAATTAAAAATTCCTTGCTCATTAACGATGCCCACAACCAAGAGGTCATTGATGCCGAATTCCTTCTTCACTTTGTCATAGAAAACCCGATCGGGTTGCTTTTGTTCGAGCATATTCTCGGGGTCGGTATCTATCCTGATCTTGGGAAACTGGAAGGCAAAAAAGATCGTGGCGACAAGAAATACGGCTATCGTCGTTTTAGGGAACCGGATGACTGTTTCCGTTAATTTGCGTAACATCGGCTCATCTCCTTATTTAGTAATGCCCCTTATCAACTGCCGGCTTTCTTGAAGCTGTTCAAAAAGGACTTCTCTCAAAAGGTCGCAGGCTTTGATCATTTTCGGATTCGCCACTTTGTAATAGATATTAAGGCCGGCCCTGCGGGTAGACACGATCCTGCGCTGGCGCAATACGCTCAAATGCTGGGAAAGGTTGGCTTTGGGCAGTTTCAATTTGTTCCTTAATTCTTCAACGGACTTTTCTCCTTCGCGCAGTAAACCCATGATCCTTAAGCGTGTGGGATTAGCCATGCCCTTGCAGACCTCGGCGTGCATCTGAAAAACCTTTTCTTCCATATGTTTATCCACTTCCCCTCCCTTGCCGCCGTTTGTTTAGTAGTTAATAAGTTTCGAAACAGTATATTACTTATCTGCGCCGATGTCAACTCGACTCTCGGTTCCGGAACAAAACCCCCGCTTTGCTATGCCAGGGCCGGCACGGCGAAGATTTCTAACCTGCAGAGGTCTTGTTAATACGTCGTTTGGGGATTTAAAAAGAAAAAGGACCGGCGGGGTCCAAACCTTTTACTTGCCGATAGAATAAAAACGAATTGGTTGAGGGCTGAGGATGGGATGTGGTCTCACGGAACTCCTGATATTTCGATAGATTGCAAAAACGGCCTCGAAAGTTCGTATTCCAAAAATATTGGCTGCCCCGTCTGGACTCGAACCAGAACAAAGTGATCCAGAGTCACTTGTGCTACCGATTACACCACAGGGCAAATCTCTTTATAAAAACGCCTCGCGCAGCCTTTGAACCGTTTTTTCTTTCCCCAAAATCGCCATCGTGTCAAACAATCCCGGTCCGATCGCTTTGCCGGTCAATGCCACGCGGACAGGATGCACCAGTTCCGAGGCCTGGATCCCGAGCTCGGCGACCAGATCGCGAAAGGTCTTCTCGAGGCTGGCCGTGTCGAAGGTGTCCAGCCGGCTTACACGCTCGCTTAAAATCCGGAACTCTTTTGACCTGTCACGGGAAAGATGCTGTTGCCGGATCTCGTCGCCAACCGTCAATTGATCCACAAAGACAAAATCCGCCCATTCCAGGAAATCCGTCAACGTCGACATCCGGACCTTGAACAGCTCCACTATTTTCTCAAGCCGCTCCCTGTCGAAATCCGCGCTGACATACCCTTTTTCCTTTAAGAACGGGATGATCAAATCCGTTAACCGCCCAGCGGGCATTTCCTTGATGTATTGCCCGTTGAGCCACTTCAATTTGTCCATGGAAAAAACGGCCGCGGCCTTGTTGACCTTTTTGATCGAAAATTTCTTCACGGCCGAGGCGAGGTCGATTTTTTCCTGGTTGCCGCCCGGCGACCACCCCAGCAGCATCAGATAATTGACGATGGCTTCGGGTAAAAATCCTTCTTTTTTATAATCCGTGACGGCCACCGCGCCCGTGCGTTTGGACAACCGGCCATCATCGCCCATGATCAAAGGAAGATGGGCGAACTTCGGGGCCTTGAGCCCCAGCGCCTGATAGATCATGATCTGTTTCGGAGTGTTTGAAATGTGGTCTTCCCCGCGGATGACGTGGGTAATTGCCATCGCGGCGTCGTCGACCACGCACGCGAAACTGTACGTCGGCGAGCCGTCAGATTTCATTAAAACCTGGTCTTTGATCGTGGCGGTATCAAAAGCAATTTCGCCGCGGATCAGATCGTCGATCTTGATTTCCTGGACCGGTATCTTCAGGATAACCGCCTCACCGTCCTTGTAGGCCTTGCCCTCATCAAGAAGTTTTTGGGCTTGCTGACGGTAAATATCAAACCGGGCGCTCTGATAATACAATTCGTCCCAGACCAGCCCCAGCCAGCGCATGCTCTCAAGGATTTCATCGACGAATTCCTGGCGGGACCTTTGCCGGTCGGTGTCTTCAATGCGCAGGACGAATTTCCCCGCCTGGGCCCTGGCATACATCCAGTTAAACAGGGCCGTGCGCGCGCCCCCGATGTGCAAATAACCTGTCGGGCTGGGAGCGAATCTGACTTTAATCATACGGATATTTTACCAAACAAGCGTGTAATTGGAATTAATTTAATTGCGGCAAGCCGGGAAGAAATTTTGATCTGCTTAGGGTGAGGTTGTTTCTTCAATGTTTTTGACCAGCCGCTGGATGATCTTCTCGAGCCGCTGGCGCTCGTCGTCTTTGGCGTCCATAAATTCTATGCCGATGTCGTAAAACATGGGCTTGTTTTTAGCGTCCGTCTTGCGCTGGACGTTCCAGACGATTTTACCCAGGCATTTGATATGGTTGCCCAGGTCAAGCAAGTCCAGTTCGAGCTCAACGACCGTAAACATCTTGATATCTTGTTTTAAAATGAGGCTGACACCGCCGATGCCGATATTTTCCGTATGCGTTAAAATAATGTCTTTGCCGCCGCCCTCACTGTTCTGGATGACCACCAGACAAGGATAAATGACACGGGGAAACCGCCTGCGATTTAATCCATCCCACTTGGACACTGTTTTCCGCCCTCCTTATAATAAACAAAGATAGTATAACATACCTGCCCGCCCAAACCAGCACATCTTCAGTTTTTTTTGGAACCGCTTCCCTGATGCGGGCCCGCCATCCGCTACAGCGGATGGCGAGACCTCGCCAATCCTGTTCAGGGCGGGGTTGGCGGGGATATCTCCTGGACGCGCGTGATTTCTCGCGCCCGCCCCGTCTTTTCGTCAACCCTCACAACAACGCCGTGCACGATCACGTCATTTTCCGCGACCTGGAACTTGACCGGCATGCTGGTCAAAAAACGCCGGATAATGTCTTCTTTGGTTTGGCCAATGACCGAATCATACGGCCCGGTCATCCCCAGATCCGTTATGTACGCCGTCCCCTTGGGCAAGACTTTCTCGTCGGCGGTCTGGATGTGGGTATGCGTCCCGAAGACAGCGGAGACCCGCCCATCAACAAAATGTCCTAACGCGACTTTTTCACTGGTCGCCTCCGCGTGCATATCAACGATGATAACCGGCGTTTCCTTCCGGATCTGCTCAACAATATATTCAAGCGTCCGGAACGGACACGCCAGATGATAACGCATAAACACGCGGCCCAGGAGATTGACGACCCCAACCGCCTGCCCGGAGGCGGTCTTTTTGATACACCATCCACGCCCCGGCGTCCCCTCGGGAAAATTGGCGGGGCGGATGACCGCGTCGGTCTGACCCAGGTATTCTCCCAGTTCTTTTTGGTCCCAAACGTGATCGCCGAGGGTAAGGACATCGCAGCCCGCCTTGAATAATTCCTGGGCGATTTTAGGGGTCAGCCCGGCTCCGCCGGCCGCGTTCTCGGCGTTGACCACCGTAAAATCGATCTGGAATTCCTTTTTCAGGGCGGGCAAGAGCTCTTCAAGGGCCGCGCGCCCGGGTTTTCCCACAATGTCGCCTATACACAGAATATTCATAATAAAAGATGCAAGAAGCAGAGAATCAAGAGGCAAAGATAAAAACAAAAAATGAAATTTTCCTGCTTCTCTGATTCTTACTTCTTGTTTCTCTTTTCTCTGCCTCTTGTTTCTTGCCTCTTTGCTTCTATTTTATTTAGCGTATTCCACCGCTCTCTTTTCGCGCAGGACGATGATCTTGATCTGGCCCGGATATTCCATGCCCTCCTCGATCTTCTTGCGCAGATCGCGGGCCAGAACGATGGCCTCATCATCGTTGATCTTGTCGGGGTCGACCATCACCCGGACCTCGCGGCCCGCCTGCAAGGCGTAGGCCTTGGCTATCCCTTTAAAAGAATTCGCAATTTTTTCCAAACTCTCGAGCCGCTTGACATACGTTTCCAGCGTTTCGGCGCGCGCGCCGGGCCGGGCGGCGCTGATGGCATCCGCCGCGCACACGAGCGCCCCGTAGATGGAGCTTTTCTCAACTTCTTCGTGGTGCGATTCGACGGCGTTGACCACTTCCGCCGACTCACCGTATTTGCGCGCCAAATTTCCGCCCACGATGGCATGGGTGCCTTCCTCCACATCCTGACTGACGACCTTGCCGATGTCATGCAACAGCCCGGCGCGCATGCCGATCTTCGGGTCCAGCCCCAACTGGGAACACATCGAACCCATCAACATCGCCACTTCTTTGGTGTGCTGCAAACCATTTTGCCCGTAACTCGTCCGGAATTTCAACCTTCCCACAAGCTTCAAAAGTTCCAGGTGCATGCCGTGGATCCCCAGATCAAACGCGGCTTTTTCCCCTTCCTCTTTGATAACATTGTCCAATTCTTTTTTCGCCTTTTCGACGACTTCTTCGATGCGCCCGGGATGGATCCGCCCGTCGGAAATGAGGTTTTCGAGCGCGATCTTGGCGACCTCCCGGCGGTACATGTCGAAACTGGAAATGGTCACCGCCTCCGGGGTATCATCGATAATGATATCAACGCCCGCCGCGGCCTCCAGCGCGCGGATGTTGCGGCCTTCCCGGCCAATGATGCGGCCTTTCATCTCATCGCTGGGCAGCGTCACGACGGTCACCGTCGACCCGGCGGTATGTTCCGAGGCGCACCTCTGGATGGCGATCGAAATGACCTGGCCGGCTTTTTTCTCGACCGTGTCTTTGATCTCGTCTTCCATGGCGCGGATCCGCACGGCTTTTTCATGCACCAGTTCCTGGTCCAGCCGCGACAAAAGAAGGTTCTTGGCGTCTTCCTCGCTCATGGACGCGATCTTCTGCAGGCGCTGTTTTTCCTCCTGGATCAAATCGGCAAGCTGTTTGGTTTTTTCCTGGGCGGCTTTTTCGTCTTCCTGCAGTTTTGCCAGCCGCGTGTTGACGTCCTTTTCCTTGCGCTCCAGGAGGTCGACCCGCTTGTCCAGATTCTCTTCCTTCTGCTGGACCCTTTTTTCCGCAGTTAAAATCTCATCCCGGCGCTGTTTTGTTTCGGATTCAAAATCCTGCCGCAGTTTGATCATCAGGTCTTTGCCCTGGAGCTCTATTTCCTTTTTGCGGCCGTCGGCCTCCCTCGCGGCGGAATCAACCAGCGTCCTGGCCCTGTACTCGGCTTCTTTGAGCTTTTTCCCGGCAAAAAACCACCTGACGAGATAACCGGCGAAAAAAGAAACAATAAAGAAAAGAAACATGACGACACTGCGCGTGTATATATTGAGCTCATCAAACATAGACCCACTCCTTTTTGAGTAATAACCCGGATGATACGTCGAGTTTTAATTAACCTGGGACGGCTGACAGATCAGCTGACAAGAACACAGGAAACCGGAACGTCGTGCTCTTCTTTGGGAGGGAAGTGATCAACGATTTGAAAATCGAATGCCAGACCGATGGCCGGAGTGCGCGGGGACAACTCTTTTAAAAAACGGTCATAATACCCTTGTCCGCGGCCCAGGCGATGGTTACGCCGGTCAAAAGCCACGCCGGGGACGATGACCAGATCAAGCTCATCCGCGCTCAGCGTTTTTTCCACGGATGTCGTCCTAGGTTGCCTGACTCCGTAAGGGCCCATGGCGAGGTCTTCCTCTATGGATTCCACCACGGTCGGGATCATTCTTTTTTCTTTTCGGACAATATAGGGCAAGCCTATTTTCTTGCCCAATTGTTGTGCGTGTCGCATCATTTCAAACGTGTCCACTTCCCCATCAAATGCCGCATAAAACAGTACGGTGAGCGCCTTTTGAAACTCCGGTCTCTTTAAAAGCTTGTTTAAAATGACCAAGCTTTTCGCCAACCGCTCTTCCTCCTTCTGTTTTCGCAAAAGCGTTAGTATTTTTTGTCTTAGTTCCGTTTTCGTCTGTGTATGCACCGCTGTTCAACAACCTGTTTCGCGCCTAAACGCCTAAAAGGTGTTTTATTCTAGCATTTTTTAAAAAGATACTCAACAAAAGATTCTTTATATCCATAACTAATTTATTATCATATAGATATAACAATCATCCATTTCCGCGCTTTCCTTTAATCAGCCTCTGCTTAATATCTCTTTCCTGCCCCATATCGGTCGGCACGTAATATTGCGCGCCAACCGGCATGTATTCCTGGTCCACATAATGATCTTTAAAATCATGAGCGTACTTGTAATCTTTCCCATGCCCAAGACGCTTTGCGCCGCGATAGGAAGCGTCTTTAAGATGCGCGGGCACCTCCTGGGTCTTTTTTGATTTCACGTCCCCCAGGGCTTTTTCTATGCCTAAGTATACCGCGTTGGACTTGGGGGCACAGGCCACGTAAACGGCGGCCTGGGCCAGCGGGATCCGCGCCTCCGGCAACCCGATAAACTCGGAAATTTGCAGCGCGGCGTTGGCGACCACCAGGGCCTGGGGATCGGCGTTCCCGACGTCTTCGGCCGCGCAGATGCAAATCCGCCGCGCGATAAACCGCGGGTCCTCGCCGGCATAAATCATCTTGGCCATCCAGTATAAAACGGCGTCGGGGTCGGAGCCGCGCATGGACTTGATGAACGCCGACGCGGTGTCGTAGTGGGCGTCGCCGTCGCGGTCGTAGACGACCTGTTTTTTCTGGATGGATTCTTGCGCGACCTCGACAGAAAAATAGATGTCCCCGCCGGCATCGGGGGCTGTCGTGCGGCATCCGATCTCCAGGGCGCCCAGCGCCCGGCGCGCGTCGCCGTCGCTGGCTTGCGCCAAAAACGCCAGCGCGGCGGAGTCGGCTTTTACGCGCAGACCGCCGAGGCCGCGCTCTTTGTCTTCGATCGCCCTGTTTAAAACGGTTATGATATCGGCGTGCGATAAAGGATTTAATTCAAAAACCATCGACCGTGAAAGAAGCGGCCCGGTCAACGCGAAAAAGGGATTAAAGACCGTGGCGCCGATCAAGATCAGATGTCCCTGTTCCAGGTCTGGCATCAAGACATCCTGCTGGGCTTTATTGAAGCGATGGATTTCGTCGATAAAAAGGACCGTTTTGCGCCCCGTGGTGGCGAACCGGTTCTGGCTGGCGGCGATGATCCGGCGCAGGTCATCGACGTTGGCGGCGACCGCGTTGATCCGTTCCACCAAAGCATCCGTTTTCCGGCTGATGCAATGGGCCAGCGTCGTCTTGCCGGTGCCGGGCGGGCCATAAAGAATAAGCGAGCCAAGCCGGTCGGACTCAACGGCCCTCGTCAAAAGTTTGCCCGCGCCGACAATGTGTTCCTGGCCAACGTATTCCTCCAGGGAGCGCGGGCGCATCCGCGCGCTTAAAGGGGCCTCTTTTGACAAAACCTCTTTGTCGACAGGAAATAAACTCTCTGACGCTGATGAATCCTGCGAACGTTTATTCATATGCCAAAACAGACGGGAAGGGATAAGAACCCCCGCGGATGCCGTCGAGAAAGATTTTGATTGAACCAATCTCAATCAAGTGGGGGCCTCTCTGGAAACTGTCCACAGACAGTTCAGAAGTCGAGCTCCCTGTTTAGCAGTGTTGGTTTTAAAATACTTTCTCTAACGCGCGCCGCAGGGGTGTAAAACTATCGGGATTATAGCACAGAACAGGACTTCCAAACAATCATTCCGGGGTACGCGCATTGCCTCACATTAAATGT
>DPIG01000063.1 GCA_003522725.1 Candidatus Omnitrophota bacterium
ATTCTGGGCCGTTAAAGATGTGAACTTTAGCGTCAAAAAGGGCGAGGTCGTCGGCGTTATCGGCCCCAACGGGGCCGGAAAAAGCACGATCCTGAAACTGCTCTCCGGGATCATTGTCCCTAACAAAGGGAGCATGAAGGTCACGGGCCGGCTTTCGGCCCTGATCGAGGTGACCGCGGGGTTCCATCCTGAATTGACAGGCCGGGAGAATGTTTATTTGAACGGGACGATCCTCGGGATGAAGAAAAAAGAAATCAGTGAAAAGTTTGATGAGATCGTGGAATTTTCCGGCATAAGCGAGTTTATTGACACGCCGGTCAAAAGATATTCCTCGGGGATGTATTCACGCCTCGGCTTCTCGGTGGCGGCGCATGTCAACCCGGATGTTTTACTGGTTGACGAGGTATTGGCGGTGGGGGACATCGCCTTTCAGGCCAAATGCGCCGAAAAGATGAGGGAGCTTCTCCGTTCCGGCGTAACAATCGTTCTTGTTTCCCACAATATCGCGCTCATTGAAAATTTATGCAGCCGGGTTATTCTCCTTGGCAGGGGAGAGGTTTTAAAGGAAGGGGCGCCGGAGAAAGTTATCCCCTATTATGAAAATCTGGTTTTTCAACAGCAGGAAAATGAGCTCAAACAAAAACTAAAGTCGTCAGATTATAAGGTCAAAGTGACGGATGATCTGGCCGTCGATATTTCGAATGTTATCTTGCTGGGTGAAAACAATGAAGGCAAAGACAGTTTTTGTGCCGGAGAAAATTTTACCGTTAAGGCCGAGTACAAAACTCAAAAGAAGATCGAGAACCCTGTGTTTGCCCTGGAGATCATCCGGGCCGACGGCGTTTTATGCTGTTCTTCCAATACGAAAGAGAAAAGTGATCTCGGTGACTCCATCGAGGGAAAAGGGGGGTTCAAAGTCAATTTGGGGAAACTCGATCTGTGTCCCGGGATATATGCCGCCAAAGTTTCAATATGGGACAGGGACATGATCCATCCCTATGTTATCCGCAAAGACAATATTTTCCGAATAGAGGTTAGCGGGGTTAAAAACGCCGACGGTGTCTTTTTGAAGGATATGGACTGGCAAGTTACAGGAGCTTGAACCTTGACGCTTTCGCGGAGGAAGGATGATGATGTTTACCGGGATTGAACAAGCTATCGCGGATATTCAACAAGGCAAGCTTATTATTGTTGTCGATGACGCCCGTCGTGAAAACGAGGGCGATTTTATAGGAGCCGCGGCGAAAGTGAGCCCTGAAGCGATCAATTTTATGACGCGTCATGGGCGGGGCGCCTTCATCGCGGCATTTTGTGAGCCGGGGCGTTGCGAAGAATTGGGCATCCCGCCACAACGGACAGATATCGAAAATACGGAATTCAACAAGACACAAATGATGGTCTCCGTTGACGCGGCCGCGGCGAATTCCGGAAGTTCTGTTTATGACCGGGCATTAACGATGAATATATTGGGAAGTTCTTGCGCGGAAACCGGGGATCTGCGAAAACCGGGACATGTGATCCCGATCGAGGCGGCCTGGGGAGGGATCCGGGAACGTCAGGGACATACGGAGGCCGGGGTGGAAATTGTTAAATTAGCCGGCTTTAAACCCGCGGTGGCGGTTGATCTTGAGATTTTGAATGATGAGGGTCATATGGCAAGGCCGAAAGAACTCTTTGAGATCGCGAAAAAGTTTAATCTTTCCATTATCAATATCGAACAAGTGAAATCTTTCGTGGAGAAACAATGAAAGCCCTCATTACGGCGGCAGGTAAAGGGACACGGCTGACGAACATAACCCGGAACGGGAACAAATGTCTTCTAAAGATACAACAACAGAGTTTGCTGGAGATCTCCATCAAGCATCTGAATGACAGCGGGATAGGGAAAATTGTTATCGTCACCGGCCACGCGTTCGATCAAGTGAGGGAAGAACTTTTTTCAAAAGCTGATTTCGCGCACAATCCGTTTTATGAAGTTTCGGGTATCTTGCCATCCCTGTGGTTGGCACGGGGATTGATCGGCAGGGAAGATTTCGTGTTTATTACCGGGGACTCGATTTACCATCCGGACATTTTAAAGCGGTGTATCGACGCTCCGGGGGACATCGTCATTTGTGTCAAAACGGGAAAGTGTGACGCGGAGGCGGTCAAAGTCATTATCCATGAAGGCGGCATTGTTGATATGGGGAAGGATATCCCGCCTGACCAGGCAAATAATGAATTTATGGGGATGATGAAAGTCAGTCCAGCAGGCAACCGTCTTGTTTTTGACATGGTCGACCAGTATTTACGGGACGGGCGGTTGAACGCTTATTTGTCGGATGTTTTGATGGAACTTCAGCGGACTGGGACAAGGATCGATTTTATCAATACCAACGGGGATCCGTATATTGAAATCGATACGCCGGAAGATTATGAACAGGCCAAAAGATGTTTTGATAATGTTTCCCATGGATAACATCCGGGCATTTCTTAAAAAGATATATTTTATACTTGAGGGCGGGTTGCTCAAGTTTAAGACCAGGAAGGACATTCTGTTTGTTGTTGAGAATGAACTTATGTTCAAGTATGCTTACGAGGTTTATCAACAGCTGTCAGGTGACAAACGGGTCAGGCTATGGTTTTGTGTGGTCTATCCNNTTGGCCCGGAGGATAAAGTGGGACCTGATCCTTTATCCAAACCACGGGCCTTATTTCCGTAACGATTGTCCGAAGATCTATATCGGGCACGGGCTTGGTTCAGGAAAAGTGGGGCGGATAAAAGACCATTACGTTTTTGGAAAATATTCTCTCAATGGAAACGGCCGGGTCATTTACAAAAAAATATTCCTGGCCGGTGAACATGTCAAAGAACAAGTCCGGAAACATTACCCCGTATTTTATCCCCACGTCAAGGTTGTCGGGAGTCTTCTGGGAGACCGGCTTGTTAACGCGGACATTCAAAACAGCGTGAGATCCACCGCGCCAAACCTGGACCGCGGGAAAAAAACAGTGATGCTCGCGTCATCCTGGGGCCCGCATTCCTTGATCCAAAGCCAGAAAAATAAAATAGCGCGAGGGGTCCGCAATCTTGCCGGTGAGTATAATGTGGTCATTTCGCTCCACCCTAACAATTTTAACAAAATTCATTTTGAAGGGGTTGATTTGGCGCAATTATTTTCCGAAATGGAGCATGAGAATGTTCATATCCAAAAGCCCGGAGACGATGGGCATCTTCTGTTACCCTTCGCCGATGTGCTTGTCACGGATATGACCTCTTTAGGCCTCTATTTCCCGCTTTTAAACAAGCCCATCATTTTTTATGACAGCCCCGGACAGGAATATTTTCCCGACAGCCTTAACCAGGAATTGAGGAAAGCTTCCCATGTGACAAGGGATGTTTCTGATCTGCGCTCCGATGTGCGGGAAGCTCTGAAGAATTTTGATAAAGAAAAAATGGAGGGATTGGCGGAAAGGACATTCAGCTATCGGGGCCGGGCCCGGGAGAGGTATTCATATGAGATATATGAAAGCCTGGGGCTGAAACAAAAATTATGAACATTTGTTTTTTATGCCGCAATTTTCATAAAGATTCTGGAGGGACCGAGACCTTTACGGTAAATTTTACCAGGGCTTTGGCCGAAGCGGGACACTGTGTTCATATCCTCTGCCAGGACAGGGGTGATCTTAACAGGGGGCGCCTGGGCGGCCCGCCCCCCTCCATGGATTCATTAGAACCGGGCGAGGCTCGCCCGCCGGAAGCGGGCGGCAGCGTATTCGTCCACCACGTGAAGTTCAACGACCACCCCTTCCCCGGAGCCTGGACGGTTGAGAAATATTTCCCCCTGGAAGATCTCCGGTATTCAAGCGCGGTCGCCAGGACGATCGATGCCGTCCATTCGCGATATCCTTTGGACATCATTGAAACGTTCGATTATTTCCGGCAGGGATTTGTTTATGCCCGTCGGCGCCGCCGCGTTCCCGTTTTCTTGCGTTTGCACGGGTGGTTCTTTAACCGGACCCAGGGGAGGGTGGACCCTTGGCCTACTCTGAGTTTTAAAGAGAAGATATCCTGGAGGATGCAGAGGGATACGCTGATCAAAGCCGATGGTGTGGCCGCTGTCGCGGCTGATACAGGGGACTTTGTGAAGCAGGTGTGGAGGATCAACCGGGATATCAAAACAATCTATAACGCGGTCGATTCTCAAAGCTTTGCTCCGGGAGGGGAAAAGGACCCCTGCCAGATTCTGTTTTCCGGGCGGCTTATTCCCAGAAAGGGCATCGATGTTCTGGCCGAGGCCATGCCTCTGGTCATCAAGGAATTCCCCGGCGTCACATTGGCTGTCGCGGGGGCCGACGCGTTGTCTGATAATGGAATACAAAATAGTCAGATGTTGCGAGATCGGATCGGCCTAAAACATGTGGAATATTTAGGACAACTCACTCAGGATCAGTTAAAATTCTGGCTAAGAAAAAGCTCGATCCTTGTTATGCCTTCTTTGGATGAGGCTTTTCCCATGAGCGCCCTGGAAGCGATGGCCTCGGGGTGCGCTTTGATCGCTTCGGCGGTGGGAGGGTTGAAAGAATTAATTGACCATGAAGAAGACGGCCTTTTGGTTGATCCCGGGAATGCTCCCATGCTCGCTAACGCGATCGCGCGTCTGTTAAAGGACCCTGCGTTATGCCGGGATCTGGCCTCAAAAGGCCTGGAAAAAGTCAGGACAACTTATTCTCATAAAAGATTGGTGGAAGAGTCGATGGAGAGTTATCGTACGGCTATTAAAGCTTGGACTAACCCGGAGCAGTTCTAAATGAAGCCCAAAGTGAGCATAATCATCCCCACGTATAACCGCGCGCATTATATCGGCGAGTCGGTGGATAGTATCCTCGCGCAGACGTTTAAAGACTATGAAATCATCGTCGTTGATGATGGATCGACGGACAATACCCGCGAAGTCTTAAAAAAATACGGCGGCAAGGTTCAATACGTTTATCAGAACAATGCCGGCCCGCCGGCGGCGATGAATACCGGCGTGCGTAAAGCAAAGGGCGAGTATTATTTGATCCTCGGGGATGATGATGCCCTGATGCCCGATATGGTTGAACGACAAGTCGAGGTCCTGGATAAAAATCCTGATGCGGCGTTTGTCTGTTCGGGGATCCATTTTGTTGATGCCGACGGCGAAATCTATAAGACGTCGCGGGACGGCCGCGCCCGGGAGCGGTCATTCAAAAGCCTGCTTTTTGATAATTTTGTCTGGCATTTGACCGCGTTGGTCCGGCGCAGTGTTTCCGAGGAGATGGGGCACTTCGATGAAACCCTTTTGACAACCCATGACCATGATCTCTGGATCCGCATGGCGATCAAATACCGTTTTGAATACACAGACTTGCCGCTCGCGAAGTTCCGCAGGCATCCGGGGAATTACAGCAAAACCCTCGGACTTCATCTGAAAGATCATTTGGCGATATTGAATAAACCTGTTGTCCGTGAGCGCCTGACTTTTCTGGAGTGGGCAAAGTTCAGGGCAGTTAATTATTATCGCTTTGCCATGTTCTACGCGCGCACGGGACAATGTTTTAAGGCTTCCTGTTGTTATTGGACCGCGGTTTTAAATCATCCATTTGTCGGCGCTTATTTTTGGACCCACGAAACAGAGAAAATGCGTTTTTCTTTGCCGTATCGGGTGCTGAAGCCCTACCTGATGCCGTTTTATTATTCGCTTAAAACTCCGGTTTTAATGTATCTAGACCTTTTCGCGGAAAAGAATGAAAAAGAGTTCGAAAATGGGTCCGCCATTCAAAAAGATAATCTTGTGTGAGCAAGATGAGGCATGGGTTTATGCGTAAAGTCAGCGTTTTGGTCCCGTCATATAACGCCTCGCGCTATCTGTCGCAAGCGGTAGATAGCGCGCTTAATCAGACGTTTCAGGATTTTGAGATTATTATCATTGATGACGGGTCAACGGATAATACCAGAGAGATCGTTGAAAGATATTTAAAGCGGGCGCCGGATAAGATCCGGTATATTTACCAGGACAACCAGGGCCTGGCCCGCGCGCGCAATACGGGACTGCGGCACGCGCGAGGGGAATACGTGGCCCTCCTGGACGCGGATGACGTCTGGCTGCCGGCGCGCCTGGAAGAGACGGTCAAAATTTTGGACGCCGACAGTTCGGCAGGCATCGCGCACGCCAATATTACGAGGATTTCGGAGACGGGAGATAAACTGGATACGCCCCGGCGCGACGCGCGGTATTTGTCGGGATATATCTTCGAGAATATCTTTTTGCGCGACGCGCATTTATCCTGCCCGACGGTTTTATTTCGAAGAAAATGCTGTGAAGAGGTCGGGGGCTTTGACCCGGGCCTGACGAGATTGGGCTGTGAAGACCGCGAACTGTGGTTACGGATTTCTCAAAAGTTCAAAATTCAGTATATCGACAAAGTCCTGGCGCTTTACCGTGTCAGCGGCAAAAGCATGAGTCAGGATAAAGAAAAAATGATGCAGGCGCGCATGTATGTCATTGATAAGTTTTGTCCGGCGGATGGGGGCAATCGACAGCTCAGACGAAAAGCTTTGGCCAAAATTCACCATGACCTTGGTGATGAATTGCTGTTTGAACAAAAATTTAAAGATTCACAAAGGCAGTATTTTAAATCCATAACTTTGAACCCGTTTTCGGCCTGGTCATGGATTAATTTCTTCAAAGCCTTGTTAAAAATAAAGGTTAACCATGCTTGACAACCTTAAGGCAGATATCAAACGGTACGTTAAAGATCCGCGCACAAAAGAAAATATTTATTTAATTTTTGAGCAGGGGATCTGGGCCGTTGCTGTGTATCGGTTTGGCCGTTGGGTGCGAGGGGTGCGGGTTCCCGTTATTTCTTCCCTGTTCAAAATTGTTGCGTTCTTATTATTCAAGCTCACAGAAATTATCGCGGGCATATCGTTGCCCGCCAGCGCCGACATCGGTAAAGGGTTCTATGTCGGGCATTTTGGCGGTATTATTTTGCATAGCGACGTTAAAATGGGCGAAAACTGTTCGATCGGGCCTGGGGTATTGATCGGCACGCGTGGTTTAGGCAATACCGGCGTCCCGGTCATCGGCAATAACGTCTATATCGGATCAGGCGCCAAAATTCTGGGCGGCATAAAAATCGGCGACAACGTCAAGATCGGGGCTAACGCCGTTGTATTGTCGGACGTCCCCGACGGCGCGACCGCGGCCGGCGTCCCCGCTAAAATCATAAAATCATAAAGGAAAACTGATATGGGCTTCGGGATATTGGCAACGATTAAAAGCTTCGCCCCTTGGGTTCTTTACCTGACAGTGATCGCGGCATTTTTTGCCGGACTAACGGGCAAGGTCCGCTGGCCTCTTTTGGTTATTACATTCCTCCTCCCGCTGCGCAATGTGGTGGAACGTTTGTATGAGTTTCCCCTGGGGAACCAACTCCTTGACATCCTTATCGGCGGCATGTTGATCGGCTGGCTCATATCCGCGGCAACGGAACGCAAGAAATTCATGGAACGTTCGTCCATCAACGGGATGGCCATTGTATTAGTCCTTTATCTGACATTCACCCTTTTGATCGGGAACAACTCCCTGACGGGATCAATAGCTTTAGACCCCGGGGACCCGCGCGTTCAAGATTGGAAGAATTTTTGTCTTCTGCCGTTATTATTTTTCCTGACATTGAATAATATCACCGACAAAAAATGGGTCTTGCGGGTATTGGGCGTTATGTGCTTTGCCATGATTATCATGGCTTATTACACCGTGAGTCAAGTCGGCATGTTCTCGGCGCTTGTATCCAGAGAAAAAATCACCGGGACGTTCGTCTTTTTAGGGCCGAATGAAGTCGCCGCCTTTTTGAATCAATACACCATCATTCTCATGAGCGTCTATTTCTTTATGAAACGAAAACCGATAAAATTGATTTTATTGGGGCTCATCTGCGTTAATCTTTATTGCGTCCTGTTTCTGTATTCGCGCGCCGCTTATGCCGGATTGGCCATAGGCCTATTTCTGTTGTTCCTGTTTAAAAACAGAAAACTACTCCTGCCGCTCATCATGGTCCTGCTGCTTTGGCAGGTTGTTTTGCCGGAGAAAGCGATCGAGCGCATCGAAGGCACCAAGACCGAGTACGGAGAACTTGATGAATCCTCCGAAAGGAGATTGGTGGTTTGGCAAAAAGGGCTGGAAATTTTTAAGGAAAATTCCGTGGTTGGCATCGGGTTCGGCGTGTTCCGGACTTTAGGGTACGATTTGGGAGATACGCACAATATCTACGTAAAAATTCTCGTTGAGCAGGGACTCGTGGGATTACTCATTTTCTTATTAGTTATTCTCGCGTTTATGATCGAAGGTTTCCGCTTATATAAGAAAGGGGATGATGACTTCAGCAAAGGGCTGGGATTGGGACTTTTTGTGTGCATGTTCGTGCTTTCGGTGAATAATTTCTTTGGGGACCGTTGGAGTTATTTTGAGCTGAGCGGTTATCTATGGATTTTCGCCGGTTTAGTGGCGCGGCTCAATATTATCTCCAGCGAAGAAAACAGACCAGCCCGACCTGCCAAAAAGAAATCTACTAATTTAAAAAATCCGTACATCAGGCCTGCCTGATTCGGACACTCCCGGAGTGTCCCGGCTCATTTTTTTGTGCAGTGTACTGCACAAAATAGCAATATCTTGTGCAGTAAGTTTTACCCCAGATTCTTTCGTGCGGCCTCTTCGGGGTAAATCTTGCTATTGCAAAATTGGGGATAAATTAAAAGAACATTGCCAAAGGACGATTTGTCTCATATACTATGTTTAAGCCTAATCTACGATACTTAGGGACAATCTATGAGAATGAGACAAAAACTTAATGGCGACATAGTGAATTTTACCAATGCCCAGAGAGTCCTTTCATTTTTCGCAGAGGATTCTCACAAGGAATTTCTGGCTTTAGAAATTCAAAAGGCCACCGGCTTAAGCAAGGCCGGGGTTTACCGTGCCCTGGATGAATTAGCTTGCCAGCAGTTGATCAAAAAACATAAAAGAGGACGGTTTGTGCTCTATTCAGCGATTACCGATGATTGCGTCCTTCGTCAGTTTAAAGTGTTAAAGACAGTCATTTTTTTAAAAAAATTGGTTCGGCAGCTTAAAGCATCTTCGCGCAAGATTATCTTTTTTGGCAGTGCGGCAAGAGGGGAAAATCGCAAAGATAGTGACCTCGATTTGCTGATTGTTTCCAAGGATCCTGAAGTTACGGAAAAGATCGTTGCCCATTTTAAGTCAAAGCGAAAAATTCAGCCTGTAATCAAAACATCGACCCAACTGGTTCAGATGGAGGAGAAAGATAAGGAATTTTTTGACGAAATTAACAGTGGCATTGCATTATGGGAAGAAGGCGATGAGCATCGATTATGAGAGTTGTTTAAAGAAAGGGAAAATTCGTTCCTTTAGTCGAGGGAAAGGATTAGCCAATAAAGAACTTCAGGCCGCTTCTGCTGATTTGGAGAGATCCCAAAAAACGTTCAAGGATAACGACTATAAATGGGCCACTGTTCAGCTTTATTATTCCATGTTTCACAGCGCCAGAGCCCTTTTATATTTTAAAAATTTGCGCGAACATAGCCATTTTTGTCTGATTGCCGCTATTCAAACATTATACGTTAAAACCAAGCAACTCCCTGTGACTCTTCTTGAAGCCTTGAAAAAGGCCAAGAATTTACGAGAGGATGCCGATTATTACGACCGTTGGTCCGAAGAAGGATACCGGAAGTTGTTGAGTGCCGCGGAAGATTTCCTCAATAAAGCGAATCAAATCATTTCCGACCAGAAATCCCAAGTTGAATAATCTCAGAGAGTTCTAATCGATTTAATGAACACCCCTCAAGCAAAAACTAACATACTTCTTTTAACCGACTGCCTGGCGGACCTGACAGGCGGGGCGGAGCGCCAGATCTATGAGCTGGCGAAAGGCCTCGACAAGGATAAATTCAACGTCACTGTTGCCAGTCTCGAATGCGTCGGGCAGGCCCCGCGCCAGCTGGTCGAGGGCATCGGCTGCCGGTTGGAAACCTTCCGGGTTGTCCGCGTCTACGGCCTTTCGGGATTTATTCAGGGTTTAAAATTCTTCCGGTTCCTTAAAACCGCCCGCGTTGACATTGTGCAAACATATCATTTCAGCTCCGATATCTGGGGAGTTTTTTGGGCGCATCTGGCCGGTGTGCCCGTCATAATTTCCAACCGCCGGGACATGGGGTTCTGGCGTAAAAACCATCATGCGCCCGCTTACCGATTCATCAACCGATGGGTTAAAAAGATCGTAACGGTCACCGAATCGGTCAAAAAAATGGTCATTGAAACCGAAGGCGTGGCGCCGTCAAAAGTGGAAGTCATTTGCAACGGCGTGGATGTGTCAGTCGGACGTCAGCCGTCAGACGTCAGAAGTTTAAAAGAAGAACTGGGCATTAAAGAAAATGAGCTCGTGGTCATCCACGTCGCCAACCTTAAGCCGGTCAAAGGTCATCGCTTCCTTCTGCGCGCTTTCGCGGAAATCATCCGACAAGTGCCCCATGTAAAATTACTGCTTATTGGGAAGGATGAGCTTAACGGTTCTTTGCACCGGCTGGCCTCGCAGTTGGATATCGCCAATAATGTTTTATTTTTGGGGACACGCCAGGATGTCCCTGACCTGCTGTCGGCCGCGGACATTTGTGTTTTGCCTTCGTTAAGCGAAGGGATGTCCAACGCGATCCTGGAATACATGGCCGCCGGAAAGCCGGTCGTCGCGACCAACGTCGGAGGGAATCCGGAATTGATCAAAAACGGATTCAACGGATTTCTGGTAGCCGTGGAAAACGTCGAGGAGCTTAAAAATGCCCTGCTGGCACTCATCAAAGACGCGGGGAAGCGCCAGGCCATGGGCGCCAATGGTTTTACGCGGGTCAAGCAGGAATTCTCAATGGAAAAGATGGTCCGGAAATACGAAGAATTGTTCAATCCGGGATCATTATCATGAAAATCCTTCATTTTATCAGCAGCGGCGGGCTATTTGGGGCGGAGCAGGTGATGCTGTCCTTAAGCCGGTACGCCAGGCAAAACGGGATCGAGGCTGTTATCGGCGCGATCCATGACCGGCGCGACCCTCACCTGGAAATTATTGAAAAAGCCCGGCGCGAGGCGCTGCCGACGGTCGTTTTCAAAAGCCGCGGCTTATTGGACATCAATACGATCCGCGAATTACGGAATTTTCTTAAAGCTGACAACATCGATGTGCTGCATACGCATAATTACAAATCCGACTTTCTCGGCCTGATCGCGGCAAGGATGGCGAAGATACCCGTTGTCGCTACCGCCCACGGGTTCACGGATATGACCCGGGCCGTCACCTTTTATGAGAAATTAGACCGCTGGCTGCTGTCCTCATTCTTTGATCGCGTGGTTGTGGTCACATCGAAAATCTTTCCTCGTTGGCAGGGGGAGAGAAAAAAGGTCATCGCCAACGGCATCGATATCCATCCATTCACCGCCACAAACGTCGACCGCGCCAAAATCCGGGCACGCTATGGCATGAAACCGGAAGATTTTGTGGTCGCGACCGTCGGGCGCTTAAGCAAAGAAAAAAATCAAGCCCTGCTCGTCAACGCGTTTATGCCGCTGGCCAAACAAAACGGCCGCCTCAAATTACTGATTATCGGCGACGGGCCACAGCGGCAAAATTTAAAAAACCTGGTCACTCAGCTTGGGCTCACCAGCCAGGTCATATTCACCGGGATTATAACCGAAACGGCCGCTATGTATCGCGCCATGGACATTTTTGCTTTAAGCTCTCTGGCTGAAGGCGTTCCCATCACGCTTCTGGAGGCCATGGCGTCTAAAGTCGCGGTGGTGGCGACCAAAGTGGGGGGCATCCCTGATATTATCCGGGATACTGAAACCGGCCTGTTAGTGACATCGCAAGACGCCGACGATTTAACACAAGCGTTAAATTCTTTAATGACCGATAAGAGCAAACGGCAAATGTTAACCGCGGCGGCGTTTGACTTTGTCCGCGCCAACTATTCGCTGGAGCAGATGGGCCAGGCTTATCAAAAAATTTATACAGAGGTATTACACTAAAATGCGTCTATTATTTTTAGCGCCGAGGGTGCCATGGCCGGCGGATACCGGTGGGAAAATCCGCACCGTCAATATCCTCAAGCAGATGACAAAATTCGCCCAAATCCATTTGGCTTGTTTTTCCTTCGAAGAAAATGATCCGGGGCACGCGAAAGAGTTAAAAAAACTGGGCATTGCCGTAACACTCGTTCCCGCGCAGGATCCGGGGATGATACCAAAGGCCGCGGGGATAATGTTAAATCCCATCCCCTGGTCCGTCGCCAAATATTATTCAAAGAATATGGAACGGGTCTTAAAGTCTCTCCATCAAACCCATCCCTTTGACGCGGTTCATACCGACCACGCGCACATGGCACAGTACAGCCATTGCTTTAATAACCGGCCTTGTATTATCGATGAGCATAATGTTGAATATAAAATTCTGGAACGGTGCGCGGAAGTTGAAAAAAACCTCCTCAAAAAAATCATCTATGCCACGCAAGCGGATAAGATGAAAAACTTTGAGACCCGGCAGATCCGGATGTGTTCACGCTATCTCGCTGTATCGGATGATGACCTCCGTCTGCTTGACGAATTGGCCGGAACTCAAAAAAAAGGGAGGGGACACGTTATCCCCAACGGCGTGGACGTAGATTTCTTCCAGGGTTCAAACGCTCCGCCCAGCGGCTCGGAAGACGCCCTGGCGTTCACCGGTTCCCTGGACTGGCTTCCCAATGATGACGCCGTGGTCTTTTTTTGCCGGGAGGTATTACCGCTGATCTGGCAACAGAATACAAGCGTGAAGTTTTACATCGTTGGGAAAAATCCTTCAGCGACGGTCAAAAAATTGGCCCAAAAAGACCCCCGTATCGTTGTAACCGGACGGGTCGATGACGTGCGCACCTATATCCAGCGGGCCAAGGTCTTTGTCGTCCCCATCCGCGTCGGCGGCGGGACGCGCCTGAAGATCCTGGAAGCGATGTCGATGCGAAAGGCCGTTGTATCGACCACCGTGGGGGCGGAAGGCATTGCCTGCACCAGGGATGTCGATATTGTCCTTGGGGACACACCCCAGGCATTTGCCCAGAAGGTGATCGTTCTGTTGAAAGACCAACAAAAAAGAGAGACATTGGGGACCGCCGCCCGAAAGCTCGTTTTGGAAAATTACGATTGGCGCGTTATCGGTAAAAAGTTGAACCAGATCTATGAGGATATAACAAATGCCCGGCAGCAATAAGCATAAAATAACTTTTTTAATGGCTGGCTTGGTAACAGGGATCCTTGTCGCCGGTTTGGGCGGCATGCTCATCCATAAGATCAAAAGGATGAAAAGTAAACCCCGGCGTTATGAGGCGAAATTACCCGCCAGCAACGTGGGAGGATTTAACGTATTTGCCGCCTCCAGCCTGGACAGGATATTTGAAGACGGCCAAACCTTGTTAAAGCCGAGTTTTACAAAGGACGTCACGATCTCCCTGGCAAGAAATGAATATGAATCGTTTCAGATCGTTGTCACATCCAGGGATCGTCTGCTGGAAGGAGTTTCGCTCAAAATTCCCGATCTCATCAATGAGCAAACAGGGATGACGCTCGGCCGGCAAAACATTACCTGGCGCGTTGTCGGTTATGTCCCGACGATAAAGCCTTATTATCCGGTCAAATATGTCGGCCGATGGCCGGACCCTTTAATGCCGGCGCGCAAAACCGACGTTGACGCGGGGGTCGTTCAGCCTTTTTGGGTCACCGTCTACGCTCCAAGGGGAACCGCGGCCGGAGTTTACAAAGGCACGATATTGATTACGGCCAATGGCGGGGAAACGCGAGAGATCCCGCTTCAGGTCCAGGTGTACAATTTTATTTTACCCGTGGAAGGGAGCCTTAAAACAGCCTTTGATTTTTATGGCCATGAAACATTCAAGCGATATCCGCAAAAAGATAACGAATCAAACGAGGCTTATCAAGCGCGGCTCGGCGGCCTCAATAATAAATATATTATCGCGATGCTCAAATATAGAATAAATCCCGTATTGAACGTCGACCCCGCGTCCGATGAAGAGCTTTCGCGTGTCGACCGCTATCGCGCTCTCGGTCTGAATAATTTTTCGATAGGGAAAAGAGGAGGGACGCTCGGCAACAACTGGCCTTCCAGCGATGAAGAAATAGACCAGTTATTTTCTCAATACCGCGGTTATGGGGAGACATTAAAGCTGAACAAACTTTTACCATATGCCTATATTTACACGTGGGATGAGGGCGAGATCGGGAACCCCCGGGTGGCTAAAATTTGTTCCATGATCCATCGGGCCCATCCGGGATTAAAGAACATGGTGTGCTATCACGGCTTTTGGGATCCCGAAAAGGACCCGGGATGGGGAAAAGACATCGATATCTGGACGTTTCAGATCGATAATTTTGACGAACCAAAAATGCGCAAGCTTCAAAAAATCGGCAAGGAGATATGGATGTATATTTCCGGCCCCGGCGGCTACGAAAGCCCCAATCTGGCCATGGACTTCGATTCGATCGACTACCGGATTATCCCCTGGCTATGCTGGAAATATGATATCAGGGGATTTTTGTACTGGTGCGTCAATTGGTGGCCGAACGTCGACCCTTTTGAAAGCGCCCAAAATTCAGAATGGGAACAAAATGGCAACGGCCTTTTATTTTATCCCGGAGAAGACGGCCCGATCGCCTCACTGCGCCTGGAAATATTCCGCGACGGGATGGAAGACTATGAATACATACAACTGCTCATCCAGAAACTCAAAAAACTTCGAAAACTCGGCCTGGTCGAAACCTACCAGAAACTTTTTGACGAGAGCATAAAAATACTTACCGTCGATAAATCCATCGCCGAATCCATGATGAGCTTCACCAGGGATAACGAAGGCTTAAAAGCGCGGCGGGACGCAATCGCCCAAAGAATTGAAGAATTCGACAAAATATTAGCGCAAGGAACCTCTGAACCACATGAAAAGTAAAACAAAAGATAACGTGATCTTTTTCCTTATCGGCCTGGCACTGGGGATCGGCATTGTTGTCTTTTCATGGAATGGATTGCATAAAACGGCCCAAAAGCTTAAAGATGTGAATTTCACGGAAATGGGCAAGAACACGCTGATCAATATGAGACAGTTGACGCATAAGAAGCGGCAGGTCATTGAAAATTTTTCAAAACCAATAAAAGCTGTGTCTGGAAAAAGTTTTGGGAAGGATGGCCAGTTAACGTTCGAATTGTACCGCAACGGGACTTTTGTAATCGATGGGAAGTCAGGATACGCCTGGCAAAAGTCAGCCAGCTACAGGGATTCAGCCATTATACGCTCAACAAAAGCCTTGCCGAAAACTTACAAGATCAGCGTTGTTGTCGGAGGCATTGATTATGGTCTGGAGAACATCTCGGGCTTGCCGCAAGACCCCGAATATACCGAAGGTCCGCAGAACGAAAACGGTTCTTACCTCATCGCGATCACGGACACGCCGCCCATTGACCACCACACCAACACGTGGTGGCATCAACACCGGAAGGTGGCCATCGATGTAGATAATAATGTTTGGGGGCACGGAATGCCGAACCCCGTTTTTATGGTCTATTTCGACCGGGAGAACAAGCTCGTATCCTTCGACGGAGAGGATAATGAGTGGCGAAAAGATTGGATGAAAACCATGACGTACGAACCCGGCAAATGGTATCGAGTTGAGATCGAAAAAACTAAAAAGCAATATATCCTGAGCGTGCGGACGGATGCCGGCCAATTGCTAAAGAGCGCTTCTGTAGGCCTGGAAAAAATTTGGAACGCGGACGAATACCATAAAGATTATTTTGCTGTCGGTGATCCGCATGAAAATTACTACCAGGGCTCAATGAAGATTAAAGAGATTTCAATGCGGTATTAACCGGCAAGAAGGGAAAGCCTTGGAGAACTCCCGGAACAGCAGTGTAGATACTTTCAAATTTCTTGCCATAGGCACGGTAATTATTCATCATACGCGTGCGTTTTACTATTCATACGACCAGTATGGCGGGCATGCATTGCTGCTTCTTAAATATTTTTTTTATGCTGTCCGCTTTGGAATCCCGTATTTTTTTATTTCTGCGGGATATTTTTTTGGCAAGTCGCTGCAAAAAGGGCGGCCATTAGGCCAACTAACCAGGCGCTATTGCGGACGGCTGACACAATTGTTTATTTTATGGACTATTATATATTTTTTCATACCCCAAAATTTTAATGACGAAGTAATCAAATTTGGATATATGCGGACGCTTTATTGGCATTTCACTTCTATCCACTTGCACATTTGGGATTTCATACGCCACCATTTTATAACTTTTCTTTTCACGGGGTCACGCGGCCATCTTTGGTTCTTTCCCGCTTACATTACAGGCATTCTCATCTTATCTCTTTTTCTTTTCCTGAAAAAAGAAAAATATCTCATCGTCTTTGGCTTAATATTGTATTTCGTCAGTCTGCTAGGAAGGAGTTATAAAGAATTCCCGATCGGCTTTGATCCGGGGTTTGAAATATTCTATGGCCCTTTTATCAGCACATTCTTCATTGCTATTGGTTTACGATTTTCCAGAATTGATTTCTCCGCGAGAAAAAACCATGTGATCGTTTTAGGGTTTATTTTGATTTTTACGGGTCTGATAGTTCAATTTGCTGAAAACTGGTTCTTGTTCAAATATTATAAAATGGTACCCGAACATGCATTCCTGGCGGGGATGATACCGCTAGGAATCGGCATTTTCCTTTTGTCAATGGGATATCAGAATCTTGGTAAATCAACGATATTCCCGTACCTGGGTCGATATACACTTGGCGTTTTTGTGTTACATGAGATGTTTATTTCAATGCTTAAGCCTGTTCGTTGTTATTTTGAACCGGTTACTTGGGACATTGCTTTTCCCGTTATTGTATTCTTATTATCCCTGTTAACTACAATGTTATTGGTGCGGTCCCCGATTGGAAGAATTCTTGTAAAACAGCAATAGCCTTTGGTTCAAAAGAACTTTTTTGTTGTCGTGGCCTTGACACAATGAAAATGGCATGGCATACTTCCCGTGGATATAAAAACAGGCTGTTCGTAAAGGTAAACCATTCGAAAGAATGGGACACAAAGCTATAGGGCCCTCGGCCGCGAGGCACAGGGCAGCCAGTTGCCAACAGTGGTGAAGTCGCCATGGACCATGCTAACCTATTCTTTGTGTGAAGTAACAGAGAATAGGTTTTTTATTGTCGGCTAGATTAGCCGACAATAACCCTCCCCTTCGGGGACCTAATCGGCCACGTAATGTTTCGTTTTGTAATGTCAAATAATTCAAAACGAAACAGTTGGGGTGACTCGAGGATAGGTTATGATGGGGGATAAAAGGTAAAGGAAATGAACCAACGCACATTAAAACGTGGATTTTTGAGTCTTGTTCCGGTGATGGGACTATGCCTCCTTATTGTTTCGGCCGCTGACAGCGCGACCTATTATGTGCGGCCCGATGGCGGCACGGCCACCCAGTGTACGGGTCTGGCCGATGCGCCCTATCCGGGAACCGGGACCAATCGGGACTGCGCGTTTTCTCATCCTTTTTGGGCGATTGGACCCGTTGGGAACAACCCGACCAGGATGGTTGGGGGAGATACGTTAATCATTGACGGTTCCAATAACGCGCAATATATGATGGGCTGGGGCGCGCCCAATATACGGGACACAACAGTATGCTATCCGAATTGGCCGTGGGGTTGTTATATGCGCTCTATCCCATCTGGACCGGACGCGAGTCAACCCACCAGGATCCTTGGGAAGGGATGGAATAGTGGTTGTTCCAACCCTCCCCAGCTCTGGGCTACCGAACGGGTTAATAGAGTTCTTAACCTGGCTGGAAGCAGTAATATAGAAATTCAGTGTCTTGAGGTCACGGACCATTCTGATTGCCAAGAACATGGGCCGAAGGCATGCAATCGGGATACTATTCCCTACGGACCATGGGGAACGTCGGGGTTAGTCGCTTCTGACAGCGAAAATGTTTTAATTAAAGATGTAAATATCCACGGGATGGCCTATCGGGGTGTCTACGCGGGCCGGCTTAAGGATTGGACTATTGAAAATTCAAAAATTGTCGCGAACTCGTTTGTCGGATGGGATGGAGATATCGGGGCCAATCAATCCTCAAACTCAGGGACTATGACATTTACAAAAACGAATATACAATTTAATGGATGCGGTGAAACATACCCCGATAAAAAACCGTATAATTGTTATAGCCAGGACCAAGGCGGTTACGGGGACGGATTAGGAACGCATCAGACGGGAGCCAACTGGGTATTCAACAACTGCGATATAAGCCATAACGTTTCAGACGGGCTGGATTTGCTGTATCATAGCGGGGTCGGGACGATCACCATAAAACGTTCCAAATTTGAAGGAAATGCGGGCAATCAAGTCAAGACAGGGACGGATGCTGTCATTGAAAATTCTATCCTTATCGGGAATTGCGGGTATTTCCATAATAATCCAATAACGTGGAAATCCAGCGGGTTTAATAACTGCCGTGCCGGTGGAAATCCTTTGGCTGCTGCTTTTCATGCGGGCACGAATGTGTCGATTTATAATTCTACTGTAACGAGCAACGGGGACACGATGGTGCAATCGGCCGGGAGCGGTTGCACGGGGAATGAAACGATTGCCTCGCGTAACAATATATATTTGGGTGGAACAGAGTTTAATGACGGCTTTGATAAATCGGCCCTCTATTGGGCGGCGGGATCAACAGGAAATGGCGATGGGCCCTGCGGGAGTGTGAGGTTTGATGATGATTATTCTGTGATTTGGAATACGAAGAACTTTTCTACCGATTGTAATGGCAAGCCGCATTCTTTATGTAAAGACCCGAAATTTGTCGAGTCCGCCGCTCAGTATTATACCGGAGAGGCGTATAATGTCAATTTGCAGTCAAACAGCCCGGCGATCGGGAAGGCCCTCGTTCTGACGGGGAAATCAAGTCTGGATTATAACAATAACGAGCGCGGGACTGTGTGGGATATCGGGGCCGTGGAATATGGTATTGATTCAACACAGCCGACATGTATAGACGGGATCCAGTATTGTTTAACCCAGACGGACTGCGTCAATAACGGACATTATTGGTATAATAATACCTGCAACGCGCAGCCACAGCCAAAAACCTGCGCCGATGGTATCCAGTACTGCACAACACAGACTGCCTGCGAAGGACAAAGCTATTTCTGGTACAACAATACGTGCAACCTGCAGCCCAAACCCAAAACCTGCGCTGATGGCATTCAATACTGCACAACACAGACTACCTGCGAAGGTCAGAGTTATTTCTGGTACAACAATACTTGTAATGCCCAGCCCAAGCCAAAAACCTGCGCTGATGGCATTCAATACTGCACCACCCAGACTACCTGCGAAGGACAAAGCTATTTCTGGTACAACAATACTTGCAACCTGCAGCCACAGCCAAAAACCTGCGCCGATGGTATCCAGTACTGCACCACCCAGGCTACCTGCGAAGGACAAAGCTATTTCTGGTACAACAATACTTGCAACCTGCAGCCACAGCCCAAAACCTGCGCTGATGGCATCCAGTACTGCACAACCCAGGCTACCTGCGAAGGACAAAGCTATTTCTGGTACAACAATACTTGCAATGCCCAGCCCAAGCCAAAGACTTGCGCCGATGGTATCCAGTACTGCACAACACAGACTGCCTGCGAAGGACAAAGCTATTTCTGGTACAACAACACCTGTAACGCGCAGCCACAGCTTATACCGACGTGCTCGGATGGAGCACAGTATTGCAAAAACAAACCGCAATGTACAAATCAGGGGTATTATTGGTACAACAATACTTGCAACGCGCAGCCGCAGCCGGCTCCAACATGCGCGGACGGTATTCAATATTGCTCGACCAAGAATGAATGCGAAGGGCGGGGCTATTACTGGTACGCCAATAGCTGTAATATCGAGCCTAAAGCTCAACCAACGCCACAGCCTCAACAGGAACAAAAACAGGACGATTCATCACCGGCCCCAACTGTCCAGACTCCCGAACCAGATAATAGCCATACTTTGCCGACAACGATGGAGTCTATTGGCGATAACAGCTCTACGACAGACATCTCTCCCGAAACTACTGATACCAAGGTCGCATCTGTTGATCCAGGCAGTTCTCAGCCAAAATCTTTAACCAGCAGTGGTAGCAGCGAGTCTCAGAATGCCGGCACAGGAAAATCCGGCAAGGGTGGTCGTGGAGGCGGCGGTGGAGGAGGTGGAGGTGGCGGCGGGAAATCAAGCGGGGGATCTAGTGGAAGTGGGACGAGTTTAACGGGTGCCGGAGGAGGGGCGGGCGTGCCGACAAATATTTTCAACGCGCCGTCACCTGTAAAGTCAACAGGACTGCCGGGGGAATTGTCTTCAAATTTAATAAAGGGAGCGCCCCAGGCAAAACCTTCCAAATCTGCAAAAGGAGTGGCTCCAACAACAGCTTCGCAACCTGCAGCGGGAGTGATCCCGATAACGGCTTCTCAACCCACAAAGGGGGAGTCCCCGGCAGTAGCTTCTCAACCTACAGCAGCGAATAAGCCTGACTCGGCTTTAATTACACCATCTTTGCATTTGACGGATACTACCTCGATCAGTCTCAACCGGGATGGTCTTGCAACGCAAGTAGAGGTCGCGTCTGAACCAACCGTCGAACCTGAAGAAAATATGAATTTAACCCAAGCAGAAAGTGAAACACCTCTAGACAAAACTGCAGGATGGATCAATGCCCTTTGGAGAAAGATGTTGCGCTGGTTCTCAGGCGGCTAGGCTCGCCCCCGCTCAAGATATTGTCCCATCATTCCTTTTCCGCCGCAAATAATCTGTTATAATCGGATAACGATCAATTGGAAAGAGGACGACTTGTGAACAGGATAAAGCGACTGCCAAACAAGGGTTTTACATTTATAGAACTGCTCTTGGCGGTCTTTATTTTGTCGGTCGGGATATCCGCGGTCCTTATGTTATATACAAGTTCTATGTTATCCGCCGCCAACGCCTGGGACATGACGGTGGCAACATCAAACGCGGAACATATGCTTGAAGAAATGCAGGCCCGCGACTCCCTCGCCGACATCGTCAATACGGATTGGCCCCGGTGGGCCCAGGACCAGGGCCTCAATGCGCTCCCGAAAGAAACGTTTGGCGTTGCCTTTGCCGACCCAGCGAGCGATCCCTTAAACATTCAAATAACCGTCAATTGGCAGAGACAATTGAGGACAAATCAAATTATTTTAAAAACCAGATTAACCAAATGAAGATCGATACCCGACAAGGCATTAGCTTGGTCGAAATCATGATGACGACGTTGTTGTCGGTTTCCATTCTGGCCGGCATCTACGCGACCTTTGTTGTGGGGGAAAGAGCGTGGCGCTATTATGTCGACAGCATTATGATAAGACAGCAAATCCGCATGGCAATGCTCGTCTTGACCAATGAACTGCGTGAGGCCAGGGGGGCCTTGATCGTTAAAGAGGAGGCTCCTCCCGGCGTGCGGCTTAATTTTTTAAAACCTTCCGCGGGACAGATTTCCTATCTTTGGAACGGCAGCGGAGAGGACGCGAACAAACTGGTCCGGCAGGACAGTTCAGGCACGAGAGTTATAGCCGACAATATTTCTTCCGTTGATTATGTCATAAGTGATGATTCGATCTTTATCGATATCCGTGCGACATCTAAGCCCAAGATAGGGCAACCCATGGATCTAACCCTGAAGGAACAAGTGGCTTTAAGGGCCAGGACCAGCCGGTTTAAACCCCAGAAGGAACGGAATGAAAAAGCTAAATAATAAAGGGGCTGTGCTGATATTGGCTTATATCGTTTTGTTCGTCCTGCTCACGCTCTCCGCGGGTATCGCGAGTTTTCATATTAACGAACACAACTATGCCCGCCGGCATTACTTTTCAACGGCCGCCTTTTGGCTTGCTGAAGCCGGCATAAATATATTTATAAAAGACCCGCTGATGCTGGACCAAACGGGTTCGTACACCCTGCATGATGAGAACAGCATGGTTCATGTGACAAAAGATGACGCGAATTCCAGGCACCGCGTAGTTACGGCTACCGGAACCTTTGCGGGAGTCGAAAAAAGCATCCAGATCACATATCGGGCCAAAGCCCCGGAGGTTTTTCGAAGTACTGTTTCCGCGGACGGCGACCTTGTCATCAACGGCAAAAAAACGATGGCCGCTATTAACGACAAAGTGCGCCTTAACGGAAAAGTGATCGATCATGGTGAGCATTCAAGGGTGTTCATAGAAGACAAAAATGAAAAAGTCGCCGCAAGTCTTGTTTCGTTGACCTACCCCGATGCCAACCATAACGGCATCGCGGATGAATTCGCCGATTTTGTGCAGGTTAACCGTGACATCTTAAAAAGCTACCCTTCCGAAGAGGTCCTCTACATCAAGGGGAATGGGACCTACCTGCTCGCCCCCAACAGCTCTCTTGAAGGGAAAAAGATAATTTATGTCGAGGGAGAAGAGGGCAACGGGAACGTCGTCATCCTTTTCGGGGAAGGGTTGCGGAAGGGCCAGAAAATGACCATTATTTCAACGGGGACAGTTGTCCATAATCAAACGGGCTTCGCGGCACCCGATTCACAGCTTAACATTATTGCCTGGACAGGATATTGGGAAACGGCCGCTTTACCAGCCAGCCATAATGGAGCGATCTATACCCATGGCATCGCTCACTTTGACGGCATTTACGATACGACGGTCACTAACGGCAGTGTCATCGCCAACGGCGGCGTCACCCTTGGCGAAATTTGGTCGACAAAAACATTTAATTATGCCGACATAACGGTTGATGAGGTCGTCCCCGCGGGATTTGAAGAGTTGCTCGGTGGCGGCGCTTCAGGGTATGTGGCAAGGCCTGATGTCTGGAAAGCTATCTGACATTATATGCAAAACAAACAACATATTTTAAGTCTCGCAATTACACTCGTCATCCTTTTTATCTTTTTCATTGGCCTGACGAATACGCTAATCAATTCATACGTAAGTGACCTTGGCATATTTAAAGGACGGCGTGAAAATGTTATCGCCATCCCCCAAGAGACTGTTAAGACTGTTTCGCAGGAGCCAAAAAATAATACTTTGATCTCCGAGGATCCGGCGCGATACAATATCCAGGTCTTCACGGACAGGGATTTGCGTTTAAGTCAGGCACAATGGGATGTTGGCATATGGGATGTTAATATGAAAAAGGCCTTACTCCATTCAAATGCCGCAGGGCATATGGATCGGGGGGGGAAAACACCGAAAGAGTTAAAAGAGCGACTGGGTCGGATTAATAGACAGATCAAGGACCTGGAAAAAACAGACCGGAAGAGTACCGGCAATCAGACCGAAGAGATGAAATTACAATCGTTGTATATTCTCAAGTCCAGTTTGACTGTTCTAGGGGAACAAACCGGAGAGAAAATTCCAGAAAGAAAATGATTTTTATTAAGAAAATCTTCAGAAAAATCAGAAATCTGGGGGGACGACATGGCTCTCCCGAGGGACTGGTCATCCTGATGTACCACCGCATCAACGATAATCTTCCGGCGCACAACCTCGTCACGCGCACCAAAGCCTTCGCGGAGCAAATGCGCTTTTTATGCTGGCACGCGAATGTCTGCCGGGTGATCAGTCTCAAGGAATTCGAGACCGGGCATCCGGCGATATTCGGGCAAGAACCGAAAACAAAGATCATCATCACCTTTGACGACGGATACCGGGACAACTACCTCAACGCGTTCCCGGTCTTGAAAAAATTCGGGTTTCCGGCCACTGTCTTTTTAACGACCGGCCTCATCGGCACTGACCAAAAATTTAACCGCTACGCGGATCTCCCGGGACGCGACATGCTTGACTGGACGGAAGTCGCCAAGATGTATGCCCATAAGATCGCCTTCGGCGCCCACACGGCATCCCACCCGCATCTTCCCAGGTTCAGCTACCAAACCCAGCGCGAAGAGATCGCGGAAAGCCGCGCCTGTGTAAATAAAAATCTGCCGCCGGGTGAGCGGCTTGACACCTTTTGCTATCCCTACGGCGAGTATAACGCGGATACACTCAAGATCGTGCAAGAGCTGGGGTTCAGATACGCCCTAAGCGTCATCCCGGGCGTGAATAAACCCGAGACACCACTTTTTGAACTCCGGCGCATCGAGGTCAGCGGGTTTGATACCATTAAAAACTTTGAATATAAACTACTGGAAAAATACAGATGATCACTCAACCCATAGTCCTCATGTACCACGGGATCGTTACGCCGCAGACGCCGGTGCCGCGGGAGCGGGAAACGGGTGCCGATCTCTATGACGTCACGGCGGAGAATTTCCGCGCCCAACTGGAATGGCTCAAGGAAAATCTCTACCGGACCGTCACCATCCGTAAAAATCTGAACGCCTTTAGCACCAAAGAGATCCTCCTGACCTTTGATGACGGAGAAATGAACAACTGTACCGCCGCCATGCCCTTGCTCAAGGAATTCGGTTTTACCGGCCACTTTTTCCTGATCGCCAAACGCGTCGGCAAGGAAGGGTATATGGGCTGGGAACAGGTCCGCCGGCTTGTTGCCGAAGGGATGGTCATCGGTTCCCACGGCTTCAGCCACGAGATCCTCACCAATTTGCTGGACCCGCAGATCCGGGAGGAACTCTCCGCCTCCAGAAAATATCTGGAACGCAACCTTGGACTATCCATTGAAAGCATTTCGATCCCGCGCGGATTTTGCGACGACAAAATCATCCGGATGGCCCGCGAGGCGGGATACCGGTATATTTTTGTATCGGAAAAGCTGGATGGCGCCGGAGCGGACTGTTTCAGCCGCGTTGCCGTCAAGTCGAACTGGACCATCGACCGCTTCGCGCAAGCCATGCGGGGAAGCGCGCCCGTCAGGGAAAAAATTCTCGTGTCTTGCAAAAATGGCGTAAAAAAAATCCTGGGTGGAGGCGCGTACGACTGGGTCCGGCGGATGATGCTCAAAATAAAATAATACTGGAGAAGGTGGATGCTGGATATACATTATATAAATTGTATTATACTTGACAATACAACATATTCATTGTATATTTAGTCCGTGAAGACGCCGAAATTAAATTTCTCCATACAAAAACGGCTGTTAAAATGCCTGGCCGGCAAGCTGGACCATTATTATCTGGTTGGCGGAACCGCTTTGTCGCTTTACTATTTTCAACACCGGGAATCGTATGATCTGGATTTTTTTACAAAATCTTTTTCCCCGAAGGAAATCACGGAGGCCATCGCTTATCTTCAAAAAAAACACAACATGAAAACAGAATTGGTTGCCGAGAAAACAGGGGATCGATTTGCCAAAATCATGATGTATACAGTGGCGGATAAGAAAGGAGGGACGTGCAAAATTGATTTTGTGGAGGATTTTGTGAAGCTTGTTCAACCCCTGCGGGAAGTCGACGGCATCCATGTTGTTTCTCTGGAAGATATCTATTTGAGAAAACTTTATGCCGTGGCCGGCCATACGGCATCACAAAACGATGTCGGCCAACATGTCGCCATCGGAGGCCGGCGGGAAGCCAAAGATTTTTATGATTTGTATTGCCTCTCCAGCATCTCGACGCCTCTGTCCAAGTTTGTCGCGCGCCATGGGACGGCAACCGTCAAGGAAGGCCTGGTCCGGTGGTATCGCACGTTTGACCGGATGGCCATAAAAACAGGCCTGCTGGATTTGGTCACGGAGAAGGCCGTTGATTTCCGCCGGATGGATCAGCATTTTAAAAATGAAGTGGATGCCATTTTATCCGAGGAAATAGGATGACGGCAAAAAAAACCGATTGGCTGTGGGACCGGAATATTCCGCCCCAAAAAGTTAAAAATATCCTGGCGGATGAGAGGCATCCGAAATTTATCGAACTTGCCGCGCTTCTTTTGGCCAGAAAAAATACACCGAAAGAAGTTTTTAAAAACTACCTTCCCAGAGACACTTTTTTCCGCAACTGGCAGCGCATCAAGAAAAAAATGCGGCAGGACAAATGGACTGAAGACAGGATTATCTTTTGGCAGGCCATCCATGAAAAACTGGCGGAAATATTCCGGGGAGAAGGCATCACCATCCGATCCATCAAAACAATTTCCCCGGAGAGTGAACTGTTCCGGGATGTGGGAGAACAGATCAAGAAATTACGCAAACAGGCCGGTTTGACACAAAATGATCTGGCTCAAAAACTCGGCGTGTCCCAACAGGTCATTTCACGCGTTGAGAGCGGCCGCGATAATGTCAGCCTTTTGACCATCAAACAAGTTGTTGGAGCGCTGGGCCATAAAGTAACGGTTCAGTTCATGCCTCAATGATGATCCTCGCGTTCTGGCTCCTCATATCACTCACGATCTACTGCTACTTTGTCTACCCGCTACTGTTGTGGCTCATGGCGCGGTTACGGCCCAACCCGGTCCGCAAAAGCCCGTGGGAACCGACCGTATCCATCGTCCTCTCGGTCTGGAACGAAGAAGATGTTATAAAAGAAAAACTCCAGAACCTCTTGTCCCTGGATTATCCTAACGAGAAAATGGAGATCCTCATCGGCTCGGACGGTTCCACCGACAAAACGGCCCGGATCGTCCGCGGCTTCAACGACCCGCGGATCCATTTGATCGAGCGGCCGCGGCGCCAAGGAAAGATGGCGACGCTCAACGAGCTTGTCCAGGCGGCAAGAAATGAAACGATCGTTTTTTGCGACGCGCGTCAAACGTTCGCTCCCAACGCCATCCGGGAACTCGTGGCCAATCTTGCCGATCATCACGTGGGATGCGTGAGCGGCGAACTTATTTTTGAAGAAAAGAAAGAGGGGGGGGCTACGGCCAAAGGTGTAAGCCTGTACTGGAATTACGAAAAATTTATCCGCAAGCACGAAAGCCGTATCCATTCCATGCTCGGCGCCACCGGAGCCATTTACGCCATCCGGCGGGAGTTGTTCGTCCCGATCCCGACGCACATCGTCTTGGATGACATGTTTGTCCCTCTACAGATCATCCGTAAAGGATACCGGGCGGTCCTGGATGAATCCGCCAAGGCCTATGACCAGGCGGCGGACAGCCCGCGCGAAGAGCACCGCCGCAAGACCCGCACACTTTTCGGGAACTATCAAATTTTCGGTCTTTTCCCTGACCTGTTTAACCCGCTGCGCAGCCCGGTTGCCATCCAATTATTTTCACACAAGCTATTGCGGGTGCTTATACCATTATTTTTAGTGCTACTATTTATCCTGAATCTGCTCTTAACCGGCGAACCGTTATACCAAATCATGTTTTATCTGCAAATTGTCTTTTACGGGATGGCCGTTACAGGAGCCTTGTCAAGATACCAAAAGCATGGTATGTTTAACCTCATATCTAAAATCTGTTACATACCGTATGTTTTTTGTTTGCTGAACTTTTCAGCGCTGGCAGGAACATTACGTTTTTTTAGTTCAAAACAGGAAGCCACGTGGGAGAAAGCCAGGGGGGAGCAGAAGAATGAGCATGAAAAACCCACTTAAATCCCACACTACCGAATTTCTCCTCGCGGGGATGTTTATCCTCACCTACATCCCGACGCTACTGTGGCTGTGGGACCGGTGGTTCGCCCGGGATTCCTATTACAGCCACGGTATCCTGATCCCGTTTGTCAGTGGGTTTCTCGTTTGGCAGATGCGTGATGAGCTTGCGGCGATAAAACCCAGGCGTTCCCCCTGGGGGATGCCGCTCATCATCACCGGTTTGTGCGTTCATTTAATGAGCTCATTACTTCGGGTTTATTTTACCTCTGGATTTTCCATGCTGGTTGTCCTTAGCGGTCTGGTCCTTTTTTTCTACGGCTCAAAAACTCTCAAAAAGATCACATTCCCTGTCGCCTTTCTCATATTCATGATCCCCGTCCCCCTGGTTGTGATCACCAATATCAGCTTCAAAATGAAAATTTTCGCCGCGCAAATCGCCACTGCCGCTCTCAATAGCATGGGGCTGGAGGCTGTCCGGTCCGGAAGCGTCCTTAAGATGCAGCACACCTATGTGGTCGTGGATGATATCTGCAGCGGCCTGCGGTCCCTGATCTCCTTAACCGCTCTGGGAAGCATTTTTGCCTGGTGGATGAAGGGGCCGATGCCTAAACGGATCCTTTTGTTTTGCTCGACGATCCCTATCGCCATCGCGACCAATGTCCTGCGGATCGTCTTTTTATCGTTCGTTTCTGAAGTCTGGGGGTCGCAATACGCCACCGGCTTTGTCCATGATTTCTCTGGCTTTATGGTCTTTGCCCTGGCATTCGTTTTGTTGTACGCGGTGGGGAAGGTACTGGAGTGATATGAAAACCACAAAATTCGAAAAACCCTATCTCATTATAGTTTCTCTTTTCCTGGTATCCGCCGCCATCTCCTGGCAGCTCTACTTCAAAGTCTACAGCCAGAAAGACACAATGAGCATCCATACGTTCCCGCGCGAGATCGCCGGGTGGACCGCCGAAGAATTGCCCATTGCCGATAAAGAAAAAGCCATCCTGGAAACCGACAACGTCTTTACCCGCCGTTACACCAGCCCGCAAGGAGAGGAAATTTACCTCTTTATCGTTTATTCCCAAAATAACCGCAAAGTCTCGCATCCTCCCGAGGTCTGCTACACGGGGAGCGGGGCGACCATCCTGAGCAATGTTCATGACTCCTTTAGTGCCGACTCATCGCTTGGGGATGTCAAGGTCAATCGGGTGACGGTTGAACAAGGCCGCGAAAGACAAATATTCTTTTATTGGTTCAAGGTCGGAGATGCTTTTACGCCAAACTATTGGAAACAGCAGGGACTTATCGCTTTAAAATCCTTCCGCGGCCAGCCATCCAGCAGTGCCCTGATCCGCATTTCGACTCCCGCGCAAAATGAGAGAGACGATGAAAACGCCACGCGACGGTTAAAAGACTTTAGCCGAATTATCCTTCCCCATATATACAAGCATCTTCCATAAGCGATGTCTATCTCACGCAACATGTGTTGCATAATTTGAACAGTTACAATATATGACAGTCTATGCTTGTCCATGACTGTCCAACAGCATTAACACAACCAACCAATATTCCTCCGCATCTAGTTGATTCATAACGAATTACGCTCTCTAGAAATACATTCAAAACATCGCATTCTTGGCACGCAATTTGCTTCTTAATGTGTACGTATGAACTCGAAAAATCAAATACATCCTGTTAAAGAAAAAATTTTGAGTGTTGCGCTGATTACGGTTATGTTTGCGGCGAGTGCTTCTTTCGTAACTACCGCATGGGCTGCGTTATCCTTTGTCATGCCGCATGACACAGCGGTGTCCGCGCAGCAGCCAACTCAACAGTCAGCCGTTACGGCTATACCTGACCAAACGGAGAAGCCGCGTTCGCGCGCTCCGGAGCCATCTACCCTGATGTTATTCGGAAGCGGCATTTTGGGCATGGGGGTCAGCTTTGTCCGCAGGACATATCATCTTGTCAAACGCGCTTTTGATATTGCCGCCTCTTTGCTGGGAATCATTTTTCTTTCACCTTTATTTTTACTCGCGGCGGTTCTGATCAAATGCACTTCGAAGGGACCGGTTTTATTTACACAGACCCGGGTAGGGAAAGACGGTGAACTGTTTGACATTTATAAATTCCGCACCATGCGGGTTGACGCGGAAAAGGAAACCGGCCCCGTTTGGGCGGAGAATAACGATCCCCGGCTTATCCCAGTTGGCAGATTCTTGCGCAAGGCGCATATCGATGAAATTCCGCAATTTATCAACATCCTCAAAGGGGAAATGAGCTTGATCGGCCCGCGCCCGGAACGCCCCGTCTTTGTTCAAAAATTTAAAAAAGAGATCACGGATTATGAAAAACGTTTGGCGGTAAAACCTGGGCTCACCGGACTGGCCCAAGTATGGCACAGCTACGATGAAACCATTAATGACGTCCGGAAAAAGATCAAATACGATCTTCTTTATATTAAAAGGCTCTGTCTGTGGACGGATGTACGTATTCTCTTGCGCACCGTCCGCGTCGTTTTTACTGGGGAAGGCGCGAGATAGGAATCGACAACTCGGAATAAATCAAGCACGTATTAACAGTAACAGCAACGGGGGGAAGAAATGAGAAAATGGATTGCAGGATTAGTGGTTGTGCTAACGCTTTGCGGAATGAACGCAAAGGCCGAAGCCGTGATCTTGGATTTTGAAGGACTCACCGCAGCCTCAGCGGAAAGCCTTATAGCAAGTAATCAAGGATACGGAGGATTTACCTGGGATACTTCAGGATGGTATCTTTATAGCGATACGTCTTATCCGAATCCCGCTCATTCCGGCCATTATGGACTGGTGAACAATCACGGAGCGAATCCCATTGGATTATCTTCAGCTTCTCCGTTTGATTTTACGGGTGCTTGGGTCTCCGGATGGTACTTTAATTCCCCGCAACAGATAAAGGCACAGGGGTTTGACGCGGGCAATTCTTTGATCGCGGAAACGGATTGGTTCCCGCTGGTCGTCAGCGAAAACCATTTTCTGACCGCGAATTTTGCAGGAGTATCCAGAGTGAACTTTGTCGGTGGACAATATTATACCCTGGATGATTTTACCTTTGATGAAAACGATGAGAATCCCGTGGAAGAAAACAACAACGTCGAGAATCCCGTGGAAGAAAACAACAACGTCATCCCCGAACCGGCCACGATGGCTCTTTTAGGAAGCGGCCTTTTAGGATTTGTCGGATTACGCAAAAAAAGAAGCTAAAAGTTTTCATACATTTTGAGGAAAGGAGGTTGAGATAGTTATGCAGAAAAAATACGTACATGCAATGAAAGTGCTTGCGCTGGCTCTCTTGCTTCCTTGCCTCTATGGCTGCCAAGGCGGCGGTGGTGCAGGGGGTGGTGGCAGTAGCAGCGGCGCCTCTTTGAGCAGTTTCGCGTTCGATGGTGGTACGGACACGACAACAAGCACACAACTGGGCACGATCCACAACCCGGAACCAGCAACCATGCTCCTTTTTGGAAGCGGGATCGTCGCGATGAGATTCGCGCGCAACCGAAAAAACCGCATCCCACGAGACCAAAAGAGGTAAACAAGACTAATCAACACTGGTTCTTGTCTCATGCATAAAACACAAAAAAGGCAGATTATTGAAAAATAATCTGCCTTTTTTATGCCCAAGAAATCGCCGCTATACCGATTGACAGTACAAACAAGCTGTGTTAAGATTCTCGCAATTCATTCAAACACAAGGACTTAATAAACCCACGGCAGGGACATGGCCCAAAAATTCCAAAAGAAAATTATTCCACTCCTTCGCGAATCAGTAAATTCCTTTGTTGCGAATCCAATCATCCTGTTCCCTTTTGTGACAACGGCTTTTATCCAGTTGTTCATCCTTGAGATCATCTATTTCGCCCCACGCTTTCCACTCGTTTATTTCTTCGGCCCTATTATCCGCAGGATGGCGGGGGAGGCGTACCTGCACTATCCGCAACATTTGCTTATCCTGCCGAAATGGTTCCAGACCGCCCAATATTTTCTTTTTATATTTGTCAGCAGTTTCCTGATCGCCGTTGCCATCGAGATCATCAAAAACGTCAACAACAACAAAAAGGTGACGTTTGCTAACGCGCTGCGCGCCATGTTACCGCAGTACGTTCACATTTGCCTGGCAGCCATCCTGACATTTTTCGTATTCTACGCTCTTTCCAAGCTTCAAGGATCGATCATAGGCCGGGCCTTACAGATCCGTTCGGACGCGGGTATTTTTTATATGGTCAAGGCGGTTGTCCTCTACGGAGCACCGTATTTCAATCTATTAATCGGAACCTTCGCCACCGCCGTGTTTGCCTTTGTGCTTCCGCTTATCGTTATCGAACATAAAAAAGTTCTTCAGGCGGTTGTCCTTAACTTCAAATATCTTTGGGGATCTTTCTGGTTTATTTTCTTTGTTGTCTTGATCCCGATGTTATTTTATGTCCCCGTTTTATTATTACAAAGCAACCTGTCCTCCATCGCCAGCCAGACGTTAGAAGGAGTGCGGTTACTGTCGCCGGCCATCAGCATTATCGTGCTGACCTTCATCGATGCCACGGTGTATACCGCCGTCACAATCCACTTTTTATTGAAGAAAGAATCGGCATGAAAAAAGTTATTCCAATCTATCTCGGTATCCTCGCTGGCGTCTTTGTCCTGCTTTCCCTGCTTGGTCGCAACAGCGATTATGCCATTGAGCAAGCGGCCTGGAAACTCCAAAGAGAATATATTGACATCCTCAAAGACCCTAAAGTCGTGCCGGAACAAACATTTGCCAGGATCATCAAGGATTATCAAAAGATCATCGAGCGGTATCCTGACTCCAAACTCACTCCGGGGCTCCGGATGATAGTGGGGAACGTCTACCTTGTGAAAAAGGATTATGAAACCTCCCGGGAGAAATTCAATGAGATCATCAAACTTTACCCGCAGAACAAAGAATTGCAGGCGCAGGCTCACAGTGCCATCGGAAGGACTTATGAGGCCCAGGACAATTGGCCCGGGGCCAGAAAAGTCTATGACCGTATCGTTGCCGACTATGCGCTGACCCGGACCGGGCTGGGCGTCCCGATCCATATCGCCAATCATTACAAGGCGCAGAACGATTACCAGAAGGCCATGGACGCGTATGACCGGGCGATCGCGCATTACAACACTCTGGCGGCCCAGAATCCGGATTCACCCGCAGAATACAGCTCACTACGCTATCTTGGCAATTGCTATTTGGACCAAAAGCGATGGAGGGAGGCGGTGGAAGTTTTTGGCAAAGTCACGGATAAATATGGCCGCCCCGAGCACATGAATATCCGCACCCTCGATACCATCCTCAAGACCATCAATACGGTTTCTGTTTATCAATTAAAAAACTATGAATTTCCACTACAGATATATCAGGACATCATCGCCAAAAATCCAAACCATCCCTGGAAAAGCTATTTCCAGAAAATGATCGATACCCTGTCAACACTAAAAGCCAAAAGTGTCCAGGTTCCACAGACACAGTAAAAACAATCCGGGAACGTCATGGGACTCTTCACGAAAACAGAACAGGAAGACAAAGCGCAGCTTGACGCCTTTCAGCAAATTAGCGAGATATGCGCGCTCGTGGCCACAGCCCTTAACGAACATGATCTGCTGGAAAAATCTCTTCAGCAAATCATGCGCCTTGTCGGCGCGACCAGGGGTTCCATTTTTCTTCTTGACCCCGATGGCAAAGACCTGACCCTCCAAACTGCCATTGGCCTCAAGAAAGACGAACAAAAACAAATGATTAAAAAAATGGGGGAAGGGATCATCGGCCACGTGGCCAAGCGCAAACTCCCCATCGTCGTCGACGATATCGAAACGGACGACCGTTTTCATGACTTCAAGGCCCGCAAAAGCTACCGGACACCTTCATTTATTTGCGCGCCGCTGATTATCAAAGACCGGCTCATCGGTGTTATAAACATTACGGATAAGGAATCAGGCCTGCGCTTCACGAAAAACGAGATGCAGCTGCTCGATTTTCTCTCCAGCCAGATTGCCCTGAACCATCGCCGCATTGAGTTGTACCAAAAATTCAAAAACATCGTCAGAGAAACGCAGACCCTCAAAGACCGGCTTGGCCAAAGCGACCAGGAAGCCCAAAACCTTAAGAAACAGATCCACATCCATGAACGGCTTGCCACCATCGGCAAACTCGCCGGCGGCATCGCGCACGAATTTAATAATCCTCTGGATGGGGTCATGCGCTACACCAACCTTTGCCTCGAACACATCAAAGACGATGAGGTCGTCCGCGGGTATCTTCTGGAAATCAAACACGGGCTTAACCGGATGGCCAATATCGTCAAAAATTTGCTGGCGTGCTCGCGTAACGAATTGCCGCGGGGCGAACAGCGCATCAACTTTCAGCAGGCCCTGGAGAGGTCGCTGGCCGGCGTCCATACGGACATCGAACATAAAAATATCAAGGTCGAAAAAAAGATCGAGGGAAATATCCCGCTCATCAGAGACCTGGGACTGGAGCGCATCCTCGCCAACATTATCCGCAACGCCGTGGAAGCCATTGAAAGCGATAGCGGAAAGATCACCATCGAGGCCGGATGTCAAAATGACACACTCCATATCAAGATCGATGACACGGGCGTTGGCATCCCAGCGGGCGACGGGGAAAGAATTTTTGAGCCATTTTACACCACAAAATCCATTAACAAAGGCTGCGGGCTAGGCCTGACGATTGTCGGTGAAATCGTCAAGGCCTACAACGGCAAGATCCATGTAAAAAGTGACCCAGGTAAACAAACCACATTTTTCGTCGATCTGCCCCTGCAATAATGATCATGGTCAATAAAACAGGAAAAACCGTACAAATATTGATCGTTGACGACGAACCATTGATCCGCAAATCGCTTTATGAAATCTTGCGGATCGAGGGCTACCGGGTCCAGATGGCCGAAACAGGGGAGGAGGCCCTGGGGATCCTCAAAAAAGAACGCATTGACATTGTCGTGACGGATTTCCAGTTGCCCAAAATGAACGGGATCGCGCTTCTCGAGGAGATCAAGCGCTGGTCTCTGAAAACAGAGGTCATCCTCATCACCGGCTACGGCACTATCGAGTCGGCCGTCGCGGCGATGAAAAAAGGCGCGTTCGATTACATCACCAAACCGATCAACGACAGTGAGATCAAGATCATCATCCAGAAACTGATCGAAAAGAAACAGATCGTCGATGAAAACGAAGAATTAAAGCAGATCATAGCGAAGGGACGGCGTGATCATTTTTGCGACCTGATCGGCGCCAGCGCCAGGATCCAGGAGGTTTACCGTATCATTGATTCGGTCGCCAGCAGCAACGCCACGATCCTCATTACCGGGGAAAGCGGAACCGGCAAAGGTATGGTCGCCCGGGCGATCCACCAAACGGACCAGACGCGCAAGGACAAACCCTTCGTTGAGATCAGTTGCGGGGCCTTGACCGAGACGCTCCTTGAAAGCGAGCTGTTCGGCCATATGAAAGGGGCTTTCACAGGGGCCATCAAGGACAAGGAGGGCCGCTTCGAATACGCCCGCGGCGGCACCATTTTCCTGGATGAGATCGATGCCTTTTCCCCGACCTTGCAGGTAAAACTGCTGCGTGTTTTGCAGGAAGGCATTTTTGAGCGGGTGGGGGATAACACGCCGCGCCGGGCGGAAGCGCGTATCATTGTGGCCACGAATCAGGACCTTACGGACCTGGCGCGTCAAGGCAAATTCCGCGAAGACCTTTATTACCGCATTAACGTCATTTGCGTGCAGGTGCCGCCCTTGCGAGACCGCAAAGAAGACATCCCGATTTTAATCGGCCATTTTCTAAAGAAATATTGCCGCGTCAATAATAAAAAGGTCGCCGGCGTGGCCGGGGACGTGCAAAAAATGTTCATGGAATATTCCTGGCCGGGGAACATCCGCGAACTGGAAAACGCCATTGAAGGGGCCGTCATTATGACCAAAGGGACTACCGTCAATAAAACAGACGTCCCCAATTTCTCAAAATTCGCGATCGATCATTCAAAATCTTCGAAATCATCCGAAAAAAATCTCAAGCGCGCCGTTGAACAGCCCGAAAAAGAGCACATTATCGCGATCCTCAAGGACTGCAACTGGAACCGCAACAAGGCGGCCGCCTCTTTGGGGGTGAACCGGACGACGCTGTATAACAAGATGAAAAAATACAATATCAGCGAAGAAACAATCTGATGCTCAACGAAGACGCTTCCCGACAACTTGCCCTGAAAGTCATCAATAAAGAAAAATGGTGGGACGTTTTGTCCCGTTTTATTGATGTTCTGCACATCAACATATTCATTGTTGACCGCAAGGGGCTTACCATCTTGCCCCCGGAAGAAGGCAAATACGGCGGCCGCTTGCTTACGGATCGTTCGTTGGGATTTCGTCCCGCCCAGGAAGCCTCCGAATTTCTGAAAAAATTCGAGCAATACGGCTCTTATCTGGAATACGCCAGCCCTCTTAATTTGCACCAGTTCGCCATCCCGATCAACATAAACGGGGAAGGGGGACTTTTGGGATACATGATCGTTGGCCCGGTCATCCTGAACAAACGCCTGGGAAATGCCGAATACGCCGCCCTTGCCCGTGAACGTAATATCCCGGCACAAGATCTGGTCAATGAGGTCAACGGCCTGCGGGTGGTTTCCAACGTGATGATAAATTCCATTCTGGACCTCCTCTCCGAGATCGTCAAAAACAACATAGAATTAAGCGGCATCAAGAGTGAAATGCGCCAGCAAGGGGAAGGCGAAGAAGGCTTCTCCGAAGAGATCAAAGAGGCGGCCAAAGACCTTTACTCTACGGTCTGTTTGGATGAGCTGTTAGTGACCCTTCTAGACGTGGCCCTGAAAATGACCAATACCGAATGCGGCTCGATCATGGTGGTGGACCAGGAAAGACAAGGGGATCTGACCATTAAAGTCTCCCGGGGGCTTAAAGAGTCCCGGATCAAAAATACCCGCGTCCGCATCGGTGAAGGGATTGCCGGTCTGGCTGCCAAGGAAAACAGACCATTTGTGATCCATGGGCAGCAAGCGGGGGACAACCGGATCAAGCCCTTTTTACAGAGGCCGGAGATTCAGCATTCCCTGATCATGCCCCTGATGGCCAAGCGCCGGATTTTCGGGGTCCTCAATCTACATACCCGGGAAGCCCACTGCAATATTGAAAACAATATCGAAAATCTCCAATATCTCTCTAACCTGCTTTCATCAGTTGTTTGATCCTGCCGAATAAAACTCGCGACAAAAACCTTTTTAAAAAACCTTTTTAAAAAGCTTGTTATCAGAAAAAACTTGATTTATAATAAGCATATGCTCAAATTAAATAGTGCGTTATTTCGAGCAACTGCTCACAATAATACAGACATCACGGAAAGCATATGACACGCCGCGGCAGACGAAAAAAGGTCCGCTACATCCAGAAAATGCCCAAAACAGCCCAGTTTAGCCCCCGGGGGAACCCGGGACGGCCGGATGAGGTTCAACTGAACATCGACCACTATGAGGCGATAAAGCTGGCTGATCATCAAGGCTATAGCCAATCCGAGGGCGCCCAAGCCATGGGCATTTCGCGGCCCACATTTGGCCGGATTTTGCGGGAAGCCCGAAAGATCCTGGCGGACGCCCTTACTAACAGCAAAATAATCCGTATCCGGACCGGAGACACGCAAGTGGGGGTACGCCCGCACAATCTGCCTGCGAAGCGTCAATTGCTCGAGCCAGCCCCAAAACCCACCCAAAGACTCACCGAAGCGGGCATCCGCGACGATATCTTGAAATTTCAGCCCAGCCGGGCACCCAATAAAAGCTGATTGCACCACTCTCTACAACTTCTTATAATACATATTATGTTAACTACTGGAATAGGAGAATTATCCGTCTAATGCCATATTGCTCTAGGGGTTGTGTGAATTTTATGTTGTCCTGTTAAAATCTGTGCATAGATTTACCCGAATTAAGTCCGTCCATAAAACAACGGCGCTTCTTTAGCAGAATGCGTCATTTTAAGGCAGAATATCCGGAAAATATGCAGATTTATCCTCCCTCCGGTTTTGGCAAAAAAGTCAAGGGAGGATTGAAAGGAACAGCTGACAGGACCCTTAGAATTGAATAATATCAGGGGTCTTTTGGTGCGGGGTCATGGCTTCGGCCCAATCAATGGTCACTTCGGCCAAGACAAAATTGGGGTCATCCGGACTGCCAAAATACTGCTTTAACATCGGGACGTTGTCCCAAAGGATGGTCTTTTTCTCAATATCCGCGCTGATCCTGGCATGACCGGCAACACGGCAATACCACATTTTCCGGTCCACAAAGCAAAATTCAACCCTGGGGTTTCTTTTGATGTCCGCAATGCTCCGGGAGCGGGCCAAAAAGGCCACCAAAAGCTGTTTCTCATCTTCCAATAAATAAGGCATCATCGGGCGCACGCGCGGCTGGTTACCATCCATGGTTGCCAAATATCCAAAACCGGCATCCCTGATCAGGTCAACAGCTTCTTCCTTTTTCATCGCTCCATCCTTTCTCTATAATATCTTTATCTTTACGATTCATCAAATTTCTCCTTAACCCTGAATTTATCGGTCCCTAAAAACGCGGCATTTTTTACCGCCACCATTTCCGCGGCGATGGAAACAGCGATCTCTTCCGGGGTCTGGGCTCCGATATCCACTCCGGCCGGTATTTTGACCCGGTTAAACCGGGCCTGGGAAACCCCCATTTTCTTCAAGCGCCCAAAGAATTTCACCCTCTTGGCCCTGCTGGAAATGACGCCCAAATAACCGGCATTGGTGTTAATGGCGGCTCTAAGACATTCAAAATCATATTCATTGCCTTGGGTCACGACCATAATATAGGTGTGCTGGTCAATGGCTAATCGGGACAATTTTTTGGCATGGTCGCCTACGATAATCCGGTCCACATGGGGGAAACGCCTGAAATTCGCGAACTCTTTGCGGTTATCGATAACGGTCACCTTAAAATTCAGCATCTTGCCTATCACCGACAGCGGCAAGGCAATATGCCCCGCGCCGCAGATCACAAAATGCCTGGATCCCTTAAAAGGCTCGATAAAGACCTTGATCTGGCCGCCGCAAACGGATTGCCCAACCCCGCCAAAATAATCATAAGCCACCAGAGAAGTCTTGCCGGATTTAATCGCCTTGAGGCATTCTTTCTGGACCGCCTTTTCGTTGCGTCCCCCTCCGATGGACCCCCAGAGGGTCCCATCCTCCAGGACGATCATTTTGGCCCCCGCCTTGCGCGGAGTCCCCTTGACGGTGGAATCCACCAGCGTGGCCACGGCATAGCTCCGGCCTTTTTCACTGGCCCGCAGGGCCTTAATCAATAATTCGTGTTCCATGTTTTTTTATTTAATGTACGCGCGGATGATCTTCTGGTCTTCGACCGGCCGGTCGCCGGCTCCGACCTTTGTATTTTCGATTTTTTGCACCACATCATAACCGCTAATGACCTCGCCGAAGATAGTATGACGTCCATTGAGCCAGGGCGTTGCCACAGCCGTAATAAAGAATTGGCTGCCGTTGGTATTGGGCCCGGCATTGGCCATGGCCAAAAGGCCCGCCTTGTCAAACCGCGCAGTCTTTGAAATTTCATCTTCGAACCGCCCGCCCCAAAGGCTTTCCCCGCCCCTTCCTGTCGCGGTCGGGTCGCCGCCTTGGACCATAAACTCCTTGATCACGCGGTGAAAAACAGTGCCGTCGTAATATCCTTTTTGGACCAGCCCGATCATGTTTTCACACGTTTTAGGGGCCGCATTGGGCCATAATTCCAGCTCAATAGTTCCCTGATTTGTTTCGAAAACCACGACTGGACGGCCCGCCGGCTCATCCGCGTGGGCGTTACGGGCAAAAAATACCGCGGAAAAATAAAAAACGACCATCAGGAACATGCTCGCCAAAATCCATCTTAACATCGGCTACTCCTTCTTTTGTTCATCTTGCTGATTAGTTTGTCCTTCAGATGCTGGTTTGTCCTGTGATCCTTGAGGATTCGCTTCGGGTAGCGCGGGATCTGATGATTGCTTTGGTTCGACAGGTTCACCCTTTTGGATTTCTGTCCCGGCGGTGGCAGCAGCAGGGGAATCGGCCGCGATAAGGATATCAGGCTGAAGCTTAAGAAAATCCTCTTCTTTGGGCTGCTCCGGCGGCGCACCAGGTTCGGGAGCGGCGGCCGCGGGGGGAGCGCTGGCGGCCGCCTGCAAACGCTTGTTCAGCACGGCGATTTCATCATCCTTCCCGAGAATGGCCTTTTCCATTTTTGGAATTTTTTCTTCCAGCTGGGCGGCCTTTTTTTTATTTCTTTCAGCCTCGGTCCTGGCGGTATTTAATTCCGTCTGGACGCCGCGCGTCTTGTCCCTGGCTTCCCGCAAATCTTTTTCCAGAATATCTTTTATTTTGTTGAACTCCTTACGGTTATTTAATTCCGCCTTCAAGGACTCTTCGGATTTTGCCAACGCCGCGCTTTTTTCATTAAAAAGCTTGTCGAGACGTTCATACTTCCCCTTCCATTCCTCGATCTGCGCCGCGAGGTCAATCTCCTGCTCGATTTTCTTTTCCTCGGCGGCCGAGAGGACAACCTGCGGGGCGGCGGGGTCGGCTGCCGGCTTATCCTGATAAACCACAAAAGACTTTTCAACAAAATCAGTCACACCGGGCAACGGGACTGTTGCCTTGGCCTCTTCTTTCTCTTTCTTGAATTTGGCAAAAAGTCCGGCCAACATGGAAGATTTCTTGGCCTGGGGCGGCGGGGGAGAAGTCATCGCCGGCATCGGCGCTCCCAAATCACGCAAGGAAGGCTTGTTTTCATTTCTCAACAGCCAGAACACAGCCAGAATGCCGGCAAACGAAACGCCGACCAATATAAAAAATATATTCATGAGATATTCCTGATTGACACCGACGAAATGATGCCTATAATTTTATTGATGGTTTCATGCCTTTTATTATCCGCGGGATTCAGCAGCCGTTTCGGATCTCCCAAAGCTCTGGCCCGGCTTGACGGCCGGACGCTCATCGAACATCTGCAAGAATTACTTCTCTCGACACAACTCCATGAAATCATTATTGTTCTGGGGCACGGCGCCGAAGGAATAAAACCTTTTCTATTTAAGCACAAAAAGATAAAGGTTGTCTATAACAAAGATTATAAATTCGGGCAAACCTCTTCGTTCAAATGCGGCTTAAAAGAAGTCGCCGCGCAGGCAACAGGCATCCTGCTTCTTCCGGTCGACTATCCCGCCGTCAAAGCCGAAACGTTGGATACGTTAATAACCTTTTTTGAGGAAAAAAAGCCCGTGGCGCTCATCCCCTCTTACCGGGACAAAAAAGGCCATCCCCCCATCCTTAATGTCGGGTTGAAGAGCGAACTCCTGGCCCTTGAAGATCCGGTCGGGGTCAACACCGTCATTCATCACCATAGAGATGATGTAACTGTTCTGCCCGTTGATGACGCGGGTGTCCTGAAAAGTTTTAACACAAAAGAAGAGTTCGATCAGTTGAAAGCGGAATTAACGTGAAGGGGCCGCGGCTTGCCGTCAGGCTCCCTTGGAAAGGGATTCGATCTGCTCTTTTTCCTTGAGCGCTTTGATGATCTTGTCCGGGGTAAACGGTAATTCTTTAAGCCGGATACCGACCGCGTCATAGATCGCGTTGGCGATCGCCGCGGAAGTGGGCAGCAACGCGGCCTCCCCCATCCCCTTGGCCCCAAAAGGGCCGTTGGGATCGTTGGTTTCGACCATAATGCATTCAATGGGTGGTGTTCCGATGGACCTGGGGATCCGGTAATTCGCGAAATTTCCATTGGCCGGCCGGCCCTTGTTGTCAAAACGAAGGTTCTCCATAAAGGTATACCCTAATCCCATCGCCAAAGAACCTTCAATCTGGCCTTCGGCGGATTGGGGATTGATGGCTTTCCCGATGTCATGAGCGTCCCACAATTTCAGGACATCGACTTCGCCCGTCTCCTTGTTGACTTCAACCTCGGCGACCTGCGCTTCAAACCCGTAACTTCCGGAAACGTTTCCTTCACCGGTCCGAAAATCGATCGGCGTCGTCTTCGGGTTGTAACTGCCGCGGCCGATAATCTGTTTCCCATAATGAAACGCGTAACACAACTCCAGCGCTTTATCAAAACTCATAAGAACGGATTTATTTTTTGTGTTGATGACTTCTTCAGTCTTAATGTCCAGATCATCGATATCCAATTCCAAGTCTTCCGCGACAATGGCCAGAATTTGGTTTTTGGCGTCGCGCGCGGCCAAAAGAGTGGCGTTGCCGGAAATAAACGTGACGCGGCTGGCAAAACTTCCCGTGTCAAAGGGCGTGATCTCCGTGTCCCCGGATTTGCAACGGATGCGGCTGTAACTGACGCCCAATTCCTGCGCGGCGATCTGCGAAAGCGCGGTGTTCGACCCCTGGCCCGTATCCGCGGCGCCGGTAAATAAATATACCGAACCGTCTTCTTCAACCTTGACGATCGATCCGGCGGACTCATGCGATTTGTACATCTTGGAACCCATAACGTCGGCGGCGATCCCGATCCCGATGCCGCGGCAAAGATGTTTCTGTTTTCCCCGCTTTTCGTACCAACGGCAGGATTCAATGGCCTTCTCGATGCATTCCTTAAGACCATTGGTCGTTAAAACCATTTTATTGATAGTGACCATATTGGGCGTGGTGATATTTTTCAGGCGGAATTCCACCGGGTCCATGCCGATCGCTTCAGCCAGCATATCCATATGAGATTCGATGGCAAAACCGGCCTGCACGCCGCCAAAACCGCGCATGGCCCCGCTGATGGGCGTATTGGTATAAACGCGGTACCCGGTCATGCGGAAATGCTGGATCTTGTAAAGCATGAAGATGCGCATGATCGCCGCCGCCAACACCGTCGGGCCGTAACTGCAATACGCGCCACCGTCGGCGATCACCTCGCCGGTAATGGCCGCCAGCGTGCCGTCTTTTTTGACACCGGATTTGATCTTGTAGATCATCCCGTGTTTGCGCCGCGTCGCCAGGAATTCCTCTTCGCGGTTGCAGCAGATCTTGACCGGCAACCCGCCGGCTTTCCTGGACAACAAACACGCGGCAAAATCCATCGGCAACATCTCGAGCTTGCCGCCGAACCCCCCTCCGACCGCCATCTTGATGACACGGACATCGTTTAAATCTAGCTTGAGGGTTTTCGCCAGCGCCTCCCGGCACTTAAACGGCGCCTGGCTGGAAGCCCACAACGTCACTTTGTTGGAAAATATTTCCCATTGCCCGACGCAGACGTGCGGTTCCAGGGCGGCCATATGCGCGGCGGGGGCAAAAAACAGATCTTCACGGACGTAATCGGCTTCCTTTAAGGCCCTGTCGGGATTTCCGAAATTGACGGGCAGGATAACGGCGATATTGTTAAGAGATTCGTGGATCTGCGGGGCGCCCGGCTTCATGGCTTCCCGGACATCAAAAACAGCCGGAAGGATCTCATACTGGACGTCGATCAGGCTCAACGCCTCCAGCGCGGTTTCTTCATCAACGGCCGCCACGGCGCCAAGCTCATCGCCGACGTAACGCACTTTTTCGGCCTCGATGGCCATCTGATCAACGGTATGCGGAAAAAAATATTCGTTAGAGCCGAATTTGATCTGGTGCGTGTCCCTAGCCGTGATGACGGCGCGCACGCCGGGCAACTTTTCAGCTTTGGACGTATCGATGGAGATGATGCGGGCGTGCGGATGCGGCGAACGGAGCATTTTCCCGACGAGCATATTGGGGAAACTGACATCAAAGGCGTACTTCGTCTGGCCCGTGACGATCCCCCTGCCGTCAATCCGCGGCACGCTTTTGCCGACGGGGTCGACGTATTCTTTCGAAAATGTCTTTTGAGCGGAGGCGGCCATGATCTACGAGCCCTTTAATGTTTTCATTTTCTCCCCGGCGTCACGAATCGCATCGAAAATCTTCAGATAACAAGCGCAACGGCAAAGATTGCCGTCCAGGCCATATTGAATTTCTTCCAGCGTCGGTTCGGGGTTCTTGTCCAGCAACGCTTTGGCCGACATGATCATCCCCGGGATACAAAATCCGCATTGCACGGCACCGTGGTCGATGAACGCCTGCTGCACGGGATGCAGCTGTTCCCCGTCGGCCAGCCCTTCGATCGTCGTGATCTCTTTGCCAACGCAATTTGCCGCCAGGGTAATGCAGGAAAGGACCGCCTTGCCCTCCATAACGACCGTGCAGGTCCCGCATTCGGATTCTTCGCACGCGGTCTTGGTCCCGGTCAGGCCCAGATTGTCGCGCAAGACCTCCAGGAGCGTCTCGTGCCCCTTGAGGTCAAGCTGATATTCCCGCTTGTTAATGTTGAGTTTGGTCATCGATGTTTCTCTGTCAGATCACGCAAGATATGCTTTATCCCTACGCGAAACATGTATTTCTTATAATCGGTACCGCGCGCGTCATAGATGGCCGCGTCAAGATGCTCCAAAGCTGTTTCCGCGAGAGTTTTACCGGGGCTCTTGCCGTTAAGAAATTCTTCAAGCTTGCGATCTCTTTGCGCGAACGCCACGCCATTATTGACCGCCACGATCGTCTGCGAAAATTTCCCTTTGACCAAACGCGTCGTGACGCACAAGGATAATAACGGTATGTCTACGTGCACGGATTTCTTGGCCCGGTAATAAACGAAAGAGATCCCGTCGTCTTTTTTAATGCTGACATGGGTAAAAATCTTGTCTGTTTTGGCGGCATTCTTGAAAAAATCTTCCGCCGGGACTATTTCTTCTTTCCCGTCAACGCCCACAAAATGCATCCTGGCCCGCGAAGCGACCATGACCGCCGGCATTTCGGTCCAGGTGTACCGGCACGTCAGGTTACCTCCCAGGGTGGCCATATTCCTGATCAGCTGTGATGAAATATTCCTGGCGGCGACCCTTAATACCCCAAGGTTCCCGGTCAGCAAAGGCGAATCATAGATCTCATCGATGTTGGTCATGGACTTGATCACGACACAATCTCCCTGATCTTCTATCCCTCTCAATTCCGGAATATGGGCCAGACTGATAATATGCTGCGGGGTCTTGACCCCCTTTCGCTTCATGGTTTTCAGGCTATTGAGCAGAAAGGTCCCTCCAGCCTGCAATTTGACATCCCGCAGCTTGCCATACGCCTGAACGGCAGATTCTAAACTATTGGGGGTGTGGAAGTTAAAGGGCCTTAAGAGCATAATCCATGACCGTGGGAATATAGTAAAATTTTACTATTTGGTGTAGTATACCAGAGAATCCCGCTTGCGCAAGAAAAATATCGGCAAACCCCGCCCTATGGCCTGGGGACGGGAATTCCCGCGTCTTCCAGGGCCGCCTCCACGACCGCAGGGTCCCACCCGTGGCTGGAGATTTCATCAACAATTTCTTGCGGTCGTTTTTGGCGAATTTCTTCCGGATGTTGACGCAAAAAGATCTTTAATACTTCCAGGTTATAAAGCTGATGCTTGTTCAGGCGCCAGCGCATCGGCTGGAGCTCTGTCTTCTTATTGAGGAAAAAGGCAACGGCCGCCCACGCCAGGGGCAACATCATGACCAACAAGGAACTAAAAAAATAAAATGGCCTGGTAACGCCCAGCATGTATTCCGCGCAATTCCAGAAAACGTCAAAAAGATAATGGCCGACAATGACCGGGATGATCCCGAAACGCAAATAAACCCAGGATAGAAACAGCCCAAGACACGTAACTTCGACGCCGCGAAACCACATGGGGAAAACCGGATAATTGCTGTGGCTGAACCCCCATATGAGCGACGAAATGATAACCGCGGCAACGGTGCTTCCCAGAATCTTTTTCCCAAAACTGATGGCGAACAACCGGAACATCACCTCTTCGGTAACGCTGGCCTTGAGTCCCAGGGTAAAAGCCGCCAAAAACGGCCAATAGGCCGTGGAAAGATTATTCATCCAGGCGTGTTCGACCCACACCCCGGCATAGCGCTGACCCAACCCTACGAGGACCGACTGGATGCCCAGCATAATGATCCACACGCCGTACCCCAGCAAGATCGCCTTCGCCACGTCCCGCGAGAGAAAAGTCGAGCGCAAATAATACAGGAATGTCCCTTCGGGCTTTTCTTTAAAGACCTGATAATGCAGGGCCTCTCCGGCAAGGCCGGGCATGATGATCGCCACGCTGACGAACAGGGCCCCGACCAGCGCCTGCATGGCGATCTGTCCGATGTAGATACGGAAAGCGCCCGTCGTATTATAATCGAACAAAATGCTTTGCCATTGATTCAAGACTGCCGCCAACGACAAAATAAACGAAAAGGCCATAAGGCCGATGTAAAAACGCTTGGTCATGTGGGTGGCCAGATGATTACGCCGGACGATCATAAAAAAAACAGTCGATGTAAAAAGCGCTAAATACAGAAGGTAAATGAACTGCGAAAGGATCCTCCCGGTATCCTGGATACGCGCCAGATAACGGCTGAACTGATCCGGAACCAGGAAAGCGTGCTTGCCGAAAGAAAGGACCTCTTGCCCCGTCACCTTGGCGCTAACGAGCAGCTTTCCCGTCCCGCCGTCAGGCTCCCCGGGGGAGGAATTCTCCCGCGGGCTCCAAGGGATCTGCACATCTTTTCGCTGCCAGCTGAACGAAAAATCCGAGCGGTTATCGTAAACCGTCACAAGATCGCCTTTGACCGCGTATTGGCCGATATCAAACTGGAATCTCTCTCGCAGGAACTCGACGGCTTTACGCCGCGCCTCGTCCCTTTCCAGGGGTTCACGCGCGGCGTTGTCGTCAATGATATGCTGAAAGCCGATCACCTCGCCCGTCGCCGAACTGACGAAAATCTTATATCCTTCCTTTTCATTCTCGCGGTAGAACCGCGCGGCCCAATAAAAGAGATCAAAATCATATTTCTGGATGAATTGAACAAGCCCGGAAAAACCGACGGTATACTGCAGGTAACGGTCGGCCTCGTCATCCGAGGAGAAAACGACCGCCGAACGAAAACGCGCCGGGTCTTCCTGGCGCGCGCGCAGATATTCCCGGGCGATCCCGGCGGCCTTTTCCCGGTCGACGGAGAAATTAACAAATTCCAGCTGGGGGCAACTTAACCGCAGCCAAAGGATAAAACCAAGGAGGGATAAACCGGCGAAGAGGATCCAGGTTGGACGGTCGGGTTTCATTTTAAAGCAGATTAATGACTTCCGGCGGCAATCGGTTGAGCTCCTGGCGGCCGAGCACTTTAATGGACCAGCGCAAAAGTTTCAATTTTCTCGCGAGCTTCTCATCCGGATCGGTGACATTGACCAGGCGGTTGCGGGACAAAAACAGCATCTTGCGGATCGTGGTAAAAACGACCCGCGCCTCCCGCGCGCGTTTATTGCCGGCGCCGATGATATCGTTGAGACTGTTGAAGGCGATCTCATTGACGGCGGCGTTATAATGGTTCAGCTTCTGGATCAACGCGGGGACCATCGGCTGAAAATAGCGGTAACGGTCCATCCGGCATAACGTGTGCATGATCTCCACTTCGACAAACGGCGAATCGGTCAACTTGAGCCGCCGCACCAGAATACGTTCCCCCCGGCTTTTTTCCCGTGAGACGACCTCCCCGCTGTAACGTTCCTTGAATACCCGCACGGCCGCCGCGATCTGGTAAGGATTGAGCGTATCGTCCATGATCATCTCGAGGATGACGTCTTTGGAAAGATCCGCGTACTTCTGCGCGTAACCATCAAGGAGCTGTTGATCGTCGAAAATAGATTGTTCGGAAAGGTCATCCTGGCCATGCGCCCGCGGCACCGACAGACAAACCGCTGACAGAACAAACATGACAAGGATACCGGCCTGGGTTCGCTCCATAATATTATCCCTCGATGAACTCCATCGAAACATCAATGGATCTGCGGGAATGCGTTAACGCGCCGACGGAAATACGATCGACGCCGGTCCGGGCGATTTGCTTGATGTTCTTAAGCGTGATGCCCCCCGAGGCTTCCAGAAGCGGCTGCCTCCTGTTTCCCTTTTTATTTCGTAAAGCCACTGCCTTTTTCATTTGGGCACAATTCATGTTATCAAGCAAGATAATATCGACTCCGGCAGCCAGCGCCTGTGCAAATTGCGGCAAAGTATCCACCTCGAATTCTATCACTTTTTTCTCCCCATGGCGAAGACGTTTAGCCATCCGCGCGACCGTCATCCGGCGACAAGCCCAACGGTGATTATCCTTCGCGAGGATCATCTCTTGAAGGTTTGAGCGATGATTTCGCGCGCCGCCGCAACGCACCGCGTATTTTTCCAATTCCCGCAGGCCCGGCGTCGTCTTGCGCGTGTCCAGGATTGTCGTTTTGTACGCGGAAACAGCCCGGACGTAGCGCCGCGCGTTGGTCGCGACGCCCGAAAGATACCCCAGAAAATTAAGCGCCGTCCTCTCCCCCGCCAGAAGCGCCCTGGTCTTTCCTCTCACAAGCAGGACGGTCGTGTTTTTCTTTACTTCCTCGCCTTCGGCGCAGCGGAAATCACATCGGATGTTTTTGTCCAGTTCCTGAAAAATCCGCTGGACAATGGCCAGGCCGCAGACAACGGCGTTTTCTTTCACAATGATCCGCGCGCTCGAAATCTCCGAAGCTCCGACAAGCCGATTCGTCGTGACATCGTGCCGAACACGATCTTCGCCAAGGGCTCTACGAACGATAAAATCAAAATTGGGAATGCCGGGAGTGCGCATGCAAGATTATTCCAGACTGGCGATGACTTGTTTTAATTCCGTCACCCTGGTGTTCAACAACGTTAACCGTTCTTTTTCCCTGGCCACGATTTCTGCCGGAGCTTTTTTCAGGAATTCTTTATTCCTAAGGCGCTGCGCCAAAGCGCCCAGCGCCTTTTTCTGCTCCTGGACCTGGTTGAGGATCCGCTTTTTTTCCTTGTCCACGTCAATGACCTCGCCCAGGGGAATGACGCATTTAATGTCCCCGGACAGGACCGTGACGGCGTTTTTGACCTTGCCAGAATTCGGGCCGGCAATCCGGGTGTCCCCCAGCCGCGCCATTTGTTTTAAAACGGCCGTGTTCTCTTTAATCAAGGCGGCGTCCTTGGCCGAGGTTGTGACCAAATGGCATTCAATCTGTTCGGCTGGGTTGACGTTCCACTGCGAACGGACATTGCGGATCGCCGCGACAAGCGCCATCAGCGTCTGCATCTGTTTCTCCGCGCTTTTGTCGATCAGCTTTTTTGAAACAACCGGCCAACCCTGCCGGCACAACGGCCCCTTCTCTTTACCTGTCTTTTCCCACAACTCCTCGGTGACAAACGGCATGAACGGGTGGACCATCTTTAATGTGTCGCGCAGGACCCCGAAGGCGATTTTCTGGATGGCCGGATCGGCCCAGCGGTCTTTGATGAGCTCCAGATACCAGTCGCAAAAATTTCCCCAGAAAAATTCGTAGATCAGGTTCTCCGCCTCGGAGAACCGGTAATGCTCGTTCGCCGTGCCGACTTTTTCCAGCGTCGCGTAAAAACGCGCGATGATCCAGCGCGAGGGCAGATCCAGAGTCTTTCTGTCAAACTTGGCCAGGTCAACGTCAATGTCCGGATCCTTGACATTCATCAGGATAAGCCGGGAGGCGTTCCACAGTTTATTGGCAAAATTGCGGCCGATCTCGAACTTCTCTTTGGAAATGAACAGGTCCTGCCCGGAATTGATGATCAGGCTGTAGCGCAGCGCGTCGGCCCCGTACTCTTTGATGATTTCCAGAGGGTCAATGGCGTTGCCCAGGGATTTCGACATCTTGCGTCCTTTCGCGTCACGCACGGTGCCATGGATGTAAACATCCTTAAACGGGATATCGCCCATAAATTCCTGGCCCGCCATGATCATGCGCGCCACCCAGAAGAAAATGATCTCCGGCGCCGTGAACAACGATGCCGTTGGATAGAAATAATCCCAATCCTTCTTGCCCGAGGCCGGCCACCCGAAGGTCGCGAACGGCCACAGCCAGGAAGAGAACCAGGTGTCGAGAACATCCTCATCTTGTTTGAGATTCCCCGAACCGCAATGCGGGCATTGCGTCGGGGTTGTTTCCGAAACGATTGGCTCTTTGCATTTCAGAGTGCACTTCCCCTCGCCGATACAATACCAGACAGGGATCCGGTGCCCCCACCATATCTGACGGGAAATGCACCAGTCACGGATATTCTCCATCCAGTTCAAATAAACCTTTGTCCACCGTGACGGATAAAATTTAATTTTCCCTTTACGCACCGCTTCAATGGCCGGCTTGGCCAGCGGGCCCATGCGCACAAACCACTGTTTGGACAGATACGGCTCGACCACCGTGTGGCAGCGGTAACAATGCCCGACGGCATGCGTATGCGGCTCTATTTTCTCCAGCAATTTCAGCTGACGCAGTTCCTCAACGATGGCCTCCCGCGCCTCAAAACGGTCCATCCCTTCGAACTTGCCGGCGCGCTGGTTTAAAACACCGTCCGGCCTCATGACGTTGACGAATTCCAGTTTATGGCGCCTGCCCATCGCGAAATCATTGGGGTCGTGCGCCGGGGTGACCTTCACCGCCCCAGTCCCGAATTTGGGATCGACACATTCATCGGAGATCACCTTGATCTCGCGGTCAACGAACGGAAGCGTCAAGGTCTTGCCGGCATATTTCTTGTACCGTTTGTCTTTGGGGTTGACCGCGACGGCCGTATCCCCCAGCATGGTCTCCGGACGCGTGGTCGCCACAACAATGCATTGACGGGGATCGTCCTTGAGCGGATATCGCAGGTGATACAAATTCCCCTGCAGGTCGCGGTGTTCCGCCTCTTCGTCGGAAAGCGCGGTCTGGCAGCGCGGGCACCAGTTGATGATATATTCTCCCTGATAGATCAGCCCTTTTTTATACAAACGGATAAACACGCTGCGCACCGCCTGGCTGTAGCCCTCATCCATGGTAAAACGGGCGCGCGGCCAGTCGCAGGACGCCCCTAACTTTTTTAACTGATGGATGATCGTGTCGCCATATTCGCGCTTCCAGGCCCAAAGGCGTTCCAAAAATTCTTCGCGGCTCAGATCATGGCGGGTTTTTCCTTCTTTGGAAAGCTGGCGTTCAACGACATTCTGGGTGGCGATCCCCGCGTGATCGGTGCCCGGCATCCAGAGCGCTTCAAACCCGCGCATCCGTTTATACCGGACCATGATATCCTGCAGGGTGTTGTTCAGGGCGTGGCCCATGTGCAGGATCCCCGTCACATTGGGCGGCGGGATGACAACCGTGTAGGGCTTCTTGTCGGGATTGACTTCGGCGTGAAAAAGGTTGTTGTCGACCCAATACCGGCTCCATTTGGCGTCGACCTCGTTGAAATTAAAACGGGAGGATAATTCGATCATAAGGGCGGGATTTAATGCTTTTTTTGATCCTTGAGCAGCTTGTATTCGATACTGTCCGTTAACGCTTCCCATGATGCTTCAATAATATTCTCATGGACACCGACCGTCGTCCAGGAATCCGTATTATCCTGCGACTCAATCAGGACGCGCACTTTGGCGGCGGTCCCTTCTTTCGTATCCAGGACGCGCACCTTGTAATCAGTCAGGCGCATCTCCTTCAGGCGCGGATAAGATTTGGTCAACGCCTGACGCAGGGCCTTGTCGAGCGCCTCCACGGGGCCGTCGCCTTCCGCGGCATTGTACACGCTTTCGCCGCCGACGCTCACGCGTACCGACGCCTCGGCGAAAACCTTCCCGTCAAAACGCTTTTCCGAAACCGTGCGGAACCCTTCGAGCTTGAAAAATGGTTTATATTTCTTGAGTGAACGCTTGACGAATAATTCGAAAGAAGCGTCCGCCGCCTCGAACTGATAACCACCGTGCTCCTTATGCTGAAGCGCCTCCAGCAGTTCCCTGGCCTCGGGCGATTTTTTATCCAAATGCACATCCATCTGTTCGGCTTTCAGGAGAATTGGCATCTTTCCGGCCAACTCGGAAGTGATAAACCGGCGGTGATTGCCGACCCTGGCCGGATCGACATGTTCATAGGCAAGCGGATTCTTGAGCATGGCATCGATATGCACGCCCCCCTTGTGGGCGAAAGCGGAATGTCCCACAAAGGCCGCGTTGTCGGGCAACTTGAAATTGCTTATCTCACTGATAAAGTAAGAAGTCTCCATCAATTTCACCACGTTCTTTTCGGGGATCGACGGCTTGTTGAGTTTGGTCGACAGGATCCCGATGATGGTGCACAGGTCCGCGTTGCCGCAGCGCTCACCCAGGCCGTTGAACGTCCCCTGCACGTGCACGCAACCCGCTTCAACCGCCGCGATGCTGTTGGCCACCCCCATGCCCAGATCATCGTGAGTATGGATACCCAGCGGTACGCGGATCTTCTTTTTTACTGTGCCGGCGATCTCTTTGACTTCCGTCGGCAATGTCCCGCCGTTTGTGTCGCACAACACGACGCAGTCCGCGCCGGCCTTTTGCGCCGCCAAAATAGTTTTCAGGGCATATTCGGGATTACGCTTATAGCCGTCAAAAAAATGTTCCGCGTCATAAATGACTTCCCGCTTGTTCTTTTTCAAATATTCAACCGAATCGGCGACCATGGCCAGATTTTCTTCCAGCGTTGTGCGCAACACATCCGTAACGTGAAGATCCCAGCTCTTTCCAAAGATAGTTACCGTGGGAGTTTCCGAGGCGACCAATTCTTTGAGATTCTGATCTTCTGCGGCCTTCACCTTGGCCCGGCGGGTCGACCCGAACGCGGCGATTTTCGCGTGCTTCCATTTGCGCCCTTTGACGCTCTGAAAATATTCCTTGTCCTTGGGGTTAGAGCCCGGCCATCCGCCCTCGATATAGTGAACGCCCAGGTCGTCGAGCTTCTCGGTGATCTTGATCTTGTCCTGCACCGTGAAGGAAATGCCCTCGGTCTGGGAACCGTCGCGCAGCGTCGTATCGTATATGGTTATTTTTGTCATCAAACCAGCGCCTCTAACCCGAACTTCTGGTGCAACGCGCGCACAGCTTTTTCCGCGTGCCTTTGACTGATAATGCAGGAAATGCTGATCTCCGATGTTGAAATCATATCAATGTTGATCTTGTTTTCCGCCAGCACCTGGAACATCTTTGCCGCGATCCCGTGGTGGGAACGCATCCCGGAACCGACAATCGAAACGCGCGCGATTCTTTTGTCAAAAAGGACCTCCCCCGCGCGGATCTTCTGGGCGACCGCTTTGGCCGCCTGGATCGCTTTAGGCAGGTCGCTTTTCAAGACCGTGAAAGAAATGTCCGTGAGCTTGGTATGGCTGACATTCTGGACGATCATATCGACGTTGACGTCCATTTTGGAAATGTCGGTAAATATCTTGGCCGCGATCCCCGTCTGGTCGGGCACGGCGCAGATGGTGATCTTCGCTTCGGATTTGTTGCAAGTAACGCCGCGCACGGCAATCTCTTCCATCTTTTCATTCTTCTTGACGATCATGGTCCCTTCCTCCTTCGAGAAGCTTGAACGCACGTGAATGGGAATATTATATTTCTTGGCGACTTCGATGGAACGCGCCTGCATGACCTGCGCGCCCAAAGAGGCCATTTCCAGCATTTCTTCAAAGGTGATCGTTTTGATCTTCTTGGCTTTTGGCTCAATACGCGGGTCCGTCGTATAGATCCCTTGAACGTCCGTGTAGATTTCGCAAACCCTCGCCCTTAAAGCCTTGGCCAGCGCCACGGCGGTCAAATCCGATCCGCCACGGCCCAAAGTCGTGATCTCATTCTCGTCCGTGACCCCTTGATAACCGGCGACAATAACGATTTTGTTCTCCGCCAGGGCCTTGCGGATCCGCCGGCCGCTGATCGTCTCAATGCGGGCTTTCGTGTGACTATGGTCCGTTTTAATTCCGACCTGCGGTCCCGTGAACGAAATCGCGTCGTGCCCGCACTGCTTGACGGCGATCGCCAGAAGCGCGCAGGAAATTTGTTCTCCCGTCGACATGAGCATGTCCATTTCGCGGTCCGAGGGGTCCCTGGAAAGCTTCAGGGCCATCGCCTCAAGCTCATCGGTCGTGTCCCCCAGGGCGGAGACAACCACGACCAGGTGATTACTGCCCGTTTTGGTGGCGACCACCCGGCGCGCGACCGCCCGGATGCGCTCAATGTTGGCCACCGAGGAACCACCATACTTTTGCACCACAATATATTTCTTCATCTTTTTATGAACCACGTTCTCACTTAACTTTTTGTCATAAATTTCTTAAGAAGCGCCTCGCCGCTCGCGAATTTCAGCCCCTTTTCCTTCGCCAGGGCTTCGGTAAGCCGTGGCGCGGCATCCGGCTGGACGTCTTTACCGTACATCACAAAACAAACAGGGTCCGAAGTGTGGGTGCGCAACTCAACGGGTGTCGGATGATCCGGCAAAACCAGGATACGCGCGTCCTCGTATTGTCCGAAGTAATTCAGAACCGTTCCGATGATTTCCCGGTCGATCCTCTCGATGCAACTGATCTTGGCGTCCAGATCGCCGTTATGCCCGGCCTCATCGGGTGCCTCGATATGGACATAGACAAAATCGTTTTTCTTCAAAGATTCAAGGGCATACTGCGCTTTGCCAAAATAATTCGTATCATAATACCCCGTTATCCCGGGGACGTCAATGACTTCAAGCCCGGCCAGGCGGCCGATCCCGTTGACCAGATCGACGGCGGAGATGATCCCTCCGCGCACACCGAATTTCTGCTCAAAAGACGGCAGGTTGGGACGCACGCCCTGACCCCACAACCAGATCATCGTGGCCGGGTGTTCTTTCAAGTCGGCGCGTACCTGATTGACGGGATGTTGCGCAAAAATAGTTTTGGATTTCTCCATCAACATCAAAAGCATCTCCGCCGCGGGCGCTTTGCCGGGAAGAAAGTCGCGGATATCCTGATCGATGATATCATGCGGCGGATGGGTCTTGACCTGCATATATTCTTTCACCCGATTTCCTTTCACGACCAGAAGATGTCGGTAACTTTTTCCCGGGTAAAATTTAATACCCTCCTGAACGATCTCACGATTAAGCGCCTCGATCAAGATCGTGGCCTCTTTGGTAGGGATGTGTCCGGCGCTGTAATCGATCATTTTGTGGTCAGCGACCGTGACCAGATTACAACGAAACGCCACCTCATCATCCGCGAGGATAATATTCTGGTTGGCCGCCTCCAGCGGCGCGCGGCCCGTGCGGCAGACTTTAGGATCATAGCCCAGGATCGCCATATTGCCGATGTCCGATCCCGGGCTCATTCCGTCGGGAATCGTTTGCACCAGCCCCACCGCCCCCTGCTGGGCCAAAAAATCCATGTTGGGCGTCCTGGCCGCTTCCAGAGGCGTTTTGTTCCCTATCCGCGCGATCGGGTAATCCGCCATGCCGTCCGGGACGATCACAATGTATTTCATAATTGCTCGCTTAGAATGCGCACTAACGCCTTCGACATTTTCGCGCGGCCGGCCGCGCTTGCCAAAAGGGCGTCATCCTTATCCAAAATAAATCCTTTATAGCCGCGCGCGGTCAATGCGTTCGCCACGACAACATCACAATCCGCTTCGCGGAAAAGCTCCCGGGCCTTCCGGCGCGCCGATTTCCGGGAAATGTGTGGTTCGAGTTTAAACCCGGCCAGAAATGCCTTTGGCGCAAGTCGTTTGACGGTACGGATCAATTTCGGCGTCGCCACGAATTCCAGTCTTAATGTCTTCTTCGCTGACGCAAGCTTATGCCGCACCGGCCTTTTTAATTTGTAATCAGCCACCGCGGCGGCATGGATGACCGCGTCGATATCCTTGCGTAATTCCTGTTTTAACAACTTCTGCAATTCGTCAAAAAAACAAAACTTCAAGATCCGTATCGAGCGGGAGGAAAGCGGCACGGCCACGGGGCCCTCCAACAGGGTCACCTTCGCCCCGGAGCGCGCGCAATCGAGCGCGACGCGTTGGCCCAATGCGCCGCTGGAAATATTGCTCACCACGCGCACCGCGTCGATGGGGACCCACGTGGGCCCGCAGGTGATGAGAATTTTCTTGTTCTTGAGGGAATATCCCACAGCGGCCGGTCCTTAAAGCCCGATCTCTTTTAGAATGGCCTTGACCTCCGGCTTCAGGGAAACCGGCGGCTGAACGTTCTTGATGGCGATATCCGGGTCTTTAAGACCGTGGCCTGTCAGGGTGCATACGATGCGGGCGCCTTTATACTTTTTAAAATATCCGGCCTTATGCAATTTGAGCATGCCGGCCACCGAAGCGGCTGAAGCCGGTTCAGCGAAAACCCCGCTTTGTGAAGCCAGGCGTTTATAGGCATCGAGGATTTCCGCGTCAGTCACGGAATCGATCAGCCCTCCCGATTCATCCCGGGCGGCTTCGGCGCTTTTCCAGCTGGCCGGGTTGCCGATCTTGATGGCGGTCGCGATCGTTTCCGGATGATCAACAATCTTCCCGGAGACAATCGGCGCCGCGCCCGCGGCCTGAAATCCCAGCATCTTCGGCAGCTGTTTTGATCTTCCAGCTTTTTTATATTCCCCGTAACCTTTCCAGTAGGCCGTGATATTGCCGGCGTTGCCGACGGGGATCGCGTGAAACTCGGGCGCAGTTTTAAGCACATCACAAATTTCAAAGGCCGCTGATTTCTGCCCTTCGATGCGAAACGGATTGATCGAATTGACCAGTTCAACAGGATATTTCTCTGTGATTTCCCGTACCAGGGTTAAGGCTTCGTCAAAATTCCCTTTGACCGCGATGACCTTGGCCTGGTGGATCATGGCCTGGGCAAGCTTGCCCAAGGCGATATTGCCTTCGGGGATCAAGACCACGCACCGCATGCCGCTTCGCGCTGAATAGGCGGCGGCCGAGGCCGAGGTGTTTCCCGTCGAAGCGCACATGACGATTCGACAGCCCTTCTCTTTAGCTTTAGAGATCGCCATCGTCATCCCGCGGTCTTTAAACGACCCCGTGGGATTCAGTCCTTCGTATTTTAAATAAACTTCCAGACCGGTTTCTTCGGATAAGTCACGGGAAGGGACAAGGGGAGTATTTCCCTCAAGGAGTGTAACGACGGGGGTTTTGGGGGTAACGGGCAGGAAATCCCGGTACTCTTCAATGACGCCTTTCCAGCTCACCACAATTTCTCCATGCGGATGGCAACGGGTTTGCTTTTGACGATCGGAAGTTCCCAGATTTTCTTGAGGGCCAGACGCAAATTCTTCTCCAGCGTATAATCCGTCAACATGACAACCGGCACAGCCCACGCCGCGGTGTGCGCCGGCTGGGTGACGGAATTCAAGCCGATCCCGTAGCGGCCCAGGACGCTGGTGATCTTGCCCAGGACCCCGGGTTTGTCGGTCGCCATAAACCGGATATAAAACCGGGTCTTGATCTGGTCGATCTTGCGGATCCGGAAATTGGGCGCCTCGCTGTACAAGTTGCAAAGCAAATTCGCGTCCGCGCCGCGGGACGCCAGATTCAAAAGGTCGCTCACCACCCCCGATGCCGCCGCCATCTGCCCCGCACCCTCCCCGGAGAGGAGCACGTCTCCCAGGGGGTTGGCGTTTAGATAAAACGCGTTGTGAATGCCGCTGATCGAGGCCAGCGGATGGACTTTCGGGATAAGCGTGGGATGCACGCGGGCTTCCACGATGTTCTCATAACGCTTGGCGATCGCCAAAAGTTTAATGGTCAGGTTCAAACTCTCGGCATAAGCGATATCATCGTGCGAAATATGCGTGATCCCTTCGGTGTAAATGTCGCTGACCTTCACGAACTTTCCAAAAGCGAGATACGCCAAAATCGCCAGCTTGTGGGTGGAGTCCATCCCGTTGATATCCAGCGTCGGGTTGCTTTCCGCGAA
>DPIG01000037.1 GCA_003522725.1 Candidatus Omnitrophota bacterium
TGAGCCCGTCCACTTCGGGAGTGTACGGACGGGGCAGGGCATCAGCCCGGACACTCCCGAAGTGGCCTTTAGGCCGCGACGGCCTGGTATTCCCCGTTTTTGATCCTCTGGATCCAGGTGCTGTTATTCCGGTACCAGGCGATGGTTTTTTTAATCCCGTCTTCAAAGGTCGTCCGCGGCGACCAGCCCAGTTCCTTTTGGATCTTGGAGGAATCGATCGCGTAGCGACGGTCGTGGCCGAGACGGTCTTTGACAAATTTGATAAGGGATTCCGGCTTCCCCAGGTCCTTTAAAAGCAGTTTCACCAGGTCAATGTTATGCCACTCATTACTCCCTCCGATATTGTAGACTTCCCCCGTTTTTCCCTTATGTAAAACCGCGTCGATGGCCCGGCAATGGTCTTCGACGTAAAGCCAGTCCCTCACGTTCATCCCGTCCCCGTACACCGGCAGAGGTTTATCCTCCAGGGCGTTGCTGATCATCAGCGGGATCAGCTTCTCGGGGAACTGATACGGACCGTAATTATTCGAACACCGGGTGATCACGCCCGGGAATTTATACGTTTCATAATACGCGCGCACCAAAAGGTCACTGCCGGCCTTGCTGGCGGAATAAGGGCTGTTGGGCGAAAGCGGGGTCTGCTCGGTAAAATACCCGCCTTCCGGGAGGCTGCCGTAAACCTCGTCCGTTGAGACATGGACAAATTTTTTGACCCCGGCGCTCATCGCGCATTCCAGCAGGTTGCTTGTCCCCGTCACGTTCGTCTCAATGAAGATCGCGGGACTTTCGATGCTGCGGTCCACATGGGACTCGGCGGCAAAATGGACCACCTCATCCACACCGGCCATGACACCACGCACCTCTTCGATGTCCGCGATGTCGCCTTTCACAAATGTATACCGCGGGTTTCTTTCAATATCGGCCAGGTTATCCCTGTTGCCGGCATATGTTAACTTGTCAAAATTGATGAGATGATATTCGGGATACGCCTTTAACATATACCGCGCGAAATTGGACCCTATAAAGCCATATCCGCCGGTGACCAATATTTTTTTCATCCTTCGACTCCTCATTTTATTCGTCGTTTGCTCAGGATGACCCTGAGCGTAGTCGAACGGGTCATAAAAAAATCCTCATGAACGTCGCTATTCCCTCCCCTTTGTGGGGAGGGCCAGGGAGGGGGGAGTTAAGCGTCCTTCAATCTTCTGGAACACGCCCTCCAAGTTTGCAAGAACATCATTATTCCAAAACCTTAAAATCTCAAACCTCTGCCCTCTGAGCCATTCATCCCGTAGAATATCCCTCCGGCTCTGATCATGCCACCCACCATCAACTTCTATGACCAATTTCTTTTCAAAACATACAAAATCAACGATGTAGGGACCGATAATCGCTTGTCTGCGGAATTTGACGCCAAGATTCCTGGAACGAAGTACACACCAGAGATGCTTTTCAGCTTCTGTAGGATTATTCCGCAGTTTTCGGGCAACAGGCGTTAACGCTTTTNNCCCCTCCCACAAGGGGAGGGGGATCTTTCATATGATCAATCCCTCATTACACATGCTTTTTATAAATTTTTTGACACTATCGATTTATCCGCCGACATGCCGTGGGGGCGGATAAGAAAAATTGTTGTCCGCCCGCCCTAAAGGCGGCAGACGGCTGTCCTTGTCGGATAAAACGGGGTCTTCGACCGGCCAGGCGATCTTGAGCTCCGGGTCGCTCCAAAGGACCCCCCGCTCATATTCCGGCGCGTAAACTTCCGTGCAATAATAGATCACCTGGGCAAATTCCGACAGGACGCAAAACCCGTGGGCGAACCCTTCGGGGACATAAAGCATATTTTTTTTATCCGCGTCCAGCGTTTCGCCCACCCACCGGCCGTAGCTGGGCGAACCCGCCCGGAGGTCGACGGCAACGTCAAAGACGGCCCCTTCGATGACCGAGACCAGCTTCCCCTGCGCCTTGGGGTCCATCTGATAATGCAGGCCCCGCAGGACCCCCCGTTCACTCCTGGAATGGTTGACCTGGACAAAGGGTTTGCGTATCCCGTATTCTTTAAAATCCGTGATCTTGAATACTTCCAAAAAAAATCCCCGACTATCCGGAAATATTTTTGGCTGGATATGGATAACGTCGGGGATATCCAGCCTTTGAGAATGGAACGGCATGGCTACTTTCTCTCTTTGTTTATTTCTGGAATATTTTTCAGATACTCTCCGTAGCTTGATTTAAACCCGTCGGCTAATTTTAAAAGCTGACGTTCATCAATAAAACCCCGGCGATAAGCGACTTCCTCCAGGCATCCGATCTTTAAACCCTGCCGGTCTTCAATGGTCTTGATAAAACTGGACGCGTCCAGCAAAGAGTCGTGGGTCCCGGTGTCGAGCCATGCGTACCCCCGGCTTAACGGGACAACTTGAAGTTCCCCCCTGCGCAGATACTCCTTGTTGACGTCGGTAATTTCCAATTCGCCCCGCGGGGAAGGCTTTATTGATTTCGCGATACCGACAACCTCATGGTCGTAGAAATACAGCCCCGTAACCGCGAAATGAGATTTTGGATTTTGCGGTTTTTCTTCCAGAGATACCGCCTTGCCCAGGCCGTCGAACTCCACGACACCGTAATGCCGCGGTTCCTTGACGTAGTAAGCGAAGATGGTCGCCCCCGGCTGGTTTACGGCCCGCTGGAGGATGTCGAACAGGTCATGTCCGAAGAATAAATTGTCGCCCAAAACCAGGGCGGTCCGATCATCCCCGATAAACTTTTCTCCGACGATAAAAGCGTCGGCGATGCCCCTGGGTTCATCCTGCCTGGCATAGCTGATCTTCAGGCCGATGTCGCCGCCGTCTCCGAGCAATTCCTGGAACAAGGGGAGCGACTGGGATGTTGAAATGATGAGGATATCCCGGATATCGGCCAGCATCAAAACCGAAAGCGGATAATAGATCATCGGCTTGTCATAAACAGGCAGAAGCTGTTTGCTGATGACTTTCGTGACGGGGTATAACCGTGTCGCCCTGCCGCCGGCTAAAATGATCCCTTTTGTTTTTGTCATCCCTGATGTCCTTTGAAATACTCCACGGTTTTCTTTAACCCTTCTTCAAAGTTAATCACCGGCCGGTAATTTAACTTCTTCTGGATCCTTGAAATGTCCGCGCTTGTGCGGAAAACATCCCCCGGCCGGACCGGCAGGAATTTTGGCTTAATGTTTTTTCCGATGATCGTGTTGAGCGCGTCGACCAGGTCCAGGACGGTGTTGTCTTTGCCGTTGGCGACGTTAAAGATGTCATGTTTGATCCCCGGTGTTGTGGCGGCGAGAATGTTGGCCGAGACCACATTCTCGATATAGGTAAAATCGCGGGATTGTTTTCCCGTCCCGAAGATCGGCGGCGGCTGGTCGTTGATAATACAATGGATGAACTTGGGGACCACAACGGCATATTCATCATCCAGGGCCTGTTTGGGCCCGAAGACGTTGAAATAACGCAAGCAGACCGTCTCAACGTTGAAAAACTCCGAAAAGATACGGCAATAATATTCGCCGGCGAGTTTAGACAAGGCGTACGGAGAGATTAAAAGCGGCAGGTGTTCCTCTTTCTCCGGGAACTGGTCTGTGTCACCGTAAATAGAGCTCGACGACGCGAGGACGAGACGTTTGATCTTATTCCTGGAGGCCGCCTGCAGCATCGTCGTGACGCCGTTGATGTTGACGTCGTTGTAGCTCTCCGGATCGGCCATGGATTTTGGGACCGAGCGAAGCGCCGCCTGATGCAGGACATAATCCATGCCCTTGCAGGCCAGGTCGCAGGTGTTTTTGTCGCGGATATCCCCGCGGACCAGTTCAAATTTGTCCTTGCCCAGCCCTTTGGCGAAGGCCAGGTTCTCCTCTTTCCCGGAGAAAAAGTTATCCAGCACGCGGACATAATGCCCGTCGTTGATCAGTTTTTCCGCGATGCTTGACCCGATGAAACCGGCACCTCCCGTGATTAAGTAGCGACTCATGAGCAACTCCTGTTGGTGGTTAATGGTGATTATAGTGTAGTGGCAGGGCTTGTCCCTGCCTTTGTTATTGGGCAACCACAAGGGTCGCCCCTACTATTTACAAATACCTGTAAATATACTCCGGCAAATGGTACTCGATGTTCGTCAGGACATGTCCGATGATCTTTGACTGCGATTGATCCAGAAGCTCGGTGGCTCGCCGGACAATGCCGCGCTGGGTGCGCCCGGCCTGGATCGTCAGGAGGATGCCGTCGACCAATGCCCCCACAATGCCCGGGTCCGTGACCGCGATGATCGGCGGCGTATCGATGAGGATAAAATCGAACTGGGTCTTCATGTCCGCCAGGAATTGCCGCATCCTGTCGGAGCCAAGCAGTTCCGCGGGGTTTTCCGCCACGCTGCCGGAGGCGATGAAGGCGAGGTTTTCCATGTCAGTGTGAAAAAGCGCCTCGGATGGGTCGATCTTATCCGTCAAGATTTCGGTAAGGCCCATCGGGTGATCGACGCCCAGGTATTTTGTCACGCGGCCCCGGCGCATGTCGGCGTCGACGACCAGGACTTTCGGTTTTTGCGTGGATTGGGCGATCACCATGGCCAGGTTCAGCGCGGTGACGGTCTTCCCCTCGGAGTGCAATGAGCTGGTAACGACCAGCGTTTTCAACGGCCGCCTGGCGTTCGCCGAAAGGATATTCGTCCTGAGGATTTTATATTGTTCGGTGATCAGGGCCTTGGGGTCGAAATAGGTGACCAGGCGCGGGTCGACTTTGGAGTCCCCGATCTTTTTGATGACCAGCGCTTTTTCTTCGCGGATGCGCGCGATCTTGTCGATGCGCTCGAGCCTGTCTTCGGCGGCTTTGCGCAATGCTTCTGTGATCTTGCCCATTTTAAGTTCCTTTGTTGGTTGAGTGTTAGTGTCTCTCTTCTATCTTCCCTCTTCCATCTTCGATCTTCTTGACCTTGTCATTCAACGCGATAAATTTCTCCAGCATCAACTTGTCATTGACGCGCAAGTCTTCGATCTTGGCCAGGTTGAACTTTGCCTCTTCCAGGTTTTTTTTGAGGCCCTTCATGCCCTTTTGTAATACGATGATCTGTTCGCGCTGGTCTTTGCGCGCCGACTCCGCTTTCACCCAGTATTGGTGGATGACCACAAGCTCCTGCCTTTGTTCCTCTATTTGTTTCGACAGGACCAGTGTCATCGCCCCGGAATTTTTCAGTTGCGCCATGGTCTTGAAGTTTACGAAAACGGACCCGGTCACGGCCACGACGAGTAAAACGGCGGTGAGACCGTAACCGATACGCCATATCCCGCTTTTGTCCTGGCGCGCGGCTGGCGAAAACGCCGGTGAAAACGCCGGCGCGACCGCGGGCGAGGTTAAAACCGGTCCCGCTTGCCGTTGGCGTTCTTCCTTGACTTTATTGAGGGCATCGAACATTTTGCTCATTTGCTAGTCACCTCCGATAATTTTCTCAAATTCTTTATCAAGGTCCGACTTGTCTTTTGGCGCGGCCATGATCTGGTTTGAGGGCGATTCCTTAACGACTTCTTCCATCAATCCATGGTCGATCACTTCTTTTTCATAGATAAATCCGTTTAAAAGCGCGCTGTCGCAGATCTGGTTGATCATCCGCGGGACGCCTTTGGAGAACTGGTAAACAATGTCCAGGGCCTGGTCCGTGAAATATTGCCGGTCGGATTTACTTGCGATTTTCAACCGGTACAAAATATATTTCTTGGCGTCTTCTTCGCTCAGCGGTGTCAGGTGATAAAAGACCGCGATCCTCTGGCGCAGTTGTTCCAGCCGGGGCAAGGCCAGCTTTTTTTTCAATTCCGGCTGCCCCAGAAAAATGATCTGGATAAGTTTTTCGTTCTCGGTCTCCAGGTTGGAGAGCATGCGGACTTCTTCGAGGACGGACGGCTTGAGGTTCTGCGCCTCGTCGATGATGACGACGACGTTATGGCCGTTGCGCAATTGTTCAATGAGATATACGTTCAGTTGGGAAATAAGCTGCGCCTTGGACCCGGGCGCGTACTCGACGCCGAGGTCTTCGAGGATGGCGCACAGCAGGTCCTTGCCGCTGATATGGGTGTTGGTGATCAGGGCTGTTTGGGTGCGCGCGTCGAGCTTGTTCAAAAGCGTGCGGCAGACGGTGGTTTTGCCTGAGCCGATGTCGCCGGTAATGACGACAAAGCCCTTGCGGGATTCAATGGCATAGATCAATGTGCTCAAGGCCTCCACGTGCTTGCCGCTTTCGTAGAAAAACCGCGAGCTGGGCGTCATATTAAACGGAGCTTCTTTGAAGCCGTAGAACTTGTGGTACATTCTGTCTTCCTTTTGTTAAGTAAGAAGTTAGAAGTAAGAAGTAGAAGTAATTTTTATGTTTTTTTCGCTTTCTTGTCCTCTTTTTCTTACTTCTTACTTCTTACTTCCCACTTCTCACTTCTTACTTTAAAAAACTCGTCACCGCCGCCGTCACGACCACCACGATCACGCCGATGGCGACGGTCGCGCTGTAGAGCCACCGCTCTTTTTCATGTTCCATGCGGATGCTGTCGGTCGTGTTGATCTTGGAGATCGCCCCCAGAAGCGGCACGCCCAGAAAATTTTTCGCGTCTTCGACGTCGATAAAAGATTTGTCGAGGAATTCCGCCCCGATGACCAGGCCGACACCGGCGAGGGTGCCTAAAAATAGTCCGCTGAGCGCGACTAAGAATTTGTTGGGTTGGAACGGTTTCAACGGGATCCTCGGCGGGTCCAGGATGGTGTAACGGGTCCCCTCCTTCGAGGACTGCAGGCGCTGGGTGATCTTGGCGGTCTCCAGCCGCTCCAGGAGCGTGTTGTAAATCTGTTCGTTGACCCCCACGTCCCTGGCCACGACGTTCTGGAGGTCGAGATTGAGCATGAGCTGGGCGCTGTCTTTCTTCTGCGGGGAGCCGGTTTTGATCGTCGAGGTGGACTCGATGGAGTCCAGGGCCTTTTTGATCTCTTCGATGATGGGGCTGGCCGTGTTTTTGTCCAGGTTGATGTCCTCGGTGTATTCGAGGTTCGCGGCCAGCAGCTCTTCCTTCTCGGCGGCCATCTGACTGCGGAGCTTTTTGATAAGAGGGTGTTTCTCCGTCGAATCGACCAGGAGGCCGTCGAGTTGCTCCTGCAGTTTCGCGATCTCGGCGGATTTGATCTTTCCTTTATAGACCTTCAACTGCCCTTCGATAAAGGTGATGGCGTCGGAGGTCTCGCTGTTTTGGACGCGGATGTTCCGTTCGACAAAGATCTCCGTGATCGTCTTGACCACGGCCTGGGTCATCTCGGGATCGTCGCTGATGTAGGCGAGGTTGATGATGTTGTGCCCGCGGAGTTTGATCAGGATATCGTTGCGCAAGGTGAGGATGAGCCTCTCAAATTCCGTTTTGTTCTTGACATCCTTATCCAGGTTGAGCCTTTTGACCAACTCCGTCAGACTGGTCCATCCCAGGATGGATTCCCTCAGGTCGTCCATGCGCTCGCCGACGGTGCTGGACACGGCCAGACGGTTGAACAGCGGATTGTCGGACTTCCCCTCCTGCACCAGGATGACGGTCTCGGACCGGTATTTACGGGGGAGGATGATCCCCGCGCATATGCCTAATGTCAGTCCGGCAAAGATGGGGATGATCAACAGCTCTTTACGCCGGAAAAAGATCTTCAGATAACTTAATAGAGATATGCTTGAAGCGTCAAAGTCTTTCATGGAGCGGTTTCCTTCCTTGAGAAATGGTTTAAAATCCCGTCATGACCGTCCTGCCGGTCCCGGCGGCCGTCCCGATGGGCGCGGTAACGGGCTGGATGACGCGCATGGTTTTCGCCAGGAACGTCGGCGGCACGTACAGCGTGTCCCCGGGCTGCATCACCAGGTTCTCGCGCAGGTCGCCGTGGTAGAGAAGTTTTTCCACGTTGACCTTGCGGATGAGCGGAGTCCCGCTCTTCGACGGCGTGATCACGCGGCCCGCGTTTGTTTTGGCGCTTAAAAGCGGCAGCCCGGCCTCGACCAGGGCCTCGTGGACCGTCATCGTGTCGCCCTGCATGAAGATCTTGCCGGGGCGGCCGACTTCGCCGACCACGTAGATGATCTTGCTGTTGTAGCCGACGATTTTGACCGTTATTTCAGGGTCGATGATGTAATCGGAAAGTTTTTCGGCCAGCACTTTTTTGACGTCATCCTTGGTGAGGCCGTTGACTTTCAGGTCGCCGACGAATTCGTACTGGATGTCCCCCTCATTATTGATGACGAACTGGCCGCTGACCTCCGGGTGGCGCATCACGGTGATCTCCAGGATATCGGTCGCCCCGACCGTGTAATGGCTCATCGAAGCGATGGCCTCGGGGATCACGGTGGAGTCTTCGGCCGCGGCCGTTGGTTCCGGGCTAAGAGGGTCTGTCCCCGCGCGTTCTTCTACCGCCGGCTGCTGATCTAAATCCCCGGCCGTGACGGTCCCTGCAAAATTCTGTCCGTGGACGACGTCCACGGCCGCCAGCAGCGCGCCCGCGCCGGCAAGGCAAATAAAAAATACGGTTCGGTATCTGTTTCTCATTCGTGTGTCCTCATCCGGGTGTTTGGTTTAAACTTCCACTTCAAAAATGGCCTCGTGAAATTCCTTGATCTGCTGGACGTCGCCTTCTTCGTAAATACGCCAGCCGCGCCAGTCACGTTTGGGGCGGCGGATCTTGCCGACCTTTTCCCACCTGGCCAGGGTTTTTGAGCTGACCCCAAGCATGCTTGCCACTTCCGTGATCGTAAAACGCTGGTTCACTTCTTCCCTCCTTTGTTCTGCCGCTTTCTCTGGTATATCTTGTGTTCACGTATTTAACGCCGCAGGTGGATAATATCAAGCAATAACCGTGCCAGCGATGTTTTAAGTGCCAAATAATTTCTGTATGACTATAACATGTTGTAATATATAATTTTACGGAGCATAGCGATAAAATCATCCCTTGTCCGGATAATTGCCCCCTCGGGAGGACGTTTAAAAGAATGCACATGTATGTCCGGGACAAACCCTGACAGTCATGGAACTTTGCGTATAGCAATGAGTTAGTGATCTGTTGAGAATATTGGTCATTTTGAAGAGTGCTTGACATAGGCCGCCTATCGAAATAAGAATGTTTCTCATTGACAAAATTTAATTTGGTGGTCGTAGAAATTTCTTGCTATTTTAGAATCATATGGTATGCTTTTTGCTATGCAAGCTCAGATCCTTCCCCAGCAAATCCAGAAAACGGTCCTGGCCCCCGTCATGCAGCAATCCATTGAGGTCTTGCTGCTCGCTGTCACCGAACTGAATCTTTCCATTGAACAAGAATTGCAAAGCAATCCCCTTCTGGAGATCAATGAAGAGGCCCCCGCGGCCCCGGACCCAGGACCTGAAAAAGCGGCCCCTTACGACAACGACCCTTTGCGTTTTTTACGCGAGCCGCTGCAGGGACAATATTCTTCTGATGATGAAACCCTCGAGGATATTCCCATCAAGATCGAATCTTCATTAGAAGAAAGCCTGCTCCAGCAATTGCGCGTTGAGCCGCTCAGCCCGCTTGAGCTAAGGATCGGGGAATATTTTATCGGGAACCTGGATGAAGACGGGTACCTTAAAATAACGTGTGAAGAGGTTGCCGCCGCGCTGGGGACCCAGGACCGGGATTTGATAGAACGCGTTTTGAAAATTATCCAGGGGTTCGAACCGCTGGGCATCGCTTCAAGAAACCTGGAGGAATGTTTGTCGATCCAGCTCGCGGCCATGCGTCCCGCGCGCCACGATATTTACCTTGCCATCATCACCGGCCATCTTCAGGACCTGGGGCACAAACGGTTCCATCAGATCAGCAAAGAGACCGGCCTCGCCCTTCCCGAGATCAAGGAAGCGGCGAATTTCATCGCCGGCCTGGAACCGAAGCCAGCCCGCAATTTCCGTCCTATCCGTTCTTCGATTTACATTCAACCTGATGTTTTCATTTTGAAAGATGAAGAGCGCGGCTATTACGTGGAAGTCAGCCGTGAGGGGGTCCCCTCGTTGCGCGTGAACGCCTATTACCGGAATCTGCTGGGGCGCGCGGGTTTAAGCGAAAAGGACCGGGAATTCATCCAGGAGAAATTCCGCAACGCGACAAATTTTATCAAGAGCATCGAACAGCGCGGGCACACCCTGCGGCGTATCGCCGAATATCTCCTGATCAAGCAGATGGCCTTTTTCGACCGCGGCGAGGACCTGGTCCCCCTGGTATTAAAGGACGTCGCGCAGGCCATCAGCCGTAACGAATCGACCGTCAGCCGCGCGATCAGCAACAAATATATCGACACCCCCCGCGGGATGTTCCCGATGAAATTCTTTTTTTCCCAGGGCATCCATCAGATAAGGGGCCTGTCGGCGGCCTCCGATGACGCGCAAGGCAGCGTGGCCTCCCGCAGCGTCAAGGATGAGATCCAGAATATCATTATCGGTGAGGACAAAACCGCGCCTCTCTCCGACCAGGACATCCAGCATTATTTCAAACGCCGCAACATGCAGATCGCCCGCCGGACCATCAGCAAATACCGTCAGGGATTAAGGATCCTCCCGTCAAATTTAAGAAAAGTTTAGGTATGGAGCCCCACGGGCAAAGCCCGTGGTCTTCCGCGAAGGCGGATAAGAGCGTGAAGGTATGAGATTGTGGCGCGGCTTTTAATGTGCTCTGCCACGCTTTCGCGGTCTTGATTCTCGCGCGTAGTCGTCTTCCAGCCGGACGATGTCTTTCTCGGAAAGCTTCCCTCCGTTGGCGGCGACGGCCACTTCGATAAAGATCAACTTCTTTTTTCCTGTATTGGCGATGCGGTGGATGGCGCCGACTGGAACGCTTAAAACAGATCCGGCGCTGACAATTTTCTTCCGGCCGTTAAGCATCACGTACCCGTGCCCCAGGACAATATTCCATTTCTCGGAGCGGTAGGCATGTTTCTGCAGGCTAAGGCGGGCCCCAGGCTTGACCGCCACCCTTTTGACCCAGAGGCCGTTTTCCTGGAACAATTTAATGTAATTGCCCCAGGGGCGGATAGTCATGTTTTGACGAACCGGATTATTCATAATGCTGTCCCCTCCGTTATAAATCCGAATTTCGTGCTTCGGATTTCATGCATTCTATTTTACAAGTGCTTAAGGATGGCGTTTAAGACGATTTGGGATTTGGTCTCGTCCCCCAGAATACCGACGCGGATTTTCAGCCGGGAGGAGCGCTCCGTCATGGCCTTGATGTTGATGGTGCCTTCTTGTCCGTCGTCAAATTTAAATTTGATCTTGGCCAGGTGTTTGCGGATCTGGCCGGAGCTCACGGCGCATTTGATGTCCCGTAGTCCACCCAGGCTCGCCCGGTGGAGCTGATCCACGGATTTATCGAAATTTTGTTCCAACCCTCCCTTGGCCCAGACCACGCCTCCGGCCCCGGCCGCGGCCCCGATCAACAGAGGAACACAGCCCTGCGTAGTTGCTAATGTGGCGGACAGTAGAACAGCTAAAATTGTCGGGTTAAAGTATCGTGTCATCACTTCCCTCCTGAATTAAAAATGACAAATGTCAAATGACAAATTAATGACCAATGGCGAATTTATCAATTTGGATTTAATTGGATATTTGGCATTTTTCATTTGCCATTTTTGAAAAAGTTCTTTAATGCATCGGCCAAATGTTCAAGGTCCTTTTTCGTGTGCGTGCCGGAAACGAAAAAGGCTTCCAGATCCGCCGGCGGCCAATAAATGCCGGCGTTCAAAAGATGCTGGAATAACCGGGCGTAACGCCCGCCCCCGGCGGCGGCCCGCCCCTGGCGAGGCCCGTCTTGGGCGAGGCTCGCCTCCGGCGACCCGCCGGAGGCGGCCNNAATCCGGTTAAGCCCGCGCGCATCACGACCGGATTTCCGGAAAACGTCCCCGCCTGGTAAACGCCTCCCAGCGGGGCCAGGCATTGCATGATGTCTTCGCGTCCGCCGTAGGCGCCGACGGGGAAACCGGCACCGATAATTTTCCCAAGACATGTCAAATCCGGCGTAACGCCGTAATCCGCCTGCGCGCAGCCGGTGCTGGCGCGGAATCCCGTCATCACCTCATCAAAAATCAGAATAATGCCGTATTGTTTGGTCAGTTCCCGTAACCGCCGCAGGAATTCCGGTCTGGCCGGGATAACGCCCATATTTCCGGCAACGGGTTCGATGATCACGCAAGCGGTCGTATCCTTATGCTTTGTTAAAGTCTGTTCCAGAACAGAGACGTCATTATACGGCAAGCTGATGGTGTTGTCGATGTGGGTTTGCGGGACCCCTAGACTTGAAGACTTTTTTAGTTGGGCGACGCCGGATCCGGCCGTAGTCAAGAGGTCATCGAAGTGGCCGTGGTAACAGCCGTCGAACTTGACGATCGTGTCCCGTCCGGTAAATCCTCGGGCCAGGCGGACGGCGCTCATGGTGGCCTCGGTGCCGGAGTTGACGAAACGGATCAGCTTGATGGATGGCACTTGCGTCGTAATATGCCTGGCGATCTCGATCTCTTCGCGGGTCGTGGTACCGAAACTGGTCCCTTTTTCCAGTGTCCGTTTGCCGCTCAAAACGACATTGGGGTGCGCGTGCCCGAGGATGAGCGCCCCCCAGGATAAGCAGTAGTCCGTCCAGGCGTTATTATCGTAATCGTAGAGTTTGGCCCCGCGGCCGTATTTCATCACCAGCGGTTGGCCACCGACCCCTTTAAAGGAACGCACGGGGCTGTTGACACCGCCGACGAGGACTTTTTCGGCTTGCTGGAAATATTCCTGGGAGTGTTGAGTGCGGATGCTTCGTATCTCGTATCTCGTATCTCGTATCTCGTTGTTCGCCATTAGCCGTTTGTCTTTCTTACTTCTTACTTCTTACTTCTTCTATCCACCCTAGCGCGTCCTGCGCGTGGTAGCTGATGATGATGTCTGCCCCGGCGCGTTTGATGGACGTGAGAGTCTCGAGGACAACCGCTTTTTCATCGATCCAGTTTTTCGCGGCCGCCGCCTTGACCATGGAATATTCACCGCTGACGTTGTAGGCGGCGACGGGTACGGTCAATTTCCGGCGCAAAAGCGCGACGACATCAAGATACGCCAAGGCGGGTTTGACCATGACGATATCGGCGCCTTCATCGACGTCCTGTCGGGCTTCTTTTAAAGCCTCACGCTGGTTGGCCGGGTCCATCTGGTACGTCGCGCGGTCGCCGAATCGGGGCGGCGATCCGGCCGCTTCCCGGAACGGCCCGTAATAGGCGGAAGCGTATTTGGCCGCGTAGGATAAAATGCCAACGTTGGAAAAATCATTTTTATCAAGGGACTCACGGATCGTCCGCACGCGGCCGTCCATCATGTCCGACGGGGCGACGAAGTCGGCGCCGGCCCCGGCGTGCGCCACGGCCATTTTGGCCAGTAAGGGAAGTGACTTGTCATTGTCGATAACGCCGCCGTGGACAACGCCGCAATGGCCGTGCGTCATGTAAGCGCACAGGCACACGTCGGTGGCCACCAGAAAATCGGGGAACGTCTTTTTGATCTGCCGGATGGCTTTGGGGACGACTCCGGCGGCCGCGTACGCCTGGCTGGCGGTGGTGTCTTTTTTTCCCGGGATGCCGAACAAAAGGCACGCCTGGCCGCCGGCTTTACGGTAAGCCTCAACGGCCTTGACCAAAAGGTCCGGCGAATACCGGTAAATCCCCGGCATGGACGCGATTGTCTCTTTTTTGTCCGTCCCTTCCACCACAAAAAACGGCTGGATGAGGTCGTGGGGCGTCAGCGTCGTCTCCCGGACGAGATTGCGCAGTGTTTGCGACGCCCGCAGCCGGCGGTATCTGTTTCGTCTCTCGTCTTTCATCCTGGCTTTCCCCATTCGTGAATCCATTCCTGAATTTTTTGATTTTCCGGATCGTGAGAAAAGACGCCTTGCCCGATAAATTTCTTAAAGACCTCATACGGATCGTTCCTGCCGCCTTCTTTTCGCAGGTGTCTTTCATCGTTAAGATAGAGGTATAAAATAATTCTTGGCTGGTTGGAAAAACAGAAGAATAGGCGGTACCTTTGCAGTCCCTGTTTATAGCGACGGTATTTTTTGAGTTCTCCAGTCAAGCGGTAATCAGGACGATCCGGATTCTCAGGAATTATTTCCTCAACGGCTTTACGGACACGATAAGCAAATTTGACAAGCGGATGCTGTCGATACGTATTTTCATCCAAAGTTTTTTTTAATCCCTTGACCTGGATTTTCAAGTCATCAATACGTTGGGATAAAATTTGATGAATTTTTAAAACGTAAGGACTATTCATCTTCGTCATTATCGGCCGAAACACCTTCAAGCAATTCATCCCATTCAGGGCCCCAAACTTCGTTTAAATCATGGAGTTTCTCGGGATGCTTCATGGCATCGATCGCGATAGCTTTGATAAAAGCCGCGAAGTGGGGCTCGGATTCCATGGTATCTAATTTTGATTTATTGCGTATAACAATTTCATTAGATGACACTTCGAGGAAAACTTCATTGTCGACCAGGTTTTGGGCAAATTCCTTGGGAAGGTTGATGGCCTGACTTCCTCCATGTTTAAATAATTTTTTTATTTGTATGGTCATTTCGTTCACCCCCTTGACTAATAAAAGTATACACTATATGTACACTTTTGTCAATAAATCCATAATATCCATATCTTATTTATTTCCAAATAAATACAGAAAGTCTAACTTGCACTAATGCCTGTGCTTATCATCCCTGCCTGCCGGTTATAACGTAGCGATAGGTCTCGATCTCGTTAGGTGTCATCGCGTTTCTTGGCGCCTTCTTCTTAGTTCAAGCCGGATGGCTTTCACTCGCCTGCTGGAGGTGCGCAACATGAATTCATGCATCTGCCGCAGCCATTCCAGCTTTTTGAGGGGTGATATTTTCATGAATCGTCGAAGACGCTGGTCGTGGGTTTCCCATTTGAAGATCATTTGCGCCGTCCCCGGAGCGTTTTTATCCGTTTGAGGTCTTGAATATCCAGTTTGTCCACCGGCCGGTTGGACTTTTTTTTCATCACCATACCGCCCACCAGGACGTATTTTATCCTTTGTTTCTGGAATTCCCGCAAGATTTCTTCGTAGATGATCAATGTGTATTCCTTAATTCGTCAAAATCCGCGTAGCCGGCCTCGCGCAAAAAAGCGCTGGTCACGGCCCCGCGGCTTGAGATTTTCCAGTACCGTGGAATAGCCCCGTACGCGGCCAGGAAGTTACGCGCCGTCGAAGGGCTGGTAAAGACAACCTGGCCGATCGTTGCCTCCGGTACCGGCAGAGGGCGTTTGGCCGGCGGCGTGTTGTCGTAGACGGTTAATTCGTCCACCCGGGCGCCCTGCCCGGTCAATTTTTGTTTTAAGTACGGGTTCGGCAGTACCGAGCGCGGGAACAGAATTTTTCTGCCACGCAGTTCCAGTTTCTCTGTCATCTCTTGAAAAAGTCCCTCGCTTGTTTCGACCGAGGCGGCCAGCGCGACAGAAACGCCTTCCTTCGCCAACGCCCCGGCCGTTGCCTGTCCGATGGCGACAAATATCTTGGGGCGTAATTTTTTCGTCGCGTACCCTTCCCTGGCCAGGAGTTCAAAAAAGTATTTCACCCCGAACTTGCTGGTGAACAGGATTATATCGTAACCGGACAAATTCGTCAGCAATGTTTTTATCCGGCCGGCCGTCGGCTTCGCCGGCGTGATCTCGATCATCGGGAAAGGGATCACCTCGCCGTACGCGCGGAACTGCTCCGGATCAGTGCCGGTGTAAAGGATGCGTGTTCGTCGCGGCGTGTCACGGTCTTCGCGGTAGAATTTGAGCGTTTCCCCCACAACGATTAAGACCGGCGGTTCCAGCGGATTTTCTTTGATCCTTTGCTGGATGTCCGCCAGCGTGCCGCTGACGATTTTCTCCTGCGGGCAGGTCCCCTTCGAAATGACCATCACGGGTGTTTGCTTCGGCCGGCGGCTTGCTTCAAGCGACTCGACGATCTGGTCGAGTTTCGTCAGCCCCATCAGGAAAACAAGGGTGTCCGCCCGCGGAATGTCCAGCGGCGCCGGACGGTGTTCGTCCTCACCGTGCTTGTAGCCGCTGACAAAGGCGACGGTCGCGGCCACGCCGCGGGCGGTCAGCGGGATGCCCAGCCGTGACGGGATCCCCACGGCAGAGCTGATGCCGGGGACCACTTCCGTTTCAATGTGGTAGCGCCGCAGGTACTCGATCTCGTCGGCGCCGCGCCCGAAGACCAGCGGGTCCCCTCCCTTGAGCCGGACAACGGTTTTACCGGCCATTGCCTTTTGGCGGATAAGCCGGTTGAGTTCTTCCTGCGGCATGGCATGGCTGCCTTTGCGTTTGCCCGCGTAAATTTTCTCGGCATGGGGGGCGTGGTCAAGGAGTTGCGCGGGGACAAGATAATCATAAAAAATACAGTCGGCGGATTGAAGCGCCGCCACGCCTTTGACGGTGATCAATCCCGGATCCCCGGGGCCGGCCCCGACGAGAAAGACGCGGCCGTAATTTCGGCGCGCGTCGATCGGGATAAATAATTCCCGCAATGCCGTGTCCCCCGCCCTGCCCGCAACCGCCAGTTGTCCTTGTAACGGCGCCGCCTCCCAGGGCATGACGCTTTGGATATATTTTTCCAGCCCTAAACGTTTAAGGGCCGCCGTGGCGACAATAAGACCGTCGCAGCAGCCATCGTGCATCTTTTGGATACGTTCTTCGATCGTCCCGCGGATGTCCACGGTTTCGATCCGCGGATTGAGCGCCTTGACCTGCTGCTGGCGCAGGATACTGCTGGTAGCGACCTTTGATCCCGCGGACAGGCGGTCAAAGGTGGTCTTGCCGATAAACGCGTCCGTTTCATCGAGGCTGCGGGTAAGGGCGAAGACCGCAAGCCCGTCGCGCAATGTTTGGGGCAGGTCTTTGGCGCTGTGGACGGCCACGTCAATGTCGCCGGTTAACAAGGCCGCGTCAAGGGTGTCGGTAAAAAAATCATCGGCCGGACTGGTGGTCAGCGAAACGGCTTTATTCTCATCGCCCCGGGTGGAATATATTTTACGGTCAAAGGGAATATTTGTCCCTTTCCCGGCGAGAAGTGATTGCACTTCCTCCACCTGGACCAGCGCGAGTTTGCTGCCCCGCGAACCGACGCGCAGATGTGTGTGGACCGGGGAAATCAACGGAGGTTTTCCATTTCGATCTTGAGCGAGTCCAGGCTCAGGCAGACATCCCGGAAAAAGAACACCAGCGCGAGGATAAAGCACCCGAGGCTCGCCGTGAAGAATATTTTGATGAACGCGATAAGCTGGATGTTGAACGCGAGCGTTGAGAACAACATCAGCATGATGGAGCTGACGAAAAACATGCTGACGGCGACCAGTCCGATGGCGGTCTGCAAAATGTGGCAGCGCCGGTAGATGATATTGATCTGCGCGCGTATGCCGGGGGCCTCTTCATCCGACGCGGTCTTAAGCTCCGCGGTGAACGTGCGGATACGGTCAACGCTGCGGCCCAGGCGGTTGGTCATGGACAAAAGCACCAGGCCAAGCCCGGAGATAAAGATGCAAGGCGTGATCGATGCCTGCATGCTCTGGATAAGATTCTCGGTCGGCATATCACTTGTGTATAACTTAAAAGGATAGAATTGTCAATGGGGGAAATATCAGTGACAGGGACTATTTTTTGGTCAGTAATTTGAAAAAATAGTCCCTGTCACTGATTTCTCACTGATTTCTATTCGGTTTCGATCAGTTTCTTGATCTCCGGCAGGGCTTTGCGGGCGGCCTCTTCGCCGCGCTTGATGAGTTCGTCGACCTTGTAGAGTTCGAACCAGTTGATGCCCACCAGGTCCGGATGGATAACGACATCCGCCTGCTGGGCGCTTTGTTCGGCCAGCACGTACTCGGTGGATTGGAGGGTACGCACGATAATATCGGAAATGTTATGCTTAAACGGCCGCAAAAGGAACCGGTAAACGCGGAACCCCAGGAACCGGAACGGGGCCTCGCGGAAAGGGACCCGTTCTTTTCTTAATTCGGTATCTTTTTCCAGGGCAAAACTTTCGGAAACATCGTGCGGAGATTGCAGGACGTTGACGCCGATGATCTTTTTGATGTTCCGGCTGGTCAGGATGTTCGTCGGCAAGGGGTTCAGGACGCCCCCGTCGATGATCAGGCGGTCTTTTTCGCGGACGGGTTCGATGACGCCGGGGATGGCGATGCTTTTACGGATGGCGTTGACCAGCGAGCCCGATTCCATGACAAGCTCTTCCCTGCGGATCAGATCGTACGCGGTGATCAAAAGCGGTATCCGGGTGCTGTAAAAAGTGCGGCCGCCGATATGCTTGCGCAGCCAGTATTTGATGGCCCGCCCGCCGAGGAGCCCGGATATGGGGACGACCGGATCGATCAGGTCCAGAAGATTTTTTCTTCGCTCGAATTCGCGGGCGATTTTTTCGATCCCGGCGGCGTCCTTGCCGATCGCCCAGAGGCTGGCGATGATGGCCCCCATGCTGCTGCCCGCGATAATGTCGATGGGGATGTTCTCTTGTTCCAGCACGCGTAAGACTCCGATGTGGGCGATCCCCAGTGCCGCCCCGCCTCCCAGCGCCAGACCGACGGAAACCCCCCCGATCTCCCGCGCGATGCGGGTGACGGTTTTGGTGTATTCGCTCTGCGGTTCCGATTGAAGAAAAGATAAATGCTGTGAACCTTCGCGTCGCGTAAGTTCCGATGGCCGCAAGGTCGGCAGCGCGGCATAGACATGATAATCGAGGTGTTTGTTGATCTCCTCAAATGACAGATAAATTTTTTCCTCAACGGCCCGCACGATGACCCGGGTCCGTTCCTCGCGGAATTTTCCATGGATCGAAGTCCCCTCTCCCCATCGGGGACCTAACGGCCGGGGGGAAGGGCCTCCCGGCAGCCGGTCGATGACCTTGCGGATGGATTCCATATCCCGGATCCGGTCGCAGGTGATCAAATGCACCAAATCCGATTGGGTCAGGGTTTCCAGGACGATGTCGTCCATTTCGTTAGGCAAATCGACAATGACGTAATGGTAATCGCCGACAAAGGCGCTCACAAAAAGACCGATGTGCTTTTTTATGGCCGTGTCTTTCGGGTCAAAGGAGACGTTAAGGAGATCGACCGGCAGGTTCTTTTTGATGACGTGGTCAAGGATCTTCGCGTGGTCATCGATGATCTGCGCGAGGCTGATAGGCGGAGTTTTCCAGCGGGGAGAACTCCCCGTATCGTCAGCGTTACCTTCTTCCATGCGGGGATGGATGTTGATGAAGATAACGTTTTTGTTCGTTTCTTTCCGGATGCTTAAGGCCAGGTTGATGGCGTAGGTGGAACTGCCCGTGCCGGTGACCGGGCTGTAGACGGCGACCACGGTACTTTCAAAGACGGACCGGGTCGCGTCATGAATTTTGCGGCGGATGCGCCGCGAAAGGCTTTGGCTCAACCGCAGTCCCAGCTGCGGGACGGAATTGAGGATCTCATGGAAGTCCGGCTTCGATATTTTCAGGACGATCGAGTCGTTGAGAGCCTCGAAATTCATCGAGTGGTTTTCGCCGGTCAGGATCGAAACGATCCCGAAGTGCATCCCGCGGTGGATGAAATCGATATCCTCTTTCTTGGCGTGCAGGCTGCTGCTGTAGGCCAACAGGCGCCCGGAGATCAGACAGTAAAAGAAATCCGGCGCCCCACCCTGCGGGCAGACGATGTCCCCTTTTTTATATTCGACAATGACGGCCTTGCGGGCGATGCGGTGGAGTTCCATCCAGCTTAATCCGGCAAAGATGGGAATTTGCCGGACGAGGTGGAAACGGTTGATGAGAGAGGATAAATTGTTCATTACGCAAGTTTCCGGGTAGCCGGATGTCCCTTTTTTATCTATTCGGCTTCAGCACCTCATTGACGGCCAGGAGGATATCCTCCACGTTTTGATATTTGACGAAACGGGCGAACTCGATCCCTTCTTTCTTGATCATTGATTGCGCGACAATGGCCTTCTCCGGGGTATCTTCCGTGTAGAGGATGAACTTGACGTCTTGCGTTTTAGGCATCTTTTTTAGTTTCGTAACGACCGCCTCTCCGGAGATATCGTTCAGCGCGAAGCTGATCACCGCTATGTCGGGAATTATTCTGAAGATGTGTTCGATGGCCTCGGTCCCGCTGTGCACCAGATGCACGGTATATCCGGCGCTCAGCAGCGCGGCGCCGATCTTGTTGCACGTCTGCGCATCAGTTTCGGCAACGCAAATGCTGGGCGGTTGGTTTTCATCGCGGGGTTTGGCGGCCTTGAGGGCGCCGGATCTCTTCGCGAGGATCCGCTGGACTTCCGCCAGAAGGTCGTCGATCTCGAAAGGTTTGGCCATAAAGCCGTCGACGTCCATCCCTTTGAAGAATTCTTCCATGTTCGCGCGGGCCGTGAGGATCAGTATCGGATATTTCGGCTGGCTCCACGCGTCGCAGATCCTCTGGTAAAACTCCACCCCGCCCATCACGGGCATGTTCATGTCCAGGATGATCAGATCGGGGTTTGCTGCCTCCAGTTTTTCCAGCCCATCCTGTCCGTTATTGGCCGTGGTGACGCTATACCCTTTTGAGGTCAAGACGACCTTTACCAGTTGCTGCAGGTTGATCTCATCATCGATCAAAAGGATTTTTTTTGGTTCATCCATGTTCAGGCTCCTTGTTTTTAAAAATTAAAAGCGCGAAGTTAGGGTCAAGTAGCAAGGGCTATGTCCGAAACGGCAGCCGGCGTTCCTCGATGGGCAAAACAAAACTAAAGGTCGTTCCCTTTCCCACGGTTGATTCCACCGCGATTTTTCCGCCATGCCGTAGTACGATTTCCTTGCAAATCGCCAGACCAAGTCCCGTTCCGCCTTTCTCAACCTTTTCCGGGGATTCAATCTGCTGGAATTTCTGGAAGAGTTTCGGAAAATCGCTCTCGGCGATGCCTTTGCCCGTATCTGTGACGTTGATGATAATATGGTTGTTGGCGGAGTGGTCCTCGGTTTTGACGGTGACCCCCCCGTGTTCGGTGAATTTGATCGCGTTGCTGACAAGGTTGTTTAACACTTGAATGATGCGGCCCTGGTCAAAAGGTGCCGGGGACAGATCTTTGTCCAATTCAGCCTTAAGATATAAGCCCCGGCTTTTGGCCACGTCCTGCTGGGTGTAAATGACCTCTTCAATGACCTTATTGATGTTCTGGATCTTGAAGTCCAGTTGCATCTTCCCGGACTCGATCTTGGTCAAATCCAGAATGTCGGTGACCAGCCGCTGGAGATGTTCCACGCTTTTTTGCGCGCGGCCCAGGACTTCCTCCTGTTCGCGGTTGATCTCGCCGACCATCCGCTTGCAGACCAGGTCGACCGCGGTCTTGATCGAGGCCAGGGGCGTGCGCAGTTCGTGAGATACGGTCGAGGTGAAATCCCGCTGGAGTTTATACATGTCGATGAGTTTTTTGTTGGAGATCTCGAGCTCTTCCCGCCGTCTTTTGGCCTCCCCGAACAACGCCCTGTTTTCTTCGACCAGGTCATAATGCTCGATCGCCTGGCGTACCGTGGCCAGAAGTTCCGTCGTCTTCCAGGGTTTGCTGATAAAGCGGTAGATCTCCCCCTGGTTGATGGCCGCCTCCACCATGGGGAAGTCGGTATAACCGGTAAACAGGATACGCACGATATCCGGGTGGTTCGCCTTGACCTCTTCCAGGAATTTTACCCCCAGGATGACCGGCATGCGGTGGTCGCAGATAACGGCTTTGATGTTTCCCCTCTCGAGCGTCTTGCGGGCGTCGCCGATGTCTGTTGTCGCCGCGACGCCGTAAGGTTCCTTGACGAACAGCCGCTGGATACCGTCGATGATGCTTTCTTCGTCATCGATAAACAGGACCTGGGCTTCTTTGTTCACGAGGCTCCTTTCTTTTCCTGGTTGATGGGCAGTGGTGGTGTCCAAAATTTTCTTACAAACAAAACCAGGGTATTGCTGTAATATTTTCCGCCAACTTTTCTTTTCTCTCCCCCATTGTGATAACATACCCCCGCCGGGCCAAGCCCTTGTAGTCGTCTAAAAAACTTTTCAGGCCTTTGATCTCGGATAACGAAACGCGCGCCGAAGCCTTGATCTCGATGGGGATAACCTCTTCTCCCATATCCAGCACGCAATCGACTTCCGCCCCGCCCGAGGTGCGCCAATAAAACACCTTGTAATTTTGATTGAGGACTTTTATGCGGCGGATGATCTCCAGCATGACTCCATGTTCGAACAGGATACCTTTTTGAGCGTTTAACAATTTATCGGTCAAGGGCATCCGCGCGATAACATTCCTGACCCCGATATCAAAGAAATAGTACCGGGGTGAGGACATGACCCGTTTGCGGGCATTTTTGAGAAAGGGCTCGACTTTTTCAACGATCAGCGTGTCTTCAAGGATATGAAAAAATTCTTTGACCGCCGGCTGACTCACCCCCGATTCATTGGAAAGTTTCGTAAAATTCGGATTGGTCCCCGACTCCGCCGCCGCTAATTCCAGGAACCGCGCGAACGAACCGATTTTGCGGCTCAAGGCCTCCGCGCGGATTTCTTCTTCAAGATAAATTTGCGAATAGGCGGATAAAAAGTCCCGGCGGTCTTTTAAAGGAAGCTGAACGATAGCCGGCAGTGAACCGTATATCAGGGATTCCTCCAGGGAGTATTCTCCCGGTTTGTTTAAATTAGACAATTCCAGTTGCGGGATTTCGCCCGGCTTTAAAAAACCCAGTTCTCCCCATAAAAGCGGGGTTAAATAAAATCGCTTGATACGGCCCGGCAAAAGATTCATGCTTTGTCTGCGCAATTTTCTGGCTGAAGATCCGGTCAGTATGAATTTAGCTTCTTTATTATCCAAAAGAAGCTGCACGGCGTCCAGGAGCGCGGGGACTTTTTGACATTCGTCGATGAAAACATATGGATTTTTATCCAATGCCCGGACCAGATTGATCAGCCTGGAAGGGTTGGACTCAAATTCCAGGCGCAGAGACGGATCTTGCAGGAGATAGTTTTCCTTATTTCTTACCGGCTCAAGGCCTGTTTGGACGAGAGTGGTTTTGCCGACTTGGCGCGGCCCCAGGATCAGTCCCGAGTAACCGTCCCTGATCAACCGGGCCAGGGTGTCATCCAAGTATCTAAACAATTGTTTACTTTTGCCTTGCATAAGAAAAGTATATGTTATGGTTTGTCATTTGTCAAGCCCCCTCACGCGAATTATCCTAAATATCTCTTTTTATGATTGAATTATGCCTCATTTATACACTTTTTGCAGGGACTTTCTGTAATAATAACGCACTTATTAGCACGTCTTCGTCACGTCCTTGTTCACGAGGTTTCTTCCTTTTCCTGATTGATCGGCAACATGACGGTAAACGTCGTCCCTTCCCCGACCTTCGACCGCACGGTCATACTGCCGTTATGTTTTTTGATGATCTCATAGCTGACGCTCAAGCCCAGCCCCGTCCCCTGGCCGGTGGGTTTTGTCGTAAAGAACGGATCGAATATTTTATTCAAGATTTCCGGAGGGATCCCCTTGCCGGTATCGCGCACGTCGACGCACACGAATTCGTCCTGAGTATAGGTTTTGATCGCGATGGTGCCCGTCCCCTCGATGGCGTGCAGGGCGTTGATGATCAGGTTGATGAAGACCTGCCCCAGCCGTTGCGGACTGCATTCGATGGGCGGCGTGTCGCCGTAATCTTTTTCCAGCCTGGCCTTGTATTTGATCTCGCTGGTGACGATGGTGAGGATGCCTTCGATGACCTCTTCGATCTTGACGCGTTCCATGACGTTCTTATCCTCGCGCGAGAAGGCGCGCAGGTCGTTGACGATTTTCCGGATACGCTCGATGCCTTTGCGGTTATGCTCCAGCAGTTTTGGAGTGTCGCTGATGATATAATCCAGGTTGATCTCTTTATTGAGTCTGGCCATTTCCTCGATGATAGATTTTGTTTTTGCCAAATTTTCCTGCTCCACGCTTTCCTTGAGATGGTCAGCCATCTTGAGGACTTTGGCATAATCGGCTATGTATTGTTCCAGCATTTCCATGTTACTGCTGATAAATCCCACGGGGTTGTTGATCTCGTGCGCCACTCCGGCGGCGAGATGACCGATGGAGGCCAGCTTTTCCGACTGCACAAGCTGGTTTTGCGTGGTTTTGAGCGCCTCATGGGCGGTGCTGAGGTCCTGGAATGTTTGGCGCAAGGCCTTTTCCCTGTTGACCAAATCCCGATTCGCCTCCTTCAAATTATTTTCCATTTCCTGGCGTTTTGTGATGTCGTGCAGAATGCCGGCAAAATTAACGGTCCGCCCCGTCGCGTCTTTAATCGGGGTCACGCTCTGCTCACACGTAAATAACGTCCCGTCCTTTTTTTTGTTGACGATGACGGCGGTCCATATCTTTCCGCCCAGGATGGTCTCCCAAAGATTTCTATAAAATTCTCTGTTTTGAATGCCGCTTTTGAGAATGTTTGGTTTGCGGCCCAAAGCCTCCGTGACGCCGTACCCGGTGACCCGCTCAAAAGCCGGGTTGACGTATTCAATGATCCCCTCGATATCCGTGATGATTACCGCGTCCTGCACAGCGTGCAGGGTCGCCGCGAGCCGGTTCCGCTGCGTCTCCGCTTCTCTGCGTTCAGTGATGTCCTGGGCCACGCAAACCAGCCCATTGAGCTTGTTGTTTTTATTTTTTAGGTTGGCAGAGGAAAACAGCATATCGATTGCGCGGCCGTCTTTGGTCCGGTATTGGATCTCCTCGTTGCGCACGACCTCGTTGTCTCCCAGTCTTTCCATCCGAGAATGGATCGAGGTCTCGCCCGAAGGAGAGCCGGTGAGCAGCATATTGAACGGCTGGCCCAGCAACTCTTCATCCGTATACCCCAGCAGGGCGCGGGTGGCCTCATTGACCAGCTGTATTTCCATCCGGGGCGTCAGGACAATGAGGCTGTTATTCATATTGGCAATAATGTTGTCAACATATTCCTTGCTGACTGTTGTTCCCTGCAGATCTTCGGTCATGGTGTTAAAGGCCGCGGCCAGTTGCCCGAATTCATCTTTCGAGTTGACGGTGACTCTTGTCTGAAAATCCCCTTGGGCCACTTTATCAACCGCCCGCGCGATATTCATCAGGGGTGTCGTCATTTTTCCGGAGGCGATGACGGACAGGATGCCCACGATAAAAACAACGATCAATCCGCTGAAAAATATGACCATTTCCAGCCGTTTGATGCTGGCAAAAGCCCTGTCTGTATTTAAAAGGACAACCCCGAACCAGCCAAGATCCGGAAAATCATTCTGCCCTTTGGCATAATCATAGCCGATCAAAGATTCCGCGCCGTGTTCATCCTTCTCGACCAGATAGCCTTCCTGTTTCCGGCTGGCCAGCAAGGCCGAGCGCAGGCCGCGTTTAACCAGATTGTTCTTGAAAATACTTTCTTTTTCGAAATCAGGCGCGGCAATAACAAGGCCGTCATGGCGCATCAACATAAAGTGATTGTTTTTACCCTCTTGTTCCGTTCCACCTCCGGCGGATAAATGCACCATCCGGGAGAGTGTCGCCGCGTTCCATCCGGCCATAAAGCTGCCGATGATCTGGTCTTGAGTGAACTGTGCTTCAATGGGAAAAGAAAAGGTGACTTCCCACTCCCCGCTTATGTCGCTGTAATGGACATCATCGACGCGCGGCTTGTCCGCGCGCGCGGCCCTGAAATTTTTTCCGAGCATCTCCGGCAGGGTTGAGGCGATCACGGTGCCTTCGGAGTTCATAACGCTGATGTGGGTAAAATTCTTGTTCTCTTTTTTGACGTCCAGCAGGAAGGATTGGATCGTCGCGTCCATGTCGCCGATGACGACCTCCTGCATGATGGACATTTTGGACCAGCGTTCAACGCTTTTACGAACTTCTTCCATATTGTTTTCGACATTCTCTATCTGCGTATGGGCCAATTGCTGGAAAGCGAGGCCTAAGTTCTGCTTGATCGCCTGCCGGCCATTTTCATACGCGAATTTCCCCATGCCAATCAAGGGGATCAGGGAAAGGCCCAAGAATAGTAGGATGCTTTTCGTCCGGATCTTCATTTTTTATCCGCCTTCGGCAAGTTTGTACCCGTTTTCTCCGGGGAGCTTGCCTTCGATCTTTAAAACCTTAACGTTATCATCCGCGTAAGCGGCG
>DPIG01000055.1 GCA_003522725.1 Candidatus Omnitrophota bacterium
GTATTTTCTGCTCTGATTAGTAATTGAGTTGCTAACTCAATAAACCCAACGAACCCAAAAAACTCAAAGAACCAAATTAAATTCTTTCCTAAAATACTCTACCAACCGTTTCTTAACCTCATCCATCTCCACCGCTTCGCCCTTAATCCGGGCCATTGAAGTCATGCGCACATCCAGGCCGCATGGCTTGACGAGATCAAACAGTTTTAAATCCGTATTAACGTTGATACCCAACCCATGGTATGTCACCCACTTGCGCACACCGATTCCGAGCGAAACAAGCTTATCCGTCCCCACAAAAACGCCTGTTTTCCCGGAAATTCTATTAGCCACTATACCAAAACTCTTCAATAAAGCAATGGTAACTTGTTCCAGCTTATGCATATAGAGCCGTAAGTCACGGTTACTCTGCGCGAGGTTGAGGATCGAATAAACCACCAGCTGTCCGGGCGCGTGAAGGGTCACGTCCCCCCCGCGGTCAATGGGGACAACGCGGATGCCCTGACGGCTGATCGCCTCCAGGTCCAGGATGTTCGCCTCTTGCGCCAGCCGGCCGAGCGTGATCACGGCCGGATGCTCGCATAAAAACAAAACTTGCGCCCCGCCTGCCAACACCCGCGCCACGCATTCTTTCTGAATTCCGTACGCGGCGGTGTAGTCAATCAACCCCAAGTCCCGAACTTCGCAAACGCTTTGATGTTCAATATTAGATAGCATAGATTATTGAAATTGGCCTTTCACCTACAAACTATCCCCTGAACCCTGCCCCCTGTCCCCTAGTTGTAATTTCCTCACTGTCCGACGGGGGACCGCGCCCGGATAAAGCTCCTGCACCGGGTCCGACTGCCAGTACTCTTTTGTCTGGACGTCCATGATGGTCAACTTGCCCGCCCAGCCTGCGCCGGTGTCCATGTCCCAGACATTGCATACCTTTAAAGGCCTGGACAAATTAAATAACTGGGTAGGCGTGTGACCCAGGAAAATTTCTTTAAACTGCGTGTAACAATGATCTTCACCACGCAAATATTTCTTCCACGCGTCATTGATCAGATTCCGGTCCCAGATCAGTGTTTCCAGACTTTGCCCGGACAAAGATTTCACGGGATCAAATCCGCCATGAACAAATAACCTGTTGTCCCATTCCAGATAAGGGTGGGCATTTTGCAATAATTCCACGTGCGCTGGCGGCATCCCCTCGTCGGCGTAAGAGGCGACCGTGTTGTCTCCCCCCTGGCTTAACCACACATCTTCTTTAATCCCGCGGGTCGCCCACTCCCGCGCCCAGAAATCGTGATTGCCGAGGATAAGATCAAGATTCTTTATTTTAAGCAATTCATCGAAGCATTGTTTGACATCCAGGTATCCGTCGCAGACATCGCCTAAAGCGATGAGCCGGTCTCGCGCGTGGTCAAATCCCGATCGCTTCAGGCACTGCGCCAGCGCCTTATACGTCCCATGAATGTCACCAATGACAAAGGTTCGCATTCCCGGATCCCCTGATCTCCCGATCCCCTGATATCCTGAAACTTTATATCCCAACTCTCACACGGTACGTCACCTTCACCTCGCCGTCTTTCGGGACGTCAACGTCAAAGCGCAGCGTAAAGGCATCGAGCTTTTTCGAAGGATGGCTTTGTTCCACGATCTGCCAGTTACCCTGCAAAGGTTCGATGATCCCGACGCGGACCGGTTCTTCTTTGTGATTGCGCAACGTCACTTCCCACGCGCTTTCATACATCCGGGTCGTCAGCTGTTTGAAATCCGTCTGCCGGCGCTCGGCCACCACGTCAAAGGCCTCGCCGACCTTGACCTTGACCTCCTCATCCTTGGGCGTATGTTCAATGTTGTCCTCGCCGACGAATTGTAGGCTCCCTTTGTCGTCCTCTTTATAAAGACGCAGGACCCCGGCCGGAAGCGGCATCCCCAGCTGGTTTTCTTTAGAATTCTTGAACTTCACATACACGGAAACTTTCTGCTTGGGATTCTGGTCACGGTAATGCTGCGTGAAATAATATTGCTGACCGTAAACCAGCAGTTCTTTTTCAACCTTGATGCCGGAGGCCTCCAGCAAGCTGATCTGCTTGGTTTGTTTGTCCTTGATAGTGGTGCGACGCTGCAGATCGTAAATATGGTATTCAAAAAACGCCTGTTCGGCGAATTGGGATCCCCCTAACGCCTCCATCATCATCGGCGCCTTCGCCCGAACCATGCTATCCATCGATCGATCCGCCACCCGCTGAACCTCGCCAGCGACCAATTTGAGCTTGGCGTTTTTGTACGTTGCCCCGCTCTTATTATCCACCGTCACCCACCCCGAAAGGTCCCCGCCGGTGTCGTCCTTATTTAAAACAAACACGTAATCGGCCTTCCAGCCGATATTGTTCGTCAGATAGGAAACCTCCAGTTGATGCGCGTCGCTGGATTTATTGGTATAGCGCCACATCAGCGTGGGCTTGGCGATCAGGTTCTCGGGAATTTCCGGCAAGACCTTGTAGCCCGGGTAACCCAAATAGATCTCGTCATTAATTTTGAAAACGGGATTGCCGTTGTTATTGCTGATGAGAGTGCCTTCGACGGTTTCCTTGCGGTCCTGATACTGGTTCCAATCCACGAGTTTGACCTTTTTGTCCACGAACTTATCCATCAGCTTGTTGTAGTCCATCAGGTCGTATTCGTAATTCTGCTCCAGCACCTGGAACTGCTCCGGGGCATTGAGCGACTTGGCGTGCACGGTCACCGGCATAATATAGGCGGCCACGTCCATAAAACGCAACTCCCCTTCACCGGCTGGAAGCTGAATGTCGCGCGTGTCCTTGACCAGACCGAGATTGTTGTTGTAAACGGTCACCTCGACGTTGGTCTGGCCGGATTGCGCGCTCTGGGTTGTCTGCGCCGCCGTCGCTGCGGGAACCCAGCCCATCAGCGCGATTAAAATCAAAATGCTTGTCCTTTTGTTCATGCGATTTCCTTTCTTTTATAATCCATCCCCTAACCCCTATTCCCTTTACCCTGTTACAAATCTTCCAGTTTCTTGCGCGCCCGGGCGTCGTAAGGATTCAGCTCCAGCACCTTTTCAAAATCCGCTTTGGCGCCGTCGGTGTCGCCTCTTTGAATAAGCGTCAGCCCCCGGTAATAATACGCGTTGGCATAGCGGGGATTCAATTCAATGGCCCGCGTATAATCAGCGACCGCTTTTTCGTAATCGCCTTTACCATCCCAGGCCTTGCCGCGGTTGATGAACGCGAACGCGTATTTGGGTTTGAGCCCTATCGCCTTGTCGCAATCCGTGATCGCTTTATCAAACTCTCCCTGGAGCGCGTACACGTCGCAGCGGCCATTATAAGCCGTGGGAGATTTGGGGTCGGATTCAATGGCTTTGGTGTATTCGGCCAGCGCGCGCGCGTACTCGCCCATTTCGGAATAAGCGTTGCCGAGCCCGGTGAGCGCCTTGGCATTTTTGGGGTCCTTCGCGGCCGCCGCGTTAAATTCCGGCAAACGCCGGCCCCACTCGCCCAGATGAGCGTAAACATTCTCAATCTTAGTCACCGTAAATTTCTTCTCAGCCAATTTTCTCCCGCCATCCCGCAATTGCAGGGTCCACGCACCTGGCGCAATCTCCCATTCCCTCGTAAAGACCCAGCTGACCATCTCTGTTTCGCCGGGACGGACACTCAACGGCGTCTCGTGCGTGGTGGTGATCTCCCGTGTGAGCGCGTTGGCCATCGGTGGATGAAGATACCGCGCCGTCAAGAAAAGTGGATCCTTGCCCTTGACCGTAAAAACAAATCCGAAGGCCGTGCCGAGCGTGCCCGGCACCGTATCTTTCTCTGCCACGAATTTCCGGGTGCGCAGATACCGGCTGTTATTTCCAAGCGTGTACCCGCCTTCTTGCGCAATGACTTCTTTTCTCACAACCCCGGCATAAACAACCTCGATCGGCAAATCCTCTGAAGAAATGGAAACAACGTCTTGCGGCTGCTTTTTCGCGGAAGCCGTCTCTTCGGGTTCTGCAATATCAAAGAGCTTGTCCGGGAACTGGTTATTGACCGCGATGTCACGCCACTCGGCGGCAAAAGAGGCCTGGCCGTCCTCGTAGAACACGGACTTCAAAATACGCCAGTCGGCGATGCGGATGACGTACGCATACTCTTCCCCGGTGCCTTTGGGCTTAAACGTGAGGATATACGTGGGTCCACCCGCGGCGGCGTCATCGCGCAGGATCGTGTACGGGGTATTCTTCGCCATATATTTCTTCAGGTTCGCGACAATGCGTTCCTGGCTCGGCCACACCGGCCAGGTGTCTGGGGGGAGTTTCTGGCGCGCCGTCTGGCCCGTTGAATAGGCGTACTGGTAGCTGAACCATTCCTGACCTTCTTTGCGGATAATGATCTTGTAATCTCCGGCAACGATCTTCATCTTGTCGGGCTTTTTGATCCACACGGACATCCGGGCCTCTTCCGGCAAGGTAGCGCTGCCGGCTTGCTGCGCGGCCGTGTTTAATTTTTCAATACTGGAACCCTTGGCCGCGGCGGTGACAAAAACAAACGTCATGTCCTTAACAGATTGCTGCGCCCGGTCCATGTTCCACAAAAGGTCCCGCAACAGGATATCCCCCCCGCCCTGCGCCGCCGCGGACGTGGCGTACAACATCGCAACGAAGACAAGGATACGCCATAATATCTTAATGACCATAACAACCTCTTCGGAGGGCAAAGTCCCGACACCCTCCCTTGGGGTATCGGGCTTCTACGCCTGTATGCTCACCCCAGCTGATTCATCCCGAAGATCTTGATAGTTCGGGATGAATCAAGCGCTGGGGGTTATTCGCCACCGCTGCGGCGAATAAAAAACCCCCGTTCCCTGGCGGGAAAACGGGGTTAAGTTTCCCATAATTATGCGTTCATGCGATTACTTAACGTTAAAGACTTCACTTTCCCACCGCGACTTGAGTTTAGGGTTATCGACCCAGGACAAAATGTATTTTGTATATTCCCCGCCGGTAGCACCCGTGTCGCGTCCGGTGATTGTTACTTTTTTCTCAAATTGACCGCAAACTTCGAGCGCCATCTCGACGTCCTGGGCCTTTTGCGGATACCCGATATGCCGCAAGAGCATCGCGCAGGCGCGGATCATCGAAGACGGATCGGCGTATTGGGCGCGGCCTTCTTTGACCATGCGCGGCGCGCTGCCGTGGATCGCCTCGAACATCGCCCAGCGCGTGCCGATATTGGCACTCCCTGCGGTGCCCACCCCGCCCTGCAATTGCGCCGCTTCATCGGTGAGAATGTCCCCATAAAGATTCGGCATGACCATGACCTTAAAATCCTTGCGCCGGGCAGGGTCAATGAGTTTTGCCGTCATGATGTCAATATACCACTCGTCGCACTCGATAGCGGGATAGTCTTTGGCGATACGTTTGGCCGCGCGCGAAAATCGTCCGTCGGTTGTCTTGATGACATTGGATTTGGTGATGACCGTCACGCGGTCGATATTGTTTTTCCTGGCGTAATCAAAGGCCATGCGGATGATGCGCTCGGAGCCTTGCTCCGTCGCGACCGTAAAATCAACACTTAAATCTTCACCGACGTCGAATCCTTTGGAACCAAGGATATACGCGCCTTCGGTGTTTTCCCGGAAGAAACACCAGTCGACACCTTCACGCGGGATCTTCACCGGCCGGACGTTGGCAAAAAGATCCAGCGCGCGGCGCATCGCCACATTGGCGCTTTCGATGTTCGGCCACGGGTCGCCGGCCTGCGGGGTCGTCGTGGGACCTTTTAAAATAATATGGCAAGCTTTAAGCTCTTCTAAAATATCGTCGGGGATAGCCTTCTTGTGCTTGACCCTGTTCTCGATCGTCAGCCCCTTGATCTCTTTAAATGCGATCTTGCCCCTCTTGACTTCTTCTTTCAAGGCATGCGTGAGGACTTCCTGGGCGTTTCTAGAAATAAATTCGCCGATACCGTCACCCCAGCAAATACCGATGATGACAGGCGACAATTTCGCGTAATCGATAAAAGCGCCGGATTTCTTCATCTCTTCGACACGTTTAAGCTGTTCTTCAACAACGGCGCCGAATTTCTTTTGCGCTGCTTCAATCGATGCCTTGGTCATGGAACCTTTCCGGAAAATATTACTTCTTGGTTTTCTTGCGCTCCAACAAATGCTTGAATTCCTCAACGTTTTTGACCTGCGTCATCGCGTCTTCAAAGGTGATGATGCCCTGCTCAAAAAGGGTGCGCAGGCAGGCATCCATCGTATGCATGCCATACTGGCTGCCCGTCTGGATGGCGGTCGGAATCTGCTCCACGGCCTTTTCGCGGATGAGGTTGCGGATGGCCGGTGTCGCCACCAGAACTTCGGTCACCAGGACACGGCCTTCTCCTTCAGCCCGGGGTAAAAGCCGCTGGCAGACAACCCCCTGAATGCACGCGGAAAGCTGCAGACGCACCTGTTGTTGCTGGTGCGCCGGAAAGACGTCAATAATGCGTTCGATCGTCTGCGCCGCGTCAGGAGTGTGCAACGTGGCCAAAACAAGGTGCCCGGTTTCCGCCGCGGTCAAAGTGGTACCGATCGTTTCCAGATCGCGCATCTCACCGACCACGATCACGTCCGGGTCCTGGCGCAGACAACGTTTGAGCGCCTCGGCAAACGAATGCGTGTCGCTGTAGACCTCGCGCTGTTTGATAACGGCCTTTTTATTTTTATGGACGTATTCAATCGGATCCTCGATCGCGACGATCATGCAGGAACGCTCACGATTGATGAGATCGATCATGGCAGCTAACGTCGTCGTTTTCCCCGATCCGGTCGGCCCCGTAACAAGGACAAGCCCGTCGGGCCGTCGCGCGAAATCGACAATAGCCTGCGGCAGCGCCAGATCTTCAATAGAAGGCACGTACAACGGGATACGACGCAACGCCGCCTCCACGGAACCGCGCTGGATGTGGATATTGACGCGAAAGCGCTCCAGCCCTTCCAGGGCGAGCGAGAAATCCAGCTCGCGATCGCGTTCAAATTTTTCTTTTTGAGAGTCAGTTAAAATGCCGTAGATGGCTTTTTTAAGTTCATCCCGACTGACCGGCAGGTGGTTCATGGGGATAAGCTTGCCGTCGATTCTTAAAATAGGAGGACTGCTCTCGGTCAAATGCAAATCGGAGGCGTTTTGACTGATCGTTACCTTAAGCAGTTCTTTGAGATCCACGGAAAACTCCTTCCTGAATATGCGGGGCGTAAGCTTCTTGTGCCGGTAACCCTTACCGAGGCGCGTGCTGACGAATCCAGTCTTTGATGCGTTTGGTCCCCTCCCGGATTCTCTCCTGCGAAGTGGCAAAGCTCAAACGAATGAACCCCGGCGCCCCGAAACTGTCGCCGGGGATGACCGCCACTTTAACATCATCAAGGATCTGACGGGCGATCTGCTCGGAGGGCCCCAGCTTGGAGAAATCGCAAAACAGGTAAAACGCTCCCTGGGGCAAAACATAGCTGATCTGCGCAACATCCTTTAATTCGGCGGCCATCAAGTTGCGGCGTTTGCGGAATTCCTCGCGCATGGCGAGAACACCCTCCTCGGGTTCGCGCAGCGCCTGCACCACCGCCGCCTGACTTATCGACGTCGGGTTCGACGTCGCGTGATCCTGGAATTTCTTAACATAATCCATGACGTCCTCGCGTCCTGCCGCGTAACCGATACGCCAACCCGTCATCGCGTAGGCCTTCGACACGCCGTTGACCGTGATCGTCAGATCAAAAATATCTTTGCCCAGCGCGCCGATAGAAGTGTACTCATCCGTGTCATAAACAAGTTTCTCATAGATCTCATCGCTGATGACAAAAATGTTGTTCTTGACGCAAAATTCCGCGATGGGTTCGAGTTCTTTCCGGGAATACACCATCCCTGTCGGGTTCGAAGGGGAATTAAGGATTAAAATCTTTGTCTTGTTTCCGGCGTAACGACGCAGATCCGCGGGTGTGATTTTAAATCCCGCCTGCGCCGTGGCAGGGATAAATCTCGGCACCGCGCCAGCGGCTTTGACCATTTCGGGATAGCTGACCCAGTAGGGCGCGGGAACAAGCACCTCTTCGCCCTCATCGGCAAGGATCTGGATAATATTGAAAATGGAATGCTTCGCGCCGCAGGAAACAACGATCTGCGACGGCTTGTATTCGAGGCGGTTGTCTTTCTTAAATTTCGCGGCGATCGTTTCCCGCAATTCCAGCGTTCCGGAGGTGGGTGTGTATTTCGTCAGCCCTTTTTCGATGGCAGCGATGGCCGCGGCCTTGATGGATTTGGGCGTGTCAAAATCGGGTTCGCCTGCGGCGAAGTTCACGACGTCGTGCCCTTTGGCCTTTAGTTCATTGGCATTGGCCGTGATGGCGAGCGTGGTCGACCCGATGATATCTTTGATGCGGCGGTTTATACTGACTGTCAAGGTGCCCAATCGTACTTTCCTTAAGAAGATCGGATTGAACGAAACTACTTCCCTGATGAACTGGAACCACGGTTGAACATATTGCGGATACCGCCCATGAATTTACCGCGGGGCTTATCCTTATCGGGCAACGACTTCTGATCCTTGATCGCATCTTTCTTCGGCTGTTCCTTGATGACCGCCTTTGGTTTCGGCTTGGCCTCATGTTCATGCGCGGGCTCATGATGCTCGTGCCCATGATGTTCATGCCCGGGGTGCTCATGGCCATGGTGTTCATGGTCGTGGACCGCGGGTGCTTTTTCTTTTTTGACGGCCGCCGCGGATTTGGGCTTACTGACAATGACGATCTCTTTTTCCGTCAACTCAAGATACGCCAACGCGGCGTTGTCGCCGCGTCGGGTCCCAAGCTTGATGATACGGGTATATCCGCCGACACGGTCCTTGAATCGCGGCGAAGTCTTGACAAACAGATCACTGACAACTTTGTGGTCCGTCAGGATGGAAAAAGCACGGCGCTTGGCGGCCAGGGTGCCCTTTTTCCCCAGCGTGATCAATTTATCAACAAGCTTACGCGCCTCTTTGGCCCTGGCTTCGGTTGTACAAATCCGCTGTGCGACAAGGGTGGCCTTGGCCAGGTCGCGGACGGTCGCTTTACGTAAACTGGAATTTCGGCTTAATCTGTTCCCTGCCATACCGTGTCGCATGTTACTCCTTCTTCAATTTTAATTTCTTGACGTCTACTTTCATGCCCAGACTCAATCCCATGGCCTTGAGGAGATCGCTGATTTCCGACAAAGATTTCTTGCCGAAATTGCGGAAGGTCAACAATTCGGATTCCGTCTTGCGCACTAATTCCGATATGGTCTTGATATTGGCGTCTTTAAGACAATTGGCGCTGCGCACGGACAATTCCAGCTCCGAAATAGGCAACCGGAGCTTCTCGTACATCGCCTGCTCTTCGGCCGAAATCTCCTCATCCTCTTCCTCTTCTTCAGGAAGCTGTCCGTAACTGACAAATACGTCCAAATGCCGTTGCAGGATGTTGGCACCATAAAGCAACGCTTCCTTGGGATTGATGCTGCCGTTGGTCCAGATCTCCGTGACCAAACGGTCATAATCGGTACGCTGCCCGACACGGGTGTTCTCCACCCGGAAATTGACTTTGGTAATGGGAGTAAAAATCGAATCGATGGCGATCGTGTCCACGCCCTCTTTCTTGTTCTGCTCTGACGGGACATAGCCGCGGCCGCGAGAAACTTCCATCTCAACGAAGAAACGCGTGTCGCGGGTCAGTGTGGCGATATGCAGATCCGGGTTGAGGATCTCCATGCTCTCATCGCAGACAATGTCAACGGCCTTAACTTCACCTTTTTTCTCGGCCCGTATATGGATAATCTTGGGGACCTTGGAATGCGACCTGATGACCAACTTTTTAATGTTGAGGATGATCTCCGTCACGGACTCCAGCACGCCGGGGATCGTGGAAAACTCATGACGCACACCTTCAATGCGCACCGAGGTAACCGCGCTTCCCTCAATGGAGGAGAGCAAGATGCGTCTTAAGGAATTCCCGAGGGTGACCCCATAGCCTTTCTCGAACGGTTCGGCAATGAACTTTCCATAGGTATCGGAATAAACGGATTCATCGCAATCAAGCCTTTTGGGCATCTGAAAATCTCGCCACTTTACTCCCATGTGTCTTCCTCCTTGGATGAACCCTGTTATCGTGAATAAAGCTCGATGATCAACTGCTCGTTGACGGGGAAATTGATATCCTCGCGCGCCGGCAACCGCTTGATCTTTGCCTTATAATGGTCGCGATCGAGCTCAAGCCAGCCCGGAACCGCGCGATTTTCCGAAGCTTTGAGATTGTCATCGATCGTTTTTTTTCCCTTTTTCTTGAATTTCAGAATGATCTCGTCGTTTCCCTTGACCTGATACGATGGAATATTGACCATATGGTCATTAACGAAAACAAACCCGTGACCGACAATTTGCCGTCCCTGCTTACGGGAGGTCGCGAAACCAAGCTGATACATGACATTGTCCAAACGGCGTTCCAGCATCTGGAGCAAAACGGTACCGGTAACACCCTTGGTACTCACGGCTTTGCCGAAATAGTTGTTGAACTGTCTTTCGAACATGCCATAAATTCTTTTGACCTTTTGCTTCTCGCGCATCTGTAACCCGAAGTTCGAAAGCTTTGCTTTACGCGCTTGGCCGTGTTGACCCGGGGCATAGGCCCGGCGTTCGATGGCGCAACGATAGGTCATGCAACGAACGCCCTTTAAAAAGAGCTTCTCTCCCTCCCTTCTGCATAATCGACAACTTGAACCTAAATATCTTCCCATAAATTATTTTCCTCCAGATTAAACCCGTCGTTTTTTCCGGGGACGGCATCCGTTATGTGGTAAAGGCGTCACGTCTTTAATCGAAGTGACCGTCAGTCCATTGGCCTGCAATGCCCGGATAGCCGATTCACGTCCGGCACCGGGACCTTTCACGAGGACTTCAACGGTCCTCAAACCTAAATCCTTTGCCCGTCGGGCGGCATCAGCCGCGGCAATCTGCGCGGCAAACGGCGTTGATTTTTTCGAGCCGTTAAACCCGACCATACCCGGTGTCGACCAAGTAATGACGTTTCCCGTGGCATCCGTGATGGTGACGATCGTGTTGTTAAACGTCGCTTTGATATGCGCCACACCCGAGGTAATTCCTTTAAGGGCCTTTTTCTTTGCCTTGTCTTTGGCCCGTGCCGCCTTCTCCGGCTGCGCTTGCGCCGCCGCCGCTGCCGGCTGTTGTTGCTGTTGTTTCGGTTCTTTTTCCATAAATTAAAATCCCTCTATGTTAGTCAACGCTACGATTTCGCAACGGGCGCGGGCATCTTCTTGCCGCCAACCCCGGCGCGTTTTCCTTTACGGGTCCGCGCGTTGGTGCGTGTGCGCTGACCGCGCACCGGCAACCCTTTACGATGCCTGATCCCGCGGTAAGCCCCGATATCCATGAGCCGTTTAATATTCTGGGCGATCTCCCGGCGCAAATCGCCCTCGGTGATATACCCGCTCTGGATGATGGCTGTGATGCGCGAAATCTCTTCATCCGTCAGATCTTTGGCCCGGCGGTTAAAGTCGATCTTGGCCTGCGTTAAGATATCACGGGTCCGCGCCGGTCCGATGCCGTAAAGATACGGCAACGACGCCTCGATCCTTTTTTGTTTGGGAATGTCAATACCTAAAATTCTTGGCATACTGTTTTACCCCTGTCTCTGTTTATGTTTCGGATTCGAGCAGATCACCCGAACCACGCCTTTTCGACGGATGATCTTGCAATGCCCGCAAATTCTTTTGACTGACGATTTTACTTTCATGATTTTTATGCCCTGAATGTTATCCGCCCCCGCGTTAGATCGTAAGGCGAAAGTTCAACTTTTACTTTGTCTCCCGGAAGAATCCGGATAAAATTCTTCCGGATCTTTCCGGAAATGTGCGCCAGCACCAAATGCCCGTTATCGAGTACCACCCGAAACATGGCATTGGGTAACGCCTCTTTAACGACCCCTTCGACCTCGATAAGTTCTTCTTTCGCCATACCCTATATTCGCGTAAGTATCTCCGGCCCCTTCGAAGCAATCGCCACTGTATGTTCAAAATGCGCTGAAGGCTGACCGTCCTGGGTAACCACCGTCCACCCGTCATCCAATATCCTCGTCTGCCACGTGCCCATATTCACCATCGGCTCAATGGCGAGAACCATGCCCTCTTTAAGGATCGGGCCGTTATGCGCCGGCCCGAAATTCGGGATCTCGGGGTCCTCGTGCAAATTCTTGCCGATGCCGTGCCCCACAAAATCACGCACGATCGAAAAATGGTTCGCCTCAATGAAGGTCTGGATCGCGTGCGATATATCCGACAGGTGATTCCCGGCGCGGGCCTGCTCAATTCCCTTATAAAGAGATTGGCTGGTCACCTCCAGGAGCTTCTTTAAAGCATCCCGGACTATCCCGATTCCCGCCGTCAGAGCTGTATCGGAATAATAACCCTTATGGATAATTCCCACATCCAGACTCACGATATCACCCGGACGTAACAACCGGTTCCCGGGCACGCCGTGCACGACTTCTTCGTTAACCGATATACACACACACCCCGGGAAACCACGATATCCTTTAAAGGCCGGAACAACACCCCTTTGCTGAATCAGTTTCCCTGCGACCTGATCAACTTCCCTGGTTGTAATCCCCTCTTTTAAAGAACGCTTTAAATCTTCGACAATTTCCGCTAGAATTTTCCCGGCGTCACGTAAAATTGCGATTTCCTGGGCCGTCTTAATGCTTATTGAATTTGTGGTCTTCATGAAATATCTGCATCAAAACAGCCTGTACCTCTTCAGAATCCTTGTCGCCATCGAGCTTCTTTAACTTGCCTTGGGCATTGTAATAATCAATAACCGACCGTGTATTTTTCAAATACACGTCCATGCGCGTGCGGATCGTGGCTTCATTGTCATCGGCTCTCTGATATACCTCTGCGCCGCACAGATCACATACTTTTTCTTTTTTGGGCGGCTTATTGCGGATATGATATAAAGTGCCGCAATTCCGGCACACCCGCCGCCCCCCCAGCCGTTGGATAATGACCGGCAGCGTTGATTCCATATATAAAGCGTAATCGAGAGGCTGCCGAATCTGCCCCAGGATCCGGTCGAGATCTTCGGCCTGCTTGCGCGTTCGGGGAAAACCATCCAGCATATATCCGTGCCCAACGCGTTTGTCGCTGGTCAATTTCTTCTCAATGAGCCTGATGACGAATTCATCCGGGACAAGTTCGCCCTTTTCAATAAACTTTTTTACTTCCCGGCCGGTCGCTGTTTCTTTTTTCATCTCCTCCCGAAGCATATCCCCGGTTGAGATGTGGACCAATCCCAAGCCTTCCTTTAACAGGGCCGCCAAGGTCCCTTTTCCGGCACCCGGGGGCCCGAGCAATACCAATCTCATCGCCGGCCTCTTATCATTTGGCCGGAACGCATAAAACCGTCATAATGACGCGTCAATAGATGCGATTCGATCTGCTTCATAGTGTCAAGCATAACCCCGACGATGATCAAAACACCCGTACCGCCAAAAAATGATGCCACCAGATATGGCACTTTAAAAGAGGCCATGATCGCATCCGGCATAATGGCGATCGCGCAAATAAAAACCGCGCCCGCCAGTGTGATGCGTGTCATGATAAAATCCAGATATTCCGACGTCTGGGTTCCGGGCCGCACGCCTGGAATAAATCCTCCATGTTTTTTCATGTTCTCGGCCACATCGATCGGATTAAAAACAATGGCGGTGTAGAAATAACAAAAAAATACGATGAGCAATCCATAAACCAGATAATACCAGACGTGGCCACGCAAAAAGATGCTCGCCAGAGATTGAAACCCCTGGTGCGGGATAAAGCTGGCCAGCGTCGCCGGGAAAAGGATAATCGACTGTGCGAAAATAATCGCGATGACTCCCGAAGTATCCACTTTCAGCGGGATATACGTATTCTGCCCGCCGTACACTTTACGGCCCACAATGCGCCGGGCATATTGTACCGGGATCTTGCGCTGCGCCTGCGTGATCAGGGTGATCGAGATAATGACGCCGATCAAAAAACAAACCATGAGCACCAGCGTTAACGGCTGCAACTGCGCGGAACCCGCGCCGGCAGAAGCAGGCGCCATCAACCGGAGCAACATCTGCATAGCTGAAGGAGCCGCCGAAAGGATACCCGCCGTAATAATAAGGGAAATCCCGTTACCGATACCGTGTTCCTGGATGCGTTCACCAAACCACATCAAAAGGAGCGTCCCGCTCGATAAGGTCAAAACGGTTACCAGGCGAAATCCCCATCCTGGATTATTGACGACCTGCAATCCTTGAAAGACCGTTCCCGATTTATCTTCAAGCCAAAGAGCGATAAAAAATGATTGAACGAGCGCCAGGACCAAGGTGCCGTAGCGCGTGTACTGATTGATCTTCTGATATCCTGCCTGGCCTTCCTTGGCCAAACGTTCCAGCGACGGAATAACGGCCGTCAAAAGCTGCATAATGATGGAGCTGGAAATATAGGGCATGATCCCCAAGGCGAACACCGTTGCCTTTTCCAGCGCTCCACCGGAGAACATATTCATGATCCCGAATATGCTCCCTCCGGAGGTGGAACTAAGCCGCTGAAAGAATTCCGCTAAAACCGAACCGTTAACCCCCGGAGTCGGGAGATAACATCCAACCCGGTAGGCCACGACAATGGCCAAAGTAAAAAATATTTTATTCTTTAATTCAGGTATCTTAAAACAGTTGGCGAATGAAGCGATCATGCCGCTGTAACCTTGCCTCCGGCCTTGAGAATCTTCTCGCGGGCCGTCTGGGAGACACTCCCCGCTTCAACAACAACGGATCTCTTCAGCTCGCCGTCCCCTAAAATCTTGAAGGGTTTATGGATACTTTCGATCAACCCATGGGACTTCAGTAATGCGACGTTAATAACCGTTCCATTCTCCAAATGGTTCAATTGCTTCAGATCAACGACCTGATTGAGGATCGGGCGCTTGCTGCGAAAACCGACCTTCGGAAGACGCTTGGCTAACGGCATCTGGCCCCCCTCTGAAGTGCCGATCAGTTTACGTCCGCTGCTGCGTGAATTTTGTCCCTTTTGTCCACGACCGCTGGTACGGCCATGACCGGATCCGGCGCCCCGTCCAAGGAGTTTCTTCCTTTTTCGTGAGCCCACAGGTGATTTAAGTTCGTGTAAATACATTTTAGGCTTTCTTCAAATTGTTTCCGGATTTTAAACGGCTAAGCCCGTCCATCGTCGCCTTAACGACATTGATCGGATTGTTCGACCTGTGACATTTCGTCAAAATGTTACGGATACCGACCCCGTCGCAAACCGCGCGCACAGGTCCCGCAGCGATAACCCCGGTTCCATCTGCCGCCGGTTTCAAAAGGACGGTCGCTCCACCGCAGCGGCCGATGATCTCATGAGGTATCGTTGATCCGCTCAAAGACACATTGATCATTTGCTTTTTTGCCGATGCGATGGACTTGCGAATGGCGATAGAAACTTCGGCCGCCTTCTCTAAACTATACCCGACGCGCCCCTTAGTATCCCCAACGACAACCAAAGCGCTAAAGGAAAGCTTCTTGCCCCCCTTGGTCACTTTGGTGATACGGTTAATGGAGATAACCTCTTCGACCGGCTCCGAATCGGAAGATTTTTCAAAAGCGATCTTCGCTTTCCGGCCAAAGCGATCTTCTTCACCGCCGGCTTTTTTTCTGCGCACCGGTTCCGGGGGCTGTTCTTCAACCACAGGAATTTTATTAACACTGGTTTCCGCCGTGTCAGCGGGATCTTTGATCTGTTCTTTTTGCTCTTCCATGTCTCCTTTATCCACTCCTAGAATTCCAATCCGCCTTTACGCGCGGCTTCGGCAAAAGCCTTCACGCAACCGTGGTACAGATAGCCGCCACGATCGAAGCAAATCTTGTTGATTCCCTTTTTCTTGGCCTCAGCGGCGAAGATCTCTCCCAGACGCGCTGCGGCATCCACGTTCCCGCCATTCTTGATCTTTGCGCGCACGTCTTTGGTTAAAGTCGACAAACCGAAAAGGACACTGCGGCTGACATCATCTATGACTTGTACGTAAAAATTATTAAGACTGCGGTGCACGCATACCCGGGGCCGCTCATTGGTTCCGATGATCCTGCTGCGCGTCCGCTGATGCCGGTAAATCCTTCCTAATTCTTTTTTCAAAAGTACCATAAAAATTCGATCCTTATTTCGTTACGGATTTTCCTTGTTTGCGCCGGACAAATTCGCCCACATAGCGGATACCCTTGCCTTTATACGGCTCCACGGGTTTGATGGCGCGGATACTCGCTGCCACCTGACCGACGGCCATGTTGTCCGGGCCTTCGATCGTGATCGAAGTCTGGGTCGGCACCGCCACTTTGACAGTGCCAGGCACCTCAAATTCAACCGGATGGCTCAACCCGAGGCTAAAAACGATCTTTTTCCCCTGTAACTGCGCGCGGAAGCCCAAGCCTTGTATTTCCAGATCTTTTTTGTGACCTTTAGTCACACCGGTCACCATGTTGACCAGATAAGCGCGAACCGTTCCGTGCGTCGCCTTCATCTGTTTGATGTCCGACTGACGGGTGACCAGCAACTGGCCGTCTTTGGATTCCACCTTGATTCCTGACGGGATGCTCAACTCCAACTTTCCCTTCGGCCCTTCCACATACACTTTGGAAGCATCAAGGGTGACCTTGACTTCCTTGGGTACCGCAACCGGTATTTTTCCTATACGTGACATGGATTAACGTCCTTCGATTACCAAATGTAACACAAAATTTCTCCGCCCACCTGTAATTTCCTGGCCTCGCGATCCGTGATAACCCCTTTAGAAGTGGAAAGCACGGCTGTCCCCAGCCCGTTAAGAACGCGGGGAAGTTCATCGTTCTTACGATAGACCCTCAATCCGGACTTTGACACCCTGCGCAATCCCATGATGGCGGGTTTTTTATTCTCATATTTCAGATAAACCTTGAATGTCCCCTGCACGTTATTTTTCATCAACCGGACATCCTCGATATAACCGTCGTTCTTAAAAATCTCGAGGATCCGGCCATTTAATTTAGAAGCAGGAATATCAACAGTTTCCTTGCCAGCCTGAACGCCGTTACGGATCGTGGTTAACAAATCGCTGATTGGGTCGTTTAATGACATATCGGATAAATCCTCATTTTATCTGTCAGATAAATTACCAACTGGCCTTTTTTACCCCGGGAATTTCACCGCGCCAGGCCAATTCCCGGAAACAAATGCGGCATACTCCGAACCGGCGATAATAGGATCGTACGCGGCCGCATATCTGACAACGGTTATATTTTCTGCTCGAAAATTTCGGTTTTCTGGCTGCCTTCAGTACTAATGCTTTCCTGGCCATGTCACTCTTTCTTCTTACTTTTTGGTAAACGGCATCCCCAAAAGCCTGAGAAGTTCTTTGGTCTGCTCTTGTGGTCCCTTGTTAAAAACGAATATGATATCCATCCCTTGCGTATTCGAAAGCTTGCCCGTTTCGATCTCCGGGAAGATCGCCTGTTCCGAGATCCCGATGGAATAGTTGCCCTGCCCATCAAAAGACTTGGTCGATACGCCGTTAAAATCGCGAATACGCGGCAACGCCACATTAACCAGTCGGTCTAAGAATTCGTACATCTTGGCCCGGCGCAACGTGACCTTACAGCCAATGGGCAAATTTTCTCTGATCTTGAAATTAGAAATAGCTTTCTTCGCGCGCGTAACGACCGGCTGTTGCCCGGCAATGGTGGCCAAATCTTTAACGGCAGCGTCCAGGATCTTGGCATCGGCGATGGCTTTTCCAACGCCCATGTTAATGACGATTTTTTCAAGACGCGGGACGGCCATGCGATTCTTGATACCGAAGGTCTCTTGCATTTTCGGCACGGTTTTTTCCCGATATTCCTGTTGCAAACGCGGCATCACTGTTAAACACCCTCCCCGGTCTTCACAGCCACACGCTGTTTCGTCCCATCTTTAAGCAAAGAAGCTTTAAAACGCGTTGGTTGATTACTTTTCTTGTCGATGAGCATGATATTGGAAATATGGATCGGGGCTTCGATCTCCACAATCCCGCCTTGGGGATTCTGCTGGGTCCTGCGCTGAGCCTTCTTGACCAAGTTGATCCGTTCGACAAGCGCCCGTTGTTCTCTTGGGAAAACCATCATGACTTTTCCGGTTTTGCCCTTATCCTTGCCGGCAATCACTTTGATCTGATCATCTTTTTTAATGCGCAACATATTAAACGACCTCTGGCGCTAAGGACACGATTTTCATATATTCCATATTACGAAGCTCACGGGCAACGGGACCAAAAACGCGTGTTCCCTTCGGGTTGCCCGTTTCATCCACGATAACGACGGCGTTAGTATCAAAACGGACATATGTCCCATCCGAACGACGAATCGGGGCTTTGGTACGGATGATGATCCCCTTGGCCTTTTCGCCCTTTTTAACGGCGGCGTCGGGCGCGGACTCTTTGATATTGACGCTCACCAGATCTCCAATACGCGCGCATAATCTTCCTTTAGCGTGAAGCACTCCGATCAACGATGCCTTGCGCGCGCCCGTATTGTCCGCCACATCCAGTAATGTCTTTAAATAAAGCATGTTTATCCTTATATTGAACTCGCCGGCTGATCTGAAACGACAGCCTTCTTCACGATATCCATAATGACCCAACGTTTATCCTTGGAAAGAGGCCGTGTTTCCATAATCCGCACGACATCTCCCGTTTTCGCCGCATTTTTCTCGTCATGGGCCTTGTACTTTGAGGCCTTTTGCATAACCTTCTGATATTGAGAATGCTTTGTCGTCCAGCGCACCTGGACCACGCGCGTCTTGTTCATCTTGTCGCTGACGACAGTGCCCTCTAAAAACCTTCGCTGGTTAGGCCTTTTTGCTGGTTCGCTCATCTTCCAATTCTCTTTCTTTCAAAATAGTCAGGGCGCGGGCGATTTCTTTTCTTAACGCTTTGAAGCGAGCCGGTTTTTCAACATTGCCCATTTTGCGCTGGTAATTAAGATCATACAATTCCTTCTTGAGATCTTTACCTTTTTTGACCAGCTCTTCCGAGTTTAATTCTCTTATTCCCTTGTTTTTTTTCATGCGTGCGCTCCCATGCGCGAAATAAACCGCGTCCTTACCGGCAATTTAAACGCGATCAACCGGCAAACCACCTTGGCGAATTCTTCCGGCACGCCGCTAATCTCAAAAAGCATTCTTCCGCGATATATCGGGCAGATCCAATGAGACAGATCCCCTTTTCCTTTTCCCATACGTGTTTCCGCGGGTTTCTTGGTAACCGGTTTATAAGGAAAAATATTAATCCAGATCTTGCCGGCCCCTTTCATCTTGCGTGCCGCCGCCACCCGGCAGGCCTCAATATGGTTCGACCGGATAATGCCATTTTCTATGGCCTTTAAACCGTACTCGCCGAAGTGCAGCTTATTGCCCGATGTGGCGATCCCGCGGATCTTCCCCTTGAGGGCCTTGCGGTACTTAACTTTTCTGGGCATCACAGCCATCGTAATTCTATCTCCTCACTAAAAAACCCTTAAGACCGCGTCGTGTCCTTTTTAAAAGAAGCCTTCTTAAAAGTCGCCTGCTGCGGTTGTTGCGGCGTATTGGTCTCCCCCTGGCGCTTGATCTCCTTGATCACTTCGCCCTTGTTGGTCCACACCTTTACGCCTAACAATCCATACGTCGTCAACGCTTCGGCAAATCCATATTCGATCTGGGCGCGAAATGTGTGCAGGGGAAGCTTGCCGACGCGATAGGATTCACTACGCGCCAACTCGGCACCATTAAGACGCCCGGAACATTTGACCTTGATCCCCTTGATACCGGCGGACATGGCTTGGTCAATGGCCCGTTTCATCGCGCGGCGAAACGCGATGCGTTTTTCCAGCTGCGTGGCGATATTCTGGGCAATTAATTGAGCATCAACGGACGGATTCTTGATTTCCTGCGGATCAATAGCGATTTCCTTGGAGGTAATCTCTCCCAGCTCCACCCGTAATTTGTCAATATCCGCCCCGCGGCGTCCGATGATCACTCCGGGACGCGCGGTATGGATGATGACCCGGATCTTATCGCCTAGCCGTTCAATGACGACCTTGGAAACTGCCGCCTGCGCAAAACGTTTCTTGATGAACTGACGGATCTTGTAATCCTCCAGAATGTTCTGCGCGAATTGCTTTTTGTCCGCGAACCAGAGGCTTCTCCAGTTTTCGATATATCCGATGCGTAATGCTACTGGGCTAACTTTTTGTCCCACTGCTTATTCTCCTATTTGGTTTTTAAATCCAGTTCGATCGTTAAATGGGTCGTTCTCTTTAAAATCGGTGTCGCTCTCCCGAACGACGCGGCGCGAAAACGTTTCCAGGAAGCGCCCTGATCGGCCACGATCCGCGAGATGAACAGCTGGTCTTCCATAAGCCCTTTTTGCTTGGCGTTGTCCACGGCAGAACTTAACACTTTACTGATCATCGTCCGCGACCCCTTCTGGACGTGGGTCAAAATCGCCTGCGAAGTTGCCACATCCTTGCCGCGGATGAGATCGATCACCTGCCGGACCTTCGTCGGTGAAACGCGTAAAAATTTTGCTCGTGCGAGGGCTATCATTGCTTCCGACCTTTAAGTCTTATCCGGCGCTTTTTTAGCTTTAACGCCGCCATGCTTTTTAAACGTACGTGTATGGGCAAATTCGCCAAATTTGTATCCGACCATATTTTCTGTAATGAAAATCGGCACGTGCTTACGGCCATCATGAACCGCCACCGTATAGCCGACAAAATCCGGAGTGACGGTGGAACGCCGCGACCATGTCTTGATCGGTTGTCGCTGACCGGATAAGACCATCCGGTTAAGCTTCTTTAATAATGATTCTTCAACGTACGGGCCTTTTTTGACTGAACGCGTCATATTACTTGGATCCCCTTCTGCGAATGATATACTGGTCCGAATATTTCTGTTTCTTGCGGGTTTTGTACCCTTTGGTCGGTCTTCCCCACGGCGTGACCGGATGCGGATTTCCCTGCGGGGCTTTACCTTCGCCGCCTCCGTGTGGATGGTCCACCGGATTCATGACAACCCCGCGAACTTTCGGGCGATGCCCCAGCCAACGCATTCTTCCCGCTTTTCCGATCGAACGCGTTTCATGCTCGACATTGCCGATCTGTCCGATGGAGGAACGGCAATCAATCAGGACCTTCCTCACTTCGCTCGACGGCATGCGGATGAAGGCGTAATCCCCCTCTTTGGCAACGAGCTGAATAGATGTCCCCGCGGAACGGGCGATCTTCCCGCCTTGCCCGGGTTTCAGTTCAATATTATGCAACGCTGTCCCCAGTGGAATACGGCGTAACGGCATGCAATTCCCGGGCTTGATTTCCACATCTTTATCGATAGTGCTGATCACCTTATCACCGGGCTTCAGATCGCGCGGAGCAAGAATATACGACTTGACCCCATCCGGATATTGGATCAACGCAATACGCGCGGTACGATTCGGATCGTACTCTATGGCCAAGACGGTGCATTCCTGGTCAACACGATCTCTCTTGAAATCAATGAGGCGATACATCCTCTTGTGTCCGCCGCCACGATATCGCATGGTGATGCGCCCGTACACATTGCGCCCGCCAGAACTTTTCAACGGCCGCAAAAGGTTCTTTTCCGGCTTTCCTTTGGTGATCTCCGCGAAATCCGCAATCGCCGTATGGCGCAACGTACTGGTTACCGGCCTAAATCGTCTAATACCCATTTTTATGTAACCTCGATCTTGTTTCCATCTTTAAGCGTAACGATCGCTTTTTTCCAAGGCGTGGTGCGGCCCAATTCCTGACGCACGCGTCGCAGTTTCCCCGGGACAAGTGATGTGTTAACCGACTCAACCTTCACTTTATAGATCTCCTCAACGGCCCTGCGGATCTGAACCTTGTTGGCGTCAGTGGCCACCTGAAAGAGGTACTTGCGCTGCGGTTCCAAAAAAGTCGCCCGCTCGGTACGCACCAGGTTTTTGACGACATCGTAGGCGTGCATCATTTGGTTATACGCTCCAGCAAGTTATTGAACGCCGTTTTAGTGACCAAGATCTTTTTATGACGCAAGATGTCATACGCGTTGACATCCTGGGAACGCATCAAACGAAACCGCGGAATATTGCGGGACACTCTCTGTATGCTGGGGTCGCAGCCATCGAGAAGGGCAAGTATTTTCCCGTTAAGACTCAAATTCTTCAGAATCGCGGCGAACTCTTTCGTCTTCGCGAACGGTTTTTTGAAATCATCGACACAGACTAAATTCTTGCCCTGATATTTCACGTTCAAAGTCTCGCGTAAAGCTCCTTGACGAACCTTCTGGGGAACACTATAACTGAAATCCCTGGGATGAGGACCGAAAACAATACCGCCTTTTTTCCATAGCGGTGACCGAATGGATCCATGACGGGCGCGTCCGGTCCCTTTCTGGCGCCAAGGCTTGATGCCGCCGCCAGAAATTTCCTTGCGTGTCTTTGTCGATGCGTTACCCTGGCGGTCAGAGGCCTGATACATGACGACTGCCTGGTGAATCACATCTTGATTGATGGGCTCATCAAAAATTTCCTTGGGAAGATCGATAGCCCCCGATTCTTTCCCCTCATTATTTAAAACAGGCAGACTCGACACGTTATTTCCCCTTACCCGTTGCCTTGGCCTTACTTTGCTTCATAGGGTTGACTTTACGGACAACAGCCTTACGTTCCTCGTCCAAAGGTTTGAAGGCCTTTTTCTTCGAACGATATATCTCGACATATGCATTCTTATGTCCCGGGACAACACCTTTAAGAAGGATCGTATTCTTCTCGGCATCAACCACCATGACGCGCAGTCCTTGGGCTGTAATCCTACGTGCGCCCATATGTCCTGGCATGTTCGTCCCACGAAGTGTTCTTGAAGGATCGGCGCTGGCGCCGATGGATCCCACGCGACGGTGGTGCATGGAACCGTGCCCCGCAGGGCCGCCCATCCAGTGCCAACGTTTCATACCACCTTGGAACCCTTTTCCAATCGAAGTTCCAACGACATTGACAAATTCACCTGGCTTAAAAACATCGGCCTTTAATTCTTGGCCGACCTTATAATCCTTGTTTTCCGTTGATTCAAATTCCTTGATAACACGCAAAGGCGGCACACCGGTTTTTTTGAAGAACCCAAGTATGGGCTTGTTGACGCGTGATTCTTTGACCTGTTCAAAGCCCACCTTCACCTTTGGGGGGGAATCCTGCAACCCCAAAACGATGCACGGGCCGGCCTCGACAACAGTGACGGGAACAACGTCCCCATCCTTATCAAAAATCTGCGTCATACCCAATTTTTTCCCTAATAAACCGCGGATCATGATTTCAACGCGCCTTTATTGCTTGATCTCAACATCCACACCCGCCGGCAGGTTCAATTTCCTCAAGGCTTCCACGGTTTTTGCCGTAGGATCAATAAGGTCAATGAGCCGTTTATGGGTGGCCAGTTGAAATTGTTCTCTGGATTTTTTATCGATCACGGGAGATCGCAACACCGTATAGAGCTCCTTTTTGGTCGGCAATGGCACGGGACCGGAAACTTTGGCGCCCGTGCGAATGGCCGTATCCAGGATCTCCTGGGCGGATTGATCGATCAACCTGTGATCGAATGCTTTGAGTTTTATCCGTATTTTTTGCTGTTGTTGCATGATGATCTCGATATTTTATGCGATGATTTGGTGTATAACACCGGCACCAACCGTATGGCCACCTTCACGGATAGCGAAACGCAATTCCTTCTCCATGGCGATGGGCTGGATCAACTCCACTTCCAGCTCGACGTTATCGCCGGGCATACACATTTCCACACCGGCCGGAAGATTGGCCGATCCGGTCACGTCCGTCGTACGGAAATAGAATTGTGGCCGGTATCCTTTGAAAAACGGTGTATGACGGCCACCTTCTTCCTTGGTTAAAATATATGTCTTGGCTTTGAATTTGGTGTGCGGCGTAATGGATCCGGCCGCGGCCAAAACCTGGCCTCTCTGGATGTCGTCTTTTTCAACACCGCGCAAAAGCAAGCCGACGTTGTCCCCGGCCTGACCGAAATCGAGTTCCTTGCGGAACATTTCGACGCCCGTAACAACCGTCTTTTTGATGTCCTTGGTCATCCCCACGAGATCGACTTCTTCACCAACCTTGACTTTACCACGCTCGATACGTCCGGTAGCGACCGTTCCCCGGCCCGAGATGGAAAACACGTCTTCGATGGCCATCAAGAACGGTTTATCCAGTTCGCGGACAGGTTCGGGGATGAAATCGTCAACGGCCTTCATCAGATCGACGATAGGCTGAGTCTTAGAGTCATCATTAAGGTTGTTTATGGCCTCCAGGGCGCTTCCCTTGATGATCGGCGTTTTGTCACCATCATATTTATACTTGGTCAAAAGGTCACGGATTTCCAGCTCAACGAGTTCAAAAAGTTCTTTATCCTGGACCTGATCACACTTGTTAAGGAAGACAACGATGGAGGGAACGTTCACCTGGCGGGCCAAAAGGATGTGCTCCTTGGTCTGGGGCATGGCGCCATCGGCGGCGGAAACGACGAGGATCGCGCCGTCCATCTGGGCCGCACCCGTGATCATGTTCTTGATATAGTCGGCGTGGCCGGGACAGTCGATGTGCGCGTAGTGTCTTTTCTCTGTCTCATACTCGATATGCGAGATGTTGATCGTAACACCGCGCTCTTTTTCTTCCGGAGCGTTGTCAATGGAATCATAGCTGCGCGCCTGGGCTAATCCTCTTTTCGCCAATACGTTGGTAATGGCGGAACTTAGAGTCGTTTTCCCGTGATCAACGTGCCCGATGGTACCGATATTCAAGTGTGGTTTATTTCTTACGAACTTTTCCTTGGCCATCTTATGCCTCCTTCTTTCTCATAAAAACTCTTGAATAATGACGCTTTATGATTCTCTAATTTATGTATCAGCTCTTTTTGCCAAGAGCTTCCTGGTGCGCCCCAATGATCTTGTCGGCGACATATTGAGGCACTTCCGCATAAAAGGCGGGCTCCATACTAAACGTCGCCCGTCCTTGAGTTAAGGAACGTACCGCGTTGGCATAGTTGAACATTTCCGCCAACGGGACCTCACAGCGTGCCGTCTTGATCTTTCCGCGTGTCCCCATATTGACGATCTTGGCCCTTCTCGTCTGGAGATCGCCTATGACGGCGCCCATAAACTCTTCCGGTGCCACCGCTTCGATATCCATGATCGGTTCCAAGAATACCGATTTACCTTTTTGAAGCGCTTCCCGTAAAGCGAATTTCGCGGCCAACTGGAACGCCAACTCGCTGGAATCGACGTCGTGGTAAGAACCATCGATCAATGTGACAATAAGGTCCGTTACCGGATAACCGGCCAAAACACCGGCAGAAGAGGCATCCTTGATCCCTTTTTCTACACCGGGGATAAATTCGCGGGGGATCGCCCCACCTTTAATCTTATTAATAAATTCAACACCTTTCCCATGCTCCTGGGCAGGCTCCACATTGATGACGACGTGGCCGTATTGCCCCCGGCCGCCGCTCTGACTGATATGTTTACCGACAACATCGTCTACTTTACGCGTGATCGTTTCTTTATACGCGACCTGCGGCCGGCCGATATTTGTCTCCAGGTTAAATTCGCGCTTCATGCGGTCAATGATAATCTCCAAGTGCAGCTCGCCCATCCCGGAAATAATCGTCTGGGCCGTTTCATGATCATAGTGCACGCGCAACGATGGATCCTCGTCCAAAAATTTCTTTAGAGTAAACCCCATCTTGTCCTGGTCGGCCTTGGTCTTGGGCTCGATAGACATCGAGACAACCGGTTCGGGGATACGCATATTCTCGAGTAAAATCTTCTTTTCCTGATCGCACAACGTATCGCCGGACTTGCTTTCCTTGATACCAACTAACGCCACGATTTCCCCAGCTTCCGCTTTCGGGACGATCTCCTGCTTATTGGCGTGCATAATAACAATTTTGGAAATCCGTTCCTTGACCTGCTGTGTGGAATTATAGACCCCTTCGCCCGAAACAATCCTCCCTGAATATATGCGCGTAAAGAACAATTTTCCTACGTAAGGATCTGTGGCTATTTTAAATACCAAAGCGCTCAAAGGGGCATCGGCAGATGGCGGACGAGTGACTTCTTCTTTCGTTGCGGGATCAATGCCTTTGACCGGCGGAACATCCAATGGCGAAGGCAAATAATCACAAACCGCATCCAGAACCAACTGAACGCCCTTATTTTTAAGCGATGACCCGCATAAAATGGGTAAAAATGTGCCTGCGATGGTCGCGCGTCGAATGGCCTTCTTGATATCTTCGACACTGATCTCTTTTTCCTCTAAAAATTTTTCCGCGATCTCATCATCGGCATCCGCGAGACGTTCGATCAATGTGTGACGATACTGCTTTAATTTATCTTTCAATTCAGCGGGCACGTCGCTTAATATACGGTTGACGCCCAAGTCGTCTTCATATGTGACATATTTCTCCAAAATGACATCCACAATACCTGTAAATCTGTCTTCGGTTCCATTCGGGAACGTGATCGCAGCCGCATTGGCGCCCAGGCGGTCATGAACGTCGGCCAAGACACGTTCAAAGCTCGCGCCCAAACGATCGAGCTTGTTGATAAAAGCGAGCCGCGGGACATTGTATCGATCGGCCTGACGCCAGACCGTTTCGGTCTGGGATTGCACGCCGCTGGTCCCGCATAAAACAATCACGGCCCCGTCCAAAACTTTCAAAGACCGCTCGACTTCGATGGTAAAATCCACGTGGCCGGGGGTGTCGATGATATTGATCTTTTTCTTGTTCCAAAAACAGGTGGTATTCGCCGCCGTGATGGTGATCCCGCGCTCCTGTTCCTGCTCCATCCAGTCCATGGTCGCGTTTCCATCATCAACGCTTCCCATCTTATGGATGACGCCGGTATAAAACAGGATCCGCTCGGTCGTCGTCGTCTTACCCGCGTCGATATGGGCGATGATCCCGATATTTCTCACATCATGCAATGGTGTTGCGTCTGCTGCCATGGGCTTTTAAACTTCCCTGTTAATTAAGAACTGCATCGGCTTTAATTCCTGCATACAAAGCCGGTGCAGTTTCAATATTACCAACGTAGGTGCGCAAAGGCCTTGTTCGCCTCTGCCATTTTATGAGTGTCGTCCCGCTTCTTGATCGCCTGACCTTCCCCTTTGGCTGCGGCAATAAGCTCATCGGCCAATTTAATCGGCATGGGCTTACCCTTTTTCTTGCGCGCAAAATCACGGATCCAGCGCATCGCCAAAGAATTTCCCCGGGCGAGCGGCACTTCGATAGGGACCTGATACGTCGCCCCGCCGACACGTCTGGACTTGACTTCCAGTTTGGGGCGGACATTGTCGATGGCTTTGGCAAACACCTTCACCGCGCCCAATTCATGATTTTTCTGGTCGATCAAGTCGAAGGCCCCGTAAACGATATTCTCGGCCGTCGTTTTTCTCCCCTCGGACATAATAACATTGACAAACTTGGTCACAAGCCGATTGCCGTATTTCGGATCGGGGGCTGTTTCTCTTAGTTCTGCACTGCGTCTACGCATATGTTATTTACCTGAATCCTTTTTTGCTCCGTACTTCGACCGTGATTTTTTGCGCTTCGCGACACCAGCGGTGTCCAATGTCCCGCGCACGATATGATAGCGCACGCCGGGCAAATCTTTCACGCGGCCGCCGCGTACCAACACGATCGAATGTTCCTGAAGGTTGTGCCCTTCACCCGGGATATACGAGGTGACCTCGAACTTGTTGGACAAACGCACCCTGGCGATCTTGCGCAACGCCGAGTTCGGTTTTTTAGGCGTCATCGTTTTAACCTGCAGGCAAACTCCCCGTCGGAACGGACAGTTCGTGAGTGCGGGCGACTTACTCTTCTTTATTCTCTGTACTCTTTGTTTCCTGATGAGTTGCTGTATCGTCGGCATATTTCACCACTTCAACATTTTCGTATTCTTTAAGGCCTGTTCCCGCCGGGATCAGATGGCCCACAATAACATTTTCCTTCAAGCCGCAAAGGAGGTCAATTTTACCAGATGAGGCGGCCTCTGTCAACACCCTTGTTGTCTCCTGAAAACTTGCGGAAGAGATGAAACTCTCTGTAGTTAAAGATACTTTCGTAATTCCCAAAAGAAGCGGCGTGGCCTTGGCCGGCTTGCCTTTTTTCTTCAGAACTTCCTCATTGGCCTTCTTAAAAGTGGCCCGGTTGATCTGTTCGCCAATCAGAAATTCCGTATCTCCGGAGTCTTCAATCTTAACTTTTTTGAGCATCTGCCCGATAATGAGCTCAATGTGCTTATCGTTAATGCGCACGCCCTGCAAACGATAGACTTCCTGGACCTCGTTGAGCAAATATTCCTGGAGTATTTTATCACCGCACACGCGCAGGATGTCGTGAGGAACGACCGGTCCGTCCGTCAACTGCTGCCCGGCAAATACCCTGTCGCCTTTGTATACGTTAGGATGCTTGCCGTGGGGGATCGTGTACTCCGAGTGCATCCCGGTCGGACTTCGCACAATAATTGTACGGCGTCCTTTTTTATCCTGGCTGAACTCAACTGTCCCATCGATCTCGCTGATAACCGCGGGGTCTTTCGGACGTCTTGCTTCGAACAACTCCGCCACGCGTGGAAGGCCGCCGGTAATATCGCGCGTCTTGCCGGCGCCACGGGGGATCTTTGCGATCAAATCACCGGCATTGATCTGTTGTTTATCCTTAACGAGGATATGCGCGCCGATAGGGATCGAGTAAATGCCGACGATCTCTTTTTTCTCATCAGTCATGATGATCTGCGGGTGGTATTCCTGTTTGTGTTCAACAACAACCCGCTCGGTAACCCCGGTCACAGGATTCTGTTCTTCCTGGACCGTCACATCAGGGATAAGGTCTTCGGAATTGACAACACCCTTGACTTCCGTAATGATCGGCACCGTATACGGGTCCCACGTGACAAACACTTTATCTTTGGCAACCGTCGCGCCATCCGGAATATTCAAGACCGCGCCTTGAGGAAGCTGATAGCGCTCAAATTCACGGCCATATTCGTTGTTGATACTGACCGAACCGTTGCGATTAAGGACGATAAATTCGTTGCCTTTGGCGACCACGCGCAACTGGTGATACTTGATGGATCCCGTGTTTTTGGCCTTATAAAAAGATTGTTCGATGGCGCGGCTTGCCGTTCCACCGATGTGGAACGTACGCATGGTCAGCTGGGTTCCGGGCTCACCGATACTTTGAGCAGCAATGGTTCCAACCGCTTCACCGATCTCAACATGGCGCTGGGTAGCTAAGTTCCGTCCATAACATCTCACGCAAACGCCGCGTTCGGCCTCGCAGGTCAAGACGCTGCGGATACGCACCTTTTCAATACCCAAATGTTCGATGAATTCAGCCGTTTCTTCATCAATGACTTCTCCGGCCTCGATAACTTTCTGATCGGTAACGATGTCAACAATACTGTCCAAAGCGACACGTCCCGTGATACGCTCTCTAAGGCTAACGACCAGTTCATCACCTTCAACAATGGCGGAAACCGTGATGCCATTAAGTGTCCCGCAGTCCTCCACGGTAACGACGACTTCCTGCGCCACGTCGACGAGTCGCCGTGTCAAATACCCGGCGTCAGCGGTTTTCAACGCCGTGTCCGCCAGACCTTTACGCGCGCCGTGCGTCGAAATAAAATACTCCAGAACGGTTAATCCTTCACGGAAACTCGCCGTAATGGGGTTCTCGATAATTTCACCCGAGGGTTTGGCCATCAGACCGCGCATCCCGGAAAGCTGACGTATCTGCAAACGAGATCCGCGCGCGCCCGAATCCGCCATAATAAACACCGGATTAAACGGGTCCATCTGCTTGAACACCAAGTCCGACATGGTTTCCGTCGTATGCGTCCAGATGTCGATAATTTTATTGTAACGCTCGCGGCCGGTAATGATACCTTTGCGATACTGGTCTTCAACTTTAGCGATTTCCTGTTTCGAATTCTTCAGGATATCCGTTTTTTCCTGCGGTATGGTCATGTCACCAATACCGATCGATATCCCTGCCAAAGTCGCGTTGATGAACCCTAATTCCTTTAAATCATCCAAAAGCTTGATGGTCTTTCCTTGACCAAAACGCTTGTAGCAATCCGAAACGATCGCCCCTGTTTTCTTTTTGTCCAGCAGTTCGTTGACAAAACCGAATTCAGCGAAGATGATTTCATTAAAGAGGACCCGTCCGACGGTCGTTTCAATGATAGACGGAGCGTTTGTTTCTTCCTTTTTCAGCTTTTCTTCCTTCTTGGTTTTTTTCTCATCCGCGCCCTTTAAAGCTTCTTCCTGGGAAATGATCAAAGAGGGCTTTTCCTCACCCCAGACAGGAATATTGGTGCGCAACTTGATACGTTTATGAAGACCCAAAAAGCCGTCGTTGAACGCGACAATGACTTCCTGTGGCGCGGAATAAACACGAGTATCTCCTCCACTCTTCTCGTCTTCTTTCGTGAGGTAATAAAGACCCAGGACCATGTCCTGGGAAGGTGTCACGATCGGTCTGCCGTCGGCAGGTGAGAACAAATTATTGATGGACAAAAGTTCCAGACGGCATTCCATCTGGGCTTCCAGGGAAAGCGGCACGTGGACGGCCATCTGGTCGCCATCGAAGTCCGCGTTAAAGGCCGCGCACACCAACGGATGCAATTTGATGGCTTTTCCTTCGACGAGTGTGGGATAAAACGCCTGGATGCTTAACCGATGCAACGTGGGGGCGCGGTTAAGCATGACCGGATGATCCTGGATGACCTCATCAAGAATATCCCAGACCTCGGCCTTTTCCTTCTCCACCATCCGCTTGGCGCCCTTGATCGTGTGGACATACCCTTTTTCACGTAATTTGCGGATAATAAATGGTTCAAATAATTCCAACGCCATCTTCTTGGGCAATCCGCATTGATGCAATCTTAAGTTTGGCCCGACGACGATAACGGAACGCCCTGAATAATCAACGCGTTTTCCCAAAAGATTCATGCGGAATCGTCCCTGTTTTCCCTTTAACATATCTGACAGGGATTTCAAAGGACGGTTCCCGGCGCCCAGAACGGGCCTGCCATGACGCCCGTTGTCCAAAAGGGCATCCACGGCTTCCTGGAGCATCCGCTTTTCGTTACGGCAGATGATCTCCGGAGCCTTGAGATCAATTAATTTCTTAAGACGATTATTACGGTTGATGACGCGGCGGTAAAGGTCGTTGAGGTCCGAGGTGGCAAAACGTCCGCCTTCGAGGGGAACTAGCGGCCGCAAATCAGGCGGGATCACGGGGAGAACGCCCAGCACCATCCAGTCGGGCGAATTCCCTGATTTCTTAAAATCTTCGGCAACTTTAAGCGTCTTGGCGATCTTCTTATGGTTTGTCCCCGCCGGGTTGGCTTTTTCCAGGTCTTTGCGCAGCTTCTTGCATAACGTGGCCAGATCAAGTTCTTTTAAAAGGTCGCGCACGGCTTCGGCGCCGATTTTCGATTTGAACCCGCCGCCGTATTTGATCAACGCCTCTTGATATTCATCCTCGCTTAAAAGCTGATTCTTCTTTAAAGGCGTATTGCCGGGATCGACAACGATATACTCCTCATAATAAATAAGCTTTTCCATGTCCCGTAAAGTGACTTGCAACAAAGCGGACAAACGGCTTGGGACGGCCTTATAGAACCAGACATGCGTAACCGGGCAGGCCAACTCAATATGCCCCATGCGCTCACGGCGCACGGAAGAACGCGTCACCAAGACACCACAGCGATCGCAGGTGATCCCTTTGAACTTGATCCCTTTGTATTTACCGCAATTACATTCCCAGTCGCGTACCGGACCGAAGATTTTTTCACAAAAAAGTCCGTCCTTTTCCGGCTTCAACGTTCTATAGTTGAGCGTTTCCGCTTTCTTGACGACACCACAGGACCATGAACGGATCTTTTCCGGTGAGGCGATACGGATTGTGACATAATCGCGATTTTGGAGTTCTTCTTTTGGGCTAGCCATTTTCTTCTTTTTTCTCTCTAAGTTTATTTAGAAGTTTATTGTCAGCCTTGTCGGCCTTCTCGGCCCTCTCCGCCTCTTGCTGCTCGGACGCGGTTTTAACGACCTGAATATCCAGGCATAATCCCTGCAGTTCCTTGACAAGAACGTTGAAAGATTCCGGCGTTCCCGTTTCCAGCTTGTGTTGTCCCTTAACGATGGATTCATACATGCGGCTGCGCCCGATGACGTCGTCACTTTTGACCGTCAGCATTTCCTGCAACGTGTAGGCGGCCCCATAGGCCTCGAGCGCCCAAACTTCCATTTCCCCGAAACGCTGTCCACCAAAATGCGCTTTCCCGCCCAAAGGCTGCTGTGTAACCAGCGAATAAGGGCCGATGGAACGCGCGTGAATCTTTTCATCAACAAGATGATTCAATTTGAGCATGTAGATATACCCGACCGTGATTTTCTGCTCAAAAGGAATTCCCGTATGTCCATCAATGACGGTTGTCTTGCCGTCTTCCGGCAAGCCGGCATCTTTCAGACAGGCGCGTATTTCCAGCTCGGTCGCTCCATTAAAGACCGGTGTGACGGCGTGGAATCCCAGCGCCTTCGCGGCCCACCCAAGATGGGTTTCCAAAAGTTGACCAACGTTCATACGAGACGGAACGCCCAATGGATTTAAAACGATATCAACCGCCGTACCGTCTTCCAGAAATGGCATATCCTCTTCAGGCAGGATCCGTGAAACAATACCTTTATTTCCGTGACGACCGGCCATTTTATCGCCTTCAGCAACCTTGCGCTTGGTAGCGATATACACAACAACTCTTTTCAAGACGCCTGCCGGCAATTCATCGCCGCGGCGGATACGCTCGACCTCCTGGACTTCCTCTTCGACCAGCTCCGCGATCTTGTCATCATAAAAACGGACGACTTCATATTCTTCAGAATCCTCTTCGAATTCATCAAAACGGATCTTGCCGATCTTCTTTTTGTCGATATTCAACAATTTGCATATCTTCTTTTGCTTTTCTTCTTCCGCAAACTCGATTTCCTGCTTGTAATAGGCCTTGATCTTCTCAAGGGTCTCCATTTCTTTTTTCTTATCTTCTTTGGTTTTACGTCCGCGCTCCGCCCGCTGGAAAATCTCCGCGTGAACCACGACACCCTCAATCCCGGGAGGCAACGTTAAGGACGTATCACGGATATCCGCGGCCTTTTCGCCAAAGATCGCGCGTAAAAGTCTTTCCTCAGGGGAAAGTTCTTTTTCGCTCTTGGGCGTTACTTTACCGACCAAGATATCGCCGGCTTTCACTTCGGCGCCGATGCGGATAATGCCGTCTTCATTGAGATTTACGAGGGCATCTTCTCCGACGTTGGGAATATCCCGCGTGATCTCCTCGTTACCCAAACGCGTTTCACGGCATTCGACCTCGAAACGTTCAATATGGATCGATGTAAATTTATCTTCACGGACCAACCGTTCGTTGATCAAAATGGCGTCTTCGAAATTGAACCCGCGCCATGGCATAAACGCGACCAAAACGTTACAGCCCAGCGCTAACTGGCCATCCCTGGTCCCAATGCCGTCTGCGATTGGGTCGCCCGCCTGAACTTTATCGCCGACGTTGACCAACGGTCTTTGCTGAATGCACGTGTTCGCATTGGTGCGCTGAAAATTCTTTAAAGGATAAACTGTATCGCCGATTGTGATCTCTCGCGCGTCGACTTTGGTAACGGTGCCCGATTGCTTGGCCAAGACAACGACGCCGGAGTCCTGGGCCACTTTCCCCTCCATTCCCGTTGAGACATAAGGGACTTCCGGGATCATGACCGGGACGGCCTGGCGCTGCATGTTGGAACCCATCAGCGCGCGGTTGGCGTCATCGTGCTCAAGAAACGGGATCAAAGCGGCCGCCACCGATACAACCTGAAGCGACGAGACATCCATGTAGGTGACGTTTTTCGGAGCCACCTTCGGGAAATCTGTCTTGTAACGGCAGGAAACTTCCTTCTCTGTAAAATTACCGCTCTTATCGATCGGCGAATTGGCCTGCGCAATATGCGCGTTCTGATCTTTATCGGCGGTCAAATATTCAATCTTGTTGGTAACATGCCCTTCATTGACTTTACGATACGGGGTTTCAATAAAACCCAATTCGTTGACACGGGCGCAATTGGTCAAGGACGCGATAAGCCCGATGTTCGGGCCTTCCGGAGTTTCGATAGGACACACCCGGCCGTAATGTGTGTGATGGACGTCACGGACCTCAAAACCGGCACGCTCGCGGGACAACCCGCCGGGGCCCAAAGCGCTCAAACGTCTTTTGTGGGTCATCTCGGAAAGCGGATTGACCTGGTCCATGAACTGGGACAATTGGCTGCGGGCGAAGAAATCCTGGATCTGATTTGAAAAAAGTCTGGAATTAATTAAATGATGGGCGGTGAGATTTTCAAAATTGCTCATAACGACCAAGCGCTCTTTGATCGAACGCTCCAGACGCGCGAGGCCGATACGCACCTGGTTCTGGACCAATTCCCCCACCGTCTTGATACGGCGGTTACCCAAATGGTCGATATCATCGGTTTCCCCGATGCCATTACGCAAATTCATCAAATAGCGGAGGACCTCGATGACCATCTTGATGTCCAGCACGCGGTTCTCAAGCGGCGAATCCATATTCAGCTTGCGATTGATGATATGGCGGCCGACCTTGCTTAAGTCGTAGCGCTTGGGGTCAAAAAACAATCTAAAAAAAAGCGTGTCTGCGACCTCGACCGTCGCCGGTTCGGTGGGACGCATCTTTCGGTAAAAATCAAGGAGCGCTTCTTCTTTAGTGGTGGTGTGGTCTTTTTCGAGGGTTGGTTTGAGCTTTTCAAAATTCTCGCCGAGCATGGCCTTCATGTCTTCGGTGGTCGACAAGCCCATAATGCGCAAGATCTGTGTGGCCGGAAAATTCCTGCGGCGGTCGACATAGGCCAAAAAGACATTGTTGAGATCATATTTGATCTCAAACCAGGCCCCGCGCGCCGGGATGATCCTTCCATGGAAAATGCTTTTTCCCGTAGGATGCAGCTCTTCTTCGAAAGAAACGCCCGGTGGACGCTGGATCTGGGAGACCACGACTCTTTCGTCACCGTTGATAATAAATGTCCCCGTATCGGTCATCAACGGGAACTCGCCGAAATATACCTCCTGCTCTTTAATATCAACGGGCGTGATCAGGCGCAGCTTGACCTTCAGCGGTGCCGCGAAGGTCATGCCGCGTCGTTTGCACTCCACGGCGGAATATTTTTCCTTGCCCAACGAATAATTCATGTATTCCAGCTTGATCTGCCCGTCATAACTTTCCAACGGAAAGACATCGCGGAACACTTCTTCCAGGCCCTGATATTTGCGCTTGTCGGGGGCACTGCCTGCTTGCAGGAATTGTTCGTAAGCATCCGTCTGGATACCCAGAAGGTGCAAGATCTCAAAGTCGTCCTTGAACTTGCTGAAATCTTTAACTTTCAGTTTTTCCATATTCCCCACGCTCTTAAGAGTCGATTATCAATGAACGGAATTTATTTCAATTCCACTTTTGCGCCGGCAGCTTCCAGCTTCTTCTTGAGGTCTTCCGCCTCCTCTTTGGTCGCTCCCTCTTTGACCGTCTTGGGTGCGGCTTCAACGAGGTCTTTGGCTTCTTTCAACCCGAGGTTGGTCGCGCCTCTGACTTCTTTGATGACGGCGATCTTGTTCGCGCCGATTTCTTTAAGGACGACATCAAAAGTAGTTTTCTCCTCAGCTGCGGCTGCGGCTCCGGCTCCGGCTGCGGCACCCATAGGCATCATCATGCCAGCCATGGGGGCGGCGGCCTTAATGCCGAATTTGTCTTCCAAGGCCTTGACCAATTCGGAAATTTCAAGCGCGGTCAAGCCTTCGACCGTCTTGACGAGTTCTTTTAATTTGGCTGAAAGCTCTTTTCCCGGAGCTTCCTGTTTTTGTTCTGTTGTTGTATTTTCAGACATTTTAATTCCCTCCCTTTTTCTCGCTTAACTGCTTCAATATGGATAAGAGTTCCTGCGTTTTGCCGCTCAACGCTCCCGCCAGCCGGGTCAACGGCGACTGGATCGTTGATAAAAGCATCGTCAATAAAACCTGCCGTGAAGGCAACTCGGACAATTGGACAATTTGATCCTTTTCCAAAATCTTGCCATCCAGCAATCCGCCGCGGATCTTGATGTTTTCACACTCTTTGGCGAATTTGACCAGGGCTTTGGCCACCTCAGCGGAATCGGCCTGACTCCAAACAAAGGCCATCTGGCCGGTTATTTTTTCAGCCAAAGCGCTTTGATTCAAATCTTTAAGGGCGATCTGGGCGATGGAATTCTTGGAAACATAAACATCCGCCCCGGCTGCTTTCAGGCGCTTGCGAAAATCATTGATCTGCGAGGCCGGAACCTGCGAGTAACTGACGACAAAAATACATCCATTCCGGCCAATGCCATCTTTAACTCTATTAACGAGATTTTCACGGAATGCCTGACCGATTCTTTTCATATCGCCACCTTTAATCCCGGCCCCATCGTCGTGGACAAAGAGACATTTTTAAGAAGATTTCCCTTAACTGAGGCCGGCTTAACATGATTAATCGCTTCGATCACATGGCTGGCATTATCCAGCAGCTTTTCCTTTGCAAAAGATCTTTTTCCAACGATCACGTGAATACCCGCCTGTTTATCCGATTTAAATTCGATCTTGCCGGCTTTGACTTCTTTGATCGCCTTGGCCACATCGGCGCTGACCGTTCCCGCCTTGGGAGTCGGCATCAAACCGCGCGGCCCCAGAATTTTCCCCAATTTACTTAAATCCCGCATCATATCCGGCGTGGCAATCACCACATCAAAATCCATAAACCCCTTGGCCACTTTTTCGATGAGATCTTCGGCGCCAATAAGGTCGGCCCCGGCCTCTCTGGCCTTTTGCTCCTGCTCCCCCTTACAAAAAACGGCGATGCGCACGCTCTTCCCCGTTCCATGCGGCAAAACAACCGTACCGCGGATAACCTGATCGGAATTCTTGGTGTCTATATTAAGGGAAAAGTGCAATTCGACCGTTTCATCAAACTTCACCTTAGGGAATTTCTCGATACTCTCGATGGCTTCCTTAAGCGAATATGCCCGATCGACGCTAAACTGTTGTGCTGCATTTTTCATGCGCTTACTGGTCCGAACCATATTAAACCACCACCTCTATACCCATACTGCGGGCCGTTCCTTCAATAGTTTTCACGGCTTGGGCGAAATCCGCCGTGTTCAAATCTTCCATTTTAGCCTTGGCGATCTCTTCAACTTGCTTGCGTGTGATCTTGCCGATCTTTTCGCGTCCGGCCGTCCCGGAGGCCTTGGCCAGGTTGGCCGCCTTTTTGATCAAAACGGCGCTCGGCGGTGTTTTGATAATAAAATCAAAGGATTTGTCCTTGTAGACGGTAATAACCGCCGGCAAGATGAGCCCTTCCCGGCCTTTGGTTCTTTCATTAAAGGCCTTGCAAAACATCATGATGTTGACGCCGTGCTGGCCCAATGCCGGACCTACCGGCGGCGCGGGGTTTGCCTGTCCCGCGGGGACATACAACTTAATTTGTGCGACAGCTTCTTTTGCCATTTTATAATTTTTCCACTTGCCAGTATTCGAGTTCTACCAACGTTGACCTGCCGAAGATCGAAACGCTCACCTTGAGCTTGCCACGTTCGGGATAAACTTCCATGACCGAACCGTTAAAATTCGCGAACGGCCCTTGGGCAATGCGCATCGACTCGCCGATTTCAAAAGTAATTTTAGGAGTGGGCTTGGTTTCCGTGTCTTCGGTACGCTGCAAGATGGATTTGACTTCTTCCTCGGAAATGGGTGTTGGCCTGCGGCCGGGCCCGATAAAACCGGTTATGCCAGGTGTCGTTTTGACCAGGTACCAGCTCTCCTTGTTCATGTCCATTTTGACGATGAGATAGCCGGGGAAAAATTTTCTAGCAGTGATACGTTTCTTTCCACCGCGGATCTCAGCCACCTGCTCGGTCGGGACGATGATCTCTCCGATATACTTTTTGAGTTCCGTTGTAGCCATGCGCCCTTGCAAACCGGCCCTGGCTTTCTCTTCCGAGCCCGTTTGCGTGTGCACCACATACCATTTCATTTCAGCCATGAACTTACCCTACCTGATGATCAAACTTAACAATTTGGAAAGAGCGAAGTCGGTACATCCGATAAAAATCCCCAAAAAAATTGAACTTAAGAAAACAATCCAGGTCGCGTCGATCAATTCCTGACGGGTCAACCACGAGACTTTTTTGAGCTCAACACCCACTTCGGATATAAATTTTTGTATTTTTCCAAGCATCTTCATCAATCGGGATCACACAGGCCTGGTAGGACTCGAACCTACAACCCACGGTTTTGGAGACCGTCGCTCTACCAATTAGAGCTACAGGCCTACAGAAAATCTCCCGTTACTTTTTTAGCTCTTTATGCAGAACGTGTTTACGGCAGAAAGGACAAAACTTCTTGACCTCTATCCGATCCGGATGTTTTTTCTTATCCTTCGTAGCACTGTAATTAATACGGCTGCATTCGGTGCACTGAAACTGGATGGGTTCACGCATTATAGTAAAATTATCGTTACAAAAAATCTGGATATTGAAATACGATTTAAAGGGAAAACTTTATTTCTCCGTCGGGGTATGAAGCCCCCGACCGGAATTGAACCGGTGACCTCGTCCTTACCAAGAACGTGCTCTACCGACTGAGCTACAGGGGCAGAACCAATCGAGTCAGTCAAGTATACCGACTTTTATTGTCTTGTCAAGTTTTTTTATCTAGTTTGCAGGAATTTAATTTGTTAGGATTGCTGGAGTTACAAATTCTTCCGGTCTCCTAAATGAGCTTTAAAAAACGGCGTTTCCCCACCTTAATGATCCCGCCCTGGGGCCGCCAATGGGCATCGCGAATGGCATGATTATTGTGACTGATAGCCCCCTGACTAAGCAAGCGCTGAAATTCCCTCCTGGAATCCACCAGTTTCTCAAGCAGAAGGATATCAACTAAAGAAGTAGTACCCGGCCCCAGCCTGTATTCAGGGACGTTTTCGGGCGTTTGACCTCGCGTGAAAACTTTCTCAAAATTCTTTCTGGCCTGTTCCGCCTTTTCCGAATCATGGAACCGCGCGATGATTTCACCCGCCAATTTCATTTTGGCCTCTTTAGGATGGAGCGCCCTGATCTGCGCCATGTCCAAATCCGTGAGGGTCTCATAATAGCGGTACATCAGATCATCACTGATCGACATGATTTTGCCGAAGGCCTCATCAGCGGATTCATTGATCCCGATATAATTATTCAATGTTTTGCTCATTTTGTTGACGCCGTCGGTACCTTCCAATAACGGCGTCATAATGATTGCTTGGGGTTCTTGTCCATAGGCTTCCTGCAACTGGCGCCCCATGAGAAGATTAAACTTCTGGTCGGAACCTCCCAACTCAATGTCCGCTTTTAAATGAACCGAGTCATATCCCTGCAGCAACGGATAGACAAATTCCAAAAGACTGATTTCCTTCTTCTCTTCAAAGCGTTTTTTAAAATCGGAACGGGCCAGCATCTGGGCAACCGTCGAATGGGCCGTCAAGGAGAGAACTTCCTGCGAAGACAATTTGTCCAGCCAGGCGCTGTTGAAAACAACTTCGGTCCGTTTGGGGTCAAGGATTTTGAAGACCTGTTCTTTGTAGGTTTTGGCGTTTTGATTGATTTTCTGCCGGTCCAATTGGGGCCGTATCTGGTCCTTGCCCGTGGGGTCTCCTATCTGGGCGGTAAAATCCCCGATCAGAAAAAAGACCTGGTGCCCAAGGTCCTGCAATTGACGTAACTTGCGAAGAAGAACGGTGTGACCGAGATGAATGTCCGGAGCGGTGGGATCAAATCCAGCTTTAACGCGAAGCGGTTTTTTGCTCTTTTGGCTGGCGAGAAGTTTTGCTTTAAGACCTTCCGGGTTGATGATTTCAGCCGTGCCCCGCGAAATGTGTTCCAAAGATTCGTTAATGGCCATCCGCGTCATGAGGCGTCTGAAGGAAGGGTTGCCGGGTGCCTAGACTCTTGCGCTGACCCCGATTTTCATCTGCTCAACGTCGACTTTGATGATACGCACCTTCAGCTTATCGCCAGGCTTCAAGGCAGCGGCTTTTTCCTTCTCGATTTCAGAAGAATAAACGAGCGCCTCCACATCGTCATCGAGCTTGACAAAAACGCCGAAATTCGAATTCAAAACGACCTCGGCATCGGCTTCGGAATCAATAGAATATTTCTGGGCAATTTCTGACCAAGGGTTTTCCATGAGCTGCTTAAGACCCAGGTTGATCTTCCTGCTGGCGGGATCAACAGCTAAAACGCTCACCTCCACGTCCTGTCCTTTTTGTAAAACATCCTGCGGATGATTGATCTTTCTTGTCCAGGACATATCCGAAATATGGATCATTCCCTCCAGGCCCGAGTCAAGTTCCACAAACGCGCCATAATCCGTAAAACCGCGCACCTTACCCTTGACCTTTGATCCGATCGGATATTTCTTTTCCGCACCCAACCAGGGATTTTCTTCAAGCTGTTTCATGCTCAAAGAAATCCGCTTGGAATCTTTGTCCACGTTGATGATCTGGACTTCGATTTCATCTCCGACCTTGAACATTTCCTGGGGATTTACAAGTTTCTTCTGCCAGGTGATCTCCGAGGAATGAAGCAACCCTTCGATCCCGCGCTCGATCTCAACAAATACCCCGTATGGCATCACATTAACGACCTTGCCCTTTGCTTTTGTTCCCGTCGGATATTTTTGATAAACATCGTCCCACGGATTGGCAACGATCTGTTTTAACCCAAGGGAAACTTTAGAATTTTCTTTGTCAAAATCCAGGATCAAAACTTCAATGCGGTCGCCGACCTTGACAAGCTCGGAAGGATGGCTGACGCGCGTCCAGCTCATGTCGGTAATATGCAACAATCCGTCGACGCCACCCAAATCGATAAACGCACCAAAATCCGTGATACCCTTGACCATCCCGGTTCTGCGCTGACCCTTAACAAGCTCATTCCAAAGCCGGTCACGCACAAGTTCTCTTTCCTTCTGGACCACTTCTCTGCGGGAAAGAATAAGATTGCGACGCGCCTTATTAAGCTTGGCGATCTGGAATTTATATTTCTGGGTCATGATCTCCTGCGAGGAAACCCCTTTGAAAGCGGACAACGACATCGGCAGGAACGCTTCGACACCATCGACATCCACGATAAATCCACCCTTGACCTGCTTGACAATCCGGCCGTCAACAATATCACCCTCGCGGATAACATCCCCCATCTTCATCCATCCGCGCAATTTCTCCGCCTTCATGTGGGAAAGGACAAGGCGGCCCTCGTCATCTTCAATGGACTCGATAAGCACGTCAATTTCCGCGCCTGCTTCCAGCTTTTCTTCGTTGCGGAATTCTTCGATAGGGACAAAACCTTCAGACTTAAATCCGATATCAACAACTGCTTCTTTGTTATTAACAGAGATCACTCTGCCCTTGACGATCTCGCCTTCCTTAATATCATGAAAGGTCTCTTTGTATAACCCTTCCATCAGAGCTTGTTTTTCCTGACTCATAGAAAAATACCTTCTTCCTTTTTTGATTCGATTTTCAGCCGCAACCCGGAAAGAAAAATCGGGGCAAACTGAAGGACACCATTATCGCAAAATTGATTATTTTGTCAACTAAAAATATTTGCGCTCCATGGCCAGCAAAGAAACCCTGTCCATGACCTGGTGGGCGATGTCCGTGTAGGACTGGTGTTTGGTAAAATGCAGGGGCGCGCCGAAGGTAACTGTGACCCGATGGCGCTTTAAAACCTTAGTGCCTGGAGGGAGAACTTTCTCGGAATCCTTAATGCAGGCAGGAATAACCGCCACGCCGGCTTTGGCCACGATAAAACCGATCCCCTCATGGATCTTTCTCTCCACTCCGGCACCTTGGCGGGTCCCTTCCGGAAAAAGAACGACCGGGGCGCCTTTTTTGAGCCGGCGCAACGTCTCGCGCATGGCCCGGAAATCCGCTCCCCCTCTTTTAATAGGGAAAGCGTCTACTCTATATAATAGATATCGCAGGAGTTTGTTATAAAAAAGTGAGTCTTTGGCAACATAGCTGAGCCTGCGCCGGCTGGCAAGACCAAGGATAAACGGGTCCATATTGCTGATATGATTGCTGGCAATGATGAACCCTTGGCGGGCCGGAAGGTTCTCCCTCCCCACAACAGTGATGGGGTAAAAAAATACGCTTAAAATCCTAAGAAAAAAATAAGAAATATAATAGATCATGTTATTTCACTTGCAACAGTTCCTGGCCATATTTGATCAAGGCCTTGGCGCGCGCGGCGGTTTTCGCCTCCGAATAGGCACGCACCAGCGGTTCTGTTCCCGAAGGCCGCAACATCAACCAGCTCTCATCGGCGCAAGTTAATTTGATACCGTCGAAATCCTTGATCCCAACGACGGGTTGCCCCAGAAGCGTCGTCATAGACCTGACCTTCCCGGCATCAAATCTTCCCTTACCTAATTCAAGGTCACAGCGCTCGTAATAATACCGCCCGAATTCTTTTTCCATATCGAGAAGGATCTTCCTGATGTTCTTCTTTTGATAAACCATCATCTCCAAAAGTAAGAGCCCGGCCAGGGTTCCGTCACGTTCCGGGATGAATCCCTGCACGCCCATCCCGCCGGCCTCTTCGCCGCCGGCAACGATGTTCCGGGAAACCATCAGATCCGAAATATATTTGAACCCGACCGGTGTTTCATAAAGCTTTACGCCGAGCTTCTTGGCGATATTATCGATCATCGTCGTCCCGCAAATAGTTTTGACGATCCCGCCGGTACGGCCGCGATTACGGATCAAATGTAACGCCAGAAGACCGAGGATCTTCTGGGGATGGATGAAATCCCCGCCATAGGCGACCGCCGCGATACGGTCGGCATCGCCATCGAGGACCAAACCCAAATCAAATTTCTCTTTCTTTACGCGCTGCAAAATGCCGGAAAGATATTCGACAACCGGCTCCGGCTTCCCGCCATCGAAATAAGGGTTGATGTCATCGCGCATCAAAGACAAACGGATGCTGGTCCCTTTAAGAATCTTCGCCATCAAGCCGTTGCCGCTGCCATGCATGGCATCGGTCAACACTTTGAATTTGGCCCTGCGGATGCGCTTAAGGTCAATATACCCTTTGATAAATTTCAGGTAATCCACCTTGAAATCATATTTCTTGATCTTTCCCTCTCCAATCGCTTGATTAAAATCCATCGTCTGAACAGGGGTCTGATAAAGGTAGCTCTCGACTTTGTTGGTGATCTCGGCCGGAGCGCCACCGCCTTTATCCGTCTTGATCTTCACACCGTTAAATTTGGCCGGATTATGGCTGGCCGTGATCATGATCCCCGCCACACTTTTGGTACGGATGACGCCGTAACTTAAAGCGGGAGTCGGGATCGGACTATTGGAAAGAAAGACATTGATCCCGTTTTGCGCAAGAACACAGCTAACCAACTTAGCATATTCTTCGGATAAAAACCGTGTGTCATAACCTACGGCGAGCGTTTTCACACCGGCCTGAAGATCGCGATTGACCCATTCACTGACCGCTTGGGCAATGATCCGGACGTTCTCAAAGGTAAAATTATCGGAGATCACTCCTCTCCATCCATCGGTGCCGAATTTGATCTCGGTATTCTTGCTGTCTGCCATGTTGACTCCTCTTTTAATTACGTTTTGTTCAGTCTATATAGCTTGTGCTTACGGATATATCGAAGGACATTTTCCGGTATCAGGTGTTTGACCGTCTTGCCGGCGACCAGCCGGCGGCGGATATCGGACGAGGAAGTATGCACGCCCGGGATGATCATTGATTTGACCCGTATCTTCGAACGGATCGTCTTGAACCCGGGACGATAGACGGCGACAAAGGATGCCATTTTAACAACTTCCCGGATATCCCGCCACGTGTGCAGTTTGACGATGTGATCACTGCCAATGATAAAAAAAAGTTTCGTGCCGGGATAACGCCGGCGAAAATACCGGACCGTGTCCACACTGTAAGACTTGCCCCCTTTGGCGATCTCAAAGGAAGAAACCTCTAAATGACGGTTACCGCGCACCGCCAGACGCACCATGCGCAAACGATGTTCGGCAGCGATCAGGCCGCGTCCGCTTTTATGCGGCGGCAAACAGGCTGGGACAAAAACAACCTTGTCTAAATTAAACTTTTCCAAAACCGCCTGGGCGATCATTAAATGCCCGATATGGATCGGGTTAAACGTGCCGCCTAAAATGCCTATGCGCTTCATGGTGATGAGAGCACCCCTTACTTTCGTATCTGCCCTTTTCCGTAGACCTGATATTTATACGTTGTCAATCCCTCCAGGCCCATCGGCCCGCGGACATGCAGCTTGTCCGTGCTGATGCCGACCTCCGCGCCGAATCCGAACTCATAACCATCGGTAAACCGCGTGGAGGCGTTCGCATAAAGACAGGCGGAATCGACCGCTTTCAAGAACTGTCCGGCCTCTTTATTATCTTTCGTCACAATCGCGTCCGAATGATGTGATCCATAAGTATTGATATGTTCAATGGCATCTTGCAGGTTGTCCACAACTTTGACGGACAAGATCAGATCGAGGTATTCTTCCGTCCAATCTTTTTCCGTCGCCGGCTTGATTCCCGCACCGATGATGCGCCGTGTGCGCGGACAGCCACGGATCTCGACGCCCGCGGCGCGCAAATCACCGATCACCGGCGGTAAAAACCGTTCGGCAACTTTGCGATTAACCAGCATTGTTTCCATCGCGTTACACACCCCCGGCCGCTGCACCTTGGCGTTAAAACAGACCGAGCGTGCCATATCGATATCGGCCTTGTCGCTCACATAGGTGTGACAAACTCCTTTATAATGCTTGACGACCGGGATGCGGGAATGCTCGGCGACAAAACGAATGAGCCCTTCCCCTCCGCGGGGAACGATCAAATCGACATACCGGGTCTGGCGCAAAAGAATGTTCACGGCCTGACGGTCCGTTGAAGCGACGAGCTGGACGGCCTCCACAGGCACCTTGGTGTTCTTTAACGCGCTCTTGAGCACGGAAAAAATAGCGTGATTGGAATAAAAGGCCTCTTTGCCGCCTTTTAAAATGACGGCATTACCTGACTTCAGGCACAACCCGATGCAATCACTGGTGACATTGGGTCTGGACTCATAAATGATCCCGATGACGCCAAAAGGAACGCGTACCTTCTTAATGACCAAACCGTTAGGCCGCTTCCATGTGTTTAAAATCTCTCCGACCGGATCTTTGAGCTTCGCCGTATCGAGCAGGCATTGCGCCATCCCCTTGATCCTTTTGATGTCGAGGGTCAACCGGTCAATGAGGGCCTTGGAATAATTATGTTTTTGCGCCGCATTCAAATCTTTCCGGTTCTCCTTCATTAAATAAGCCTTGCGCTGAACCAGCGCTTTTGCCATCGCGTGTAAAGCGATATTTTTCGCGGAAGTCGACAACAAAGACAACTCCATCGAAGCGGCTTTGGCCTTGGCAGCCATTCGAACGATCGCGTTATTGGAAGATTGATTGCGCATGGATTCCATGACTATCTCTGACACAATACAAGGTTATCGCAATGGATGACTTCCAGTTTACCCTTTTTTTCTTCGATCTTCGCCAGGTCAGTGGTGGAATAATTAATGAGCCCGCGCGCGATCTCTTGACCATTTTTATCGGAAACGACCACCACGTCATCCGCGCTGAAATTCCCTTTCCAGAAAACAATGCCGGGCAATAACAGGCTGCGCCCGCCTTTCAAGAGCGCCTCCCGGGCACCGTCATCAACCGTCAAAACCCCCTTCGGTTGAGCGCCGAAAGAAATCCAATGACTCTTGGCCAGACGCTTGCCTTCTTTCCCAACGAAAAATGTACCAATGCGTTCTCCTTTTAGAACACGTAACAGAACATTCACGCTTTCGCCATTTGCGATAATACAGGGGATATTGGCATGGGTAGCCATTTTGATCGCCTGCAATTTGGCCGTCATGCCACCCCGGGACATATGTTTTTTATCCGTTCCTCCGGCGACACTTTCGATATCCCCGGTGATCTCCCGTATTTCCTGAAACAACTCCTTCTTGCCGTCCTTGAAATTAAACAGCCCCTCGACATCCGATAAAATCAGGAGCAAATCTGCCTGGACCAAACACGCGACCAGGGCGGATAATTTATCGTTATCGCCGAATTTGATCTCATCGGTGGCGATGGTATCGTTTTCATTGACGACTGGCACCACGTGCCGTTGCAGGATCGCCTGAAAAGTATTGCGCGCGTTATTGTAACGCGTACGGCTGTTAAAATCCTCCCACGTCAGCAAAACCTGGGCGCACCTGGCTTTATTTTCTTTGAATAAATGGATGTATTTGTTCATGAGCGCGGCTTGGCCGATGGCGGCCAACGCCTGCAGCGAAGCCAGATCCGTTGGACGTTTCTTCTGCCCCAATTCGCCCATCCCCAAAACAATGGCTCCGGAACTGACCAAGACCACTTCAATGCCGGCACGCTGGACAGAAGCGATTTGCGCGGCCAGAGACCTCAAATGCGCCATCCGCGGCTTCATGGCGTACGTGGCGATGACGCTGGAACCGACTTTGATAACGATACGTTTGACAGGTCTTGGAAATTTTCTTAGCATAAAATTTCCTGTAGCCGCTTGATGAGCGGCTCAAAACCTTCTTTGTTCAGGCTGGAGATCGCGAAAACTTTTTCCTTTTTATATTTCTTCTTGAACCTTTTAAGATGCTCAGCGGCCTGGGGCAAATCTATTTTATTGGCCACGACGATCTTGTATTTGGCGATCAACTGATCGCTGTATTCCCTCAATTCATGTTCCAGCTTCGCGTAATCATCGAGAGGATCACGCCCTTCGGTGCCGGCCATATCGATCATATGAAGCAAAATTTTGGTACGTTCGGCGTGCCGTAAAAAGCGGTCTCCCAGACCCTTGCCCTGATGGGCGCCCTCAATGATGCCAGGCAAATCCGCAACAGTGAAATCTTTTCCTTTTGAGTCATCTTCAGCGGCGCGGACGATTCCAAGAATCGGCTGTTTGGTCGTGAACGGATAGCTGGCGACTTTCGATTTGGCGTTTGAGATCCCGGTGATAAACGTGGATTTCCCCGCATTGGGAAAACCGATGATCCCCACATCGGCGATCAACTTCAATTCCAGATCGAGAACGCGTTCTTCGCCGACGCCGGGCTGCGTGATCGTTTTACGGGCCTCGTTGCCCAATCCACCGGGCGCGCCTCGCGCGACGACGACGGATTGTTTGTCCTCGACCAAATCACGGATCACCAAACCCGTCGCGTGATCCCTCAGGATCGTTCCTACGGGCACGCGGATAACGCAATCGGCGCCTTCTTTACCGCTTTTTCCCTTGCTGCTGGCATTCCCGCCTTTAGCGGCGCGGTAATGCTGTTTGTATTTAAGGTCCAAAAGCGTCTGGACACCGCGGTCGGTGATAATAACGACGTCGCCTCCCTTGCCGCCGTTTCCGCCATCGGGCCGGGGATACCGCATCCATCTGTCCCGGTAATAACTTTCACACCCCTGCCCGCCGTCGCCGGACTTGACACGTATCCTTGCTTCATCGACGAATGTCATCACAGCTGTTTTACCCGGCAATCTTCGTAATATTGAGGACCGTCAATTTTTGACGGTGCCCGCGAAGCGTCGCGGAATCTTTCCGGCGGCGAAATTTAAACGCCAACACCTTGCTGCCCGCGACATGGCTTTGGACTTTGGCCGTGACCTTGACATCACTCAGGAAAGGCTGGCCTACGCGGACTTCGGAATCATTGGCGAACACAAGCACCTGGTCCAGAGTTATCTGGCTGCCCTCGTCATCTTTAAGACGGTTCGTGCGGATAACATCGCCTTCGGAAATCTTGTACTGGGAACCACCGATCTGAACTACGGCATACATGAGAAACCTCCTTCTAGGAATATAAATCGTTAGAATAATATTGATAATCGGGGAAAAATTATACTATAAAATAGCTAAAATTAGAAGAGAGTCTTTTGAGGCTGTGGCTACAGGCACTTTCACCGTGTTAAGCAGGGATCGGACATGTCCGTTCCCTGCTCTAAGCTATTTTAACCCTCCCGCGACCGTCACAGAACGGACACGGCCCAAATGAAATCGATTCGATGGTCTTGCCTGTCCTGGCCCTGGTCATCTCCACAAGCCCCAACGGGGATATCTTGTTGACCTCCGTCTTGGCCGGATCCTTTGATAGTTCGCGCTGCAGCGTCTCCAAGATTTTGCGTTTATGGTCTTCCCGGGTCATGTCGATAAAATCAATGACAATAATGCCCCCCAGATCGCGCAAACGCAGCTGCCGCGCGATCTCCGGAACCACCTCCATGTTGACCATGAACGCGGCATCTTCGGGAGAGGCGCGGGTCTTGAATTTTCCGCTATTGACATCCACGACGGTCAGACCTTCCGTCGGTTCAATGACGATGTAGGCTCCCGACTTGCAATACACGTCCGTGTCGTATATTTTCTGCAATTCTTTGGAAACATTGCGGGCGTCGAAGAGCGGCACATGGCCGTTGTAATGGTGGATCTTGTTGACCATGTGGCGGCCGATGAGCGTCTGAACGAATTTGCGGATACGATGGTACTCCTCCTGATTGTCAATAACCAGTTTATCGACCTCTTCGTTAAGATAATCACGCACGATCCGCCAGGTCAACTCACCCTCCTCATAAATCAGGGCAGGCGCCTTTTCGACTTGTGATTTCTTATGGATTTTCAGCCAAATACTATACAAAAATCGCGCATCCCGGATCAGTTCTCCTTTATCCTGCTTGGAAGAAGCGGTCCGGATAATGAATCCGCCGACCTTGGCAAAGGCGAATCCCTTAACGACCTCCCGCAACCTTTGGCGTTCCTGAACATTCTCAATCTTTTTGGAAACGCCGGTTTGTTTGTCATACGGCATATAAACAACAAAGCGTCCCGGCAACGTCAAATGGGTCGTGAGGCGCGCGCCTTTTTCCCCGAAAGGATCTTTCACGACCTGCACTAAAATTTCCTGTCCGACTTTGAGCTGGGGGTGTTCTTCACGACGATGATGGTGATAATGGCGGCCCTTAGGGTCTTTTTTCTCCTGCCCGTCTTCCTTGTCCTTGGGCTTCTTGAACATCTTATTGAAGAATTTTCGGGGGGCGGAGAGGTCCTCGTCCGTAACCGGCGTGACGACGTCGGTCAGGTACAAAAAACCGTTGCGTTGCTGTCCGATGTTGACAAAGGCGGCGTTGATCGACGGCAAAATCGATTCGACGCGCCCTTTATAGATATTTCCTAGAAGGGACTGGTAGCGGTCAACTTCGATATGAAAATCATCCACGCGGCCATTTTCGAGAATCGCAACAAGACGCTCTCCTTTTTGTGTTTGAATAAGGATTTCTTTAGACAATCTATCACCTCAAATTTTTCTCTGGTTACATTCTTTCTCTTCATTGAATTCATGCTTTCTCGATAATCCGCCATTTTTCTTTTACCCGGCAGGGGCAAATTCCGGCGTGATGATATGCGGCGTTATAAAAATCATCAAATCCGTTTTCGTATTTGTCTTCTCCGACTTCTGAAATATCAAACCAAAAATGGGGACATCTCCCAATAAAGGCAGCTTCTTTTTCGTGTCGGTAAGCTGGTCTTTAACCAACCCGGCAATGACCAGGGTCTCTCCGTCTTTAACCATCACCCGCGTCTTGGTCGATTCGTTGCTCAATTGCGGCAGGGAAGTATTCTCCACAACGACCGTCCCGATGATGGCCGTAACTTTAGGCTGCACGTCGATGGTGACAAAACCGGCATTATTCACGTGTGGAGTCACGTCAAAGATGATCCCGATATCTTTATATTCCCATCCAGACACCTGTAGCCGCGCTTGTTCCTCGTTATAGGTATACTGCGGAATGGGGTACTGGGTCCCCACCATGATCTGGGCGGCCTGATTATCCAGGGTCACGATCCTGGGGTTTGAAAGGATATTTGTGTCGGTCCGCTGTTTGAGCATCTCAAAAATGGCCTGGACTTGAGTGAAATTAAGAGTCCCGTAAGTGAACTCCGCGTTCGCCGAACCCAGCGTGGTATCCGCCCCGGGGAAAGAATCGGGCGTATACTTGCTGGCCGATGTGGTCGTAAAAGGAAACGTGATCGGCCGTTCCGCGCCCGCAACACTTACTTGCGAGATCCAGTCGATCCCGAGATTTTCCTCATTGTCAAAACTCGTTTCAACAATTTTGGCCTCGATCAACACCTGCGGTGTGGTGCGATCCAATTTCCCGATGACCCCTTCCATCAAGTCAATACGCTTGGCAATATCGGTGATGATCAGGGTGTTGGTGCGCTCATCATAATTAACACTGCCCCGCTCGGAGCGCATTTTCTCAATGGAAGCGATAATCTCCGAAGCCCTTCCAAAGTTAAGGACAAAAGTCTTTGTCTCCAGCGGTTCCTGTTCGGCCAAGGTAATCGCGTTTTCCCGGCGCTGCTTAAGGTTTTCCACCGTGGTGGCGGTAATAATATTCCCTTTTTGCTCGTAGGCATACCCGTAAGTTTCCAGGACGACTTCCAGCGCCTGTTTCCAGGGCACGTCATTGAGCTGGATCGTGACCAGGCCGGTCACTTCAGGCCCAACGACGATATTCACGCCGCTTTTATAAGAAAGTATCTTCAGGACGTTGGAAATATCGGCATCGCGAAAATCCAGGCTGACATTGCTTTGATGGGCATCGGCAGTTTTTCCCTCAATGGTCTGCGGATTATTCGCAACCGGGGCATCCTGCGGCTCACCTTGCGCATACACATTTCCTGCCAGAAGAGCGAACATGCACAACAGCACAACCCTCCTTTTCGAAATCATCATTCTACTCCTCCTTGTTAAGTTTCAATTCGAATGTTTGCTCACCCTGCTTAAGGATGACCATATTTTTCCCAATTTCCGCAATCGCAAGTGATCCCAGCAGATCGCCTTTCTTGACGATCTGTCCGTTGATGACGGCCAAATTTTGTCCATTGACCCCAAGAATAATCCCTTCGATCTTCAAATCGCCAGCCTGGAATTCCTTGTCATAATTGATGATGCTCCCCGTTGAGCTGACCAACGGCCAGACAGGGTCTCTTTTCCCATGGTCGTCATACACAAAAGCGTCTTGCCCGGCCCAGGCGCAGAACAAGGCGGTCCCCAAAACCAACAAACAGCTCATCCAGGCGATTTGCGATTTTTTCATGGATTTTTTTCCTCAAATACGATAGTCTGCAGATTCATCTTAAGCGCGTGCGTGCGCGCATCTTCCCCGGCGATGATCGAGAACGATGTCACATACAAAAACAAATCATTTTCTTCCAGCTGATTAAGGAACCGCCCGAAATCATGATACCCGCTTTTTGCCTGGACCAGGATCGGCAACGCGTAATAGGATCGCTTCTTATCTTCCAAAAGCACCTTCTGCTCTTCAATAAAAGGCATGATTTGATCGATCCTGATATTATTCTGGTTTGCCAGACGCGAAATTTGCTCCAGGATAATGGACACTTCTTCTTTGGACTTGATCTTTTGGCTGGTCTGTGCCAACTGGCTCTCCAGGCGCTTGACTTCAGTCTGATAAAAATCTAACTTCCCAATATCCTCCCGGGCTTTTTCGATGTCTTGTGAAAGGAGTTTGATTTCCGGGTTGATCTTTGTCAAAGTGACCAGTTGCGGGCGCATAAGGATGAAATAATCCAAAAGAAAAATAAACAAAAGCGCCCCGATCAAAAAATAATGCCGGTTCTTTTCATCAATTTTGCTGATAAGTTCAGAAATCTTTAGCTTCATTTGAGCCTCACAGTGATCATAAAATCGGCGATGTCCATTTGCCTGATCTTGCGTCTCTGGATGGAGCCAAGCTCAAGGTCGCTGAAATGTTCCAAAAATTCCCGCTGGCTTTTTAAAGTCGATGTAAACTGATGGACGTTGATCATCGCCTCATTATCCGTGGAGATCGCGCTTCCCTCGATCAACAAAACATCTCCTTCGAGATTGACCCGCTTGAGCCAAACTCCCCGCGGGATACTGTCGCTAAGGATATTCAATTTTTGCGCCCAGGATATTTTGCGCTCGGGAAGGATGTCCTCAACGGCCTTTTGCGTGCTCTGCAGGGCGCGTAACTCATTGATGACTTTTTCCACACGCTGCTTTCCTGGAGAAACGGCCTCCATCTCCTCTTTAAATTCCTTGTGTTGGGCTACATTGCGGATATTGATGACGAGCAAGAAAACATGCGCGAGGACCAGCAAGACAATCAAACCGCCGCCCAGGCCGATGACGATCTCCAGCGGGATATTAAACTCCTTAAGGGAGAGTTTGCCTTTTTTATTCTTTCGAAGCGAATAAGGGGCCAGGTTAATTTCGATCATATCGATACAACGCGAGTCCAACAGCAACCCCCAGCCGGATGGATTGCCTGTGGAACTCTTCCCGCGAAAGGTTTGAAGACAATTTCAATAGAGCGACCGGGTCCCATACGCCGACCTTGATTTCGAACGCTTTTTCCAATGTCGCCTCAATGCCGTTTAAAAGCGACCCACCGCCGGTGAGCAACAAGTGTTTAATCTCGCAATTTCGTTCCGTCGTGAAATAATCAAATGAAAGTTTTAACTCCTGGATCATGTTCATCAAAGAGGATTCACAGGCCGCCAGGACTTGTTCGGCCTTGTCTGCCGGATCCTGTTTGAGCCGCTGCGCTTCCTCCACGCTGACGCCAAGAACGTTGCTGATCATTTTCGTAAAATCCCGGCCGCCTATAAAAATATCCCTGGTAAACCTGGGCAACTTGTCAACGAGGATCGTCAAGTTACTGACAGATTCTCCGATATCAAAAAGAGCGAACACGGGATCTCCCCCCCTGGCGAAATCTCCCGGCCCCAGGACATGTAAACCATTGACCAAAGCGACAGCGTTAACGCCGATAAAATCCGTCTGGATGCCCAATTTTGTCAACAACTGCACTCTTTGATCGACCAATTCTTTCTTGGCCGCCGCCGCCATCACAGCCATGCTCTTGTCCTTGCCCTGCGGGTCCAGGATAAAACAATCCGTATAGATCTGGTCTTGGGCAAAAGGGAAATATTTATCGGCTTCTATGGCAAAGGAACTTCTTAGATCATCAAGCGGCATGCGCGGTATCGCAATATAGCGGATCAATGTTCCTTTGCCGGAGACGGCGGTGTGGACGCAGGAATACGGGGGCTCGAGACGACCAAGGATCTTTCTAAGCGTTGCTTCAATATTATCGTTGGCGACCGGCTCGATGCCCCAGTGCAGCAACTGAAAGGCTTCGCCGCTTTTTTCAATTTGGACGAACTTGCAATCACTATTGCCGATGTCCAATCCGACCGAGGAACCCTCCTCTTTCGCCGAAATGAATCGCTTAATTAATCCAAAATATTTATTGAGAAAATTCGGCATAAAATCAATGATACTTAATGCTTCCTGGCAGCTATTTTTATAATATATATATTAGGGGAGCAACAGTATCTGGGCAAGTAGTAATTAAAAATAATTAAAAATAATTGCCGGGAGTTTTTATCGCAAGAAAACAGGAGGCTCATCGAACAAGCCTCCTGTTTTTTTCAGATACCACGTATTAAAACGCCATGTATTACGGCGTTAAAATACCGCCTGTGGTCATGGTGTAGGTGGTTGTACCTGTCGTACCAGCCGTGACAGGCGTTGCCGTGAATGTGTAGCCGCCCATCCCCAGATTGCACCCATAGGTAAACCCTGCTATGGTCTGGTTACAATAACTGGTATTGACATACGGCGGTGTCGCCCCGGTTAGGGATGTTTCAGCGCCGGGATAATTCCCGCTGTTCGCGGTAGCGTACGTTTCAGATGACGTCGAAAGAGTACGTAACGTACTCTTAGCAAGCGCATCGTTGGCCGAGATCCTTGCCCTCAATAAGTTCGGAATGGCAATAGCGGCCAATAACGCGATGATCGCGACGACAATCATGATTTCCACAAGCGTGAAACCCTTTTGATTGCCTCTTTTCATGGTAGTATCCTCCTTTCCGGTTCTCATTTCGAACCGCCGGATTACCATCCCGTCAGGATTCGCGGAAAGAGGCAAGTAAGGATGATTACGTGTTTGAACCCTCTTCCCAAGCAACAATCCGGACAGTGAATTATAATCCCGCTGATCCGATTAAAATTCCAATGAACTGCTTAAATTCTAGACCCTCTTTTCCGGGTTGTCAATTCATTCTTCAATAAAAAAGCCTATTCCCACCGTAGGAAATAGGCACGCATATTCTGCGATCACTTCGCAGCGGCAACTGGCTGTCCTGTACCGTACGGTACAGGACCCTCTAGCTTTGTGCCCCACCCTTACGAATGGTTTACCTTTTTCAACTGCACCCTGATTATGCTTGCTTAAAGTATAACATTTTCTGTTTGAATTTGCCAAATCAACCTAACAATCAACCTAAGCATATGCGCGCAAGACACTTATGGCTATGGGGAAACAGCGGTGGCTCCAAAACCGAACACTTCCTTCTTAAGACGGATATTTTCATCGTAGAGGGCGACAAACCTCTTTCGCAATTGAAAGCTCTCTTCCGTAAACTGATCGGCATCGATTGGTTCTTCTGAAGAGGATCGGGACAGCTTTCTTTCCAGTTCTTTCTGCCGCGTTTTCAATTTCGAGATCTCTTTGCCTAACCGGTTAGCGTACGTCTTTGCCGATTCCAGTTTCACGCCGGCTTGCCTATCGACAAGCTGTTGTTGCAATTGTGCCCGCCTTGCCTTCAATCGGGCGATAACGGCACCCCCCGTGTTTTGTTCTCTCATCGTTTTGACATCCAAACGCGCCGCGCGCAATTTTTTTCGGCTTTGTTCCAGGGCCGTATCCAGCTCGCCTTTTTTCTGCTGAAACGCTCCCTCGATCGCTTCTTTAGAATTGGAATTTATTCCATCCTTTAACCGCCTGATTTCTTGATAATCGCTGGCTTCCGGGGACATCACTCCTGCTTTCCCTTGACCACCGGGCATGGCTGACAATTCCGTTCTTTGAGACGCCAGGGAATCCAGCTCTTGCCGCAGAGATTGAATATGTTTGCGATATCCTTCGATCTCGGAAGATAAAAGACGGTTCTGATCAGAGAGCTTCTGATAGCTGTCTTTCAACCCTTCCAGGCTCATGTCGACCATCTTCTCGATCGTCCCGCTTTCTGAAGACCGCGCAAAAAGAAAAAACGCGCTGCATACGCACAGGAAAAAAATTATAAATATTTTCTTCATCATTAGAGGATCTGCGTGATCGTGATGATCGGTAAAAACAAGGCGATAACGATAAACCCGATCACAATACCTAAAAAGCCGATGATCAAAGGCTCGATGATGCTCGTCAGCCCATCCACGGCCGCGTCGACCTGGTCATCGTAGAATTCGGCGATCTTTAAAAGCATCTTCTCCATCTGCCCGGATTTCTCCCCGATGCCGATCATACGGGTCACCATGGGCGGGAACACGCCGCTTTTGTTCAGGGGCGCGGCGAGGCTTTCCCCTTCACGCACGCTGGTCTTCACATCCTCAACGACTAATTCCAGCAGGCGGTTACCGATGGTCTTGCCGACGATCTCGAGCGATTCCAGGATCGGGACACCGCTCTGAATCAAGGTCGCCAGCGTCCGGCTGAACCGGCTGATGGCGACCTTGCGCAACAGACTCCCGAAAATGGGCAAACGCAGAACACCGCGGTCGATGATCAACGCCCCCTGCGGCGTTTTGTGCCATTGCTTGAGGCCTGCGATAATAACAACGATACCGCCGACAAGAAACAACAGATATTTTCTGAGAATATCGCTAATGGCAATAAGCATCTGGGTCATGGCCGGGAGCTCACGGTTAAACGACGCGTAAATTCCCGCGAACGTCGGGACAACTTTAACCAGCAGGATCACCGTAATGATAACGGCCATGCATACGACGACGATCGGATAGATCAGGGCGGACTGAACCTTGCGTTTGAGGCGCAACGTTTTTTCCAGATAAGACGAAATGCGCTCCAGGATCTTGCTGAGCACACCGCCCGTTTCCCCGACCTTGATCATGTTGACGTAAAGGGTGTCGAAAACGGACGGGTGTTTGGCGAACGCGGCCGAGAGGCTGTTGCCGTGCTGGATATCATCGCGGATACTAATCAGAACTCGTTTGAAGGTAGGGTGTGTGACCTGTTCCTGCAATGCGTCGATCGCCTGCATGATCGGAATCCCCGCGTCGACCATAGTGGCTAACTGGCGGGAAAAGATAACAATCTCATCGGCCTTGACTTTCTTGCTGCGGAACGTCTTTTGCCTGGCAACGGCTTCTTTGATCTCATCGATGGAAATAATAACGAATTCCCGTTTGCGCAGCTCTTCAATGACGGCCGTCTTGTTGTCGGCGGCAATCTTGCCGGCGACAGTGCGGGAATCTTTATTTTTAGCGACGTATTTAAACGTGGACATACTTCAGAGACTTTCGGAAGCATCGAAGGGCTAGCGATAACACTGGCTGATCGCCTTTTCGATTTCCCTGCGGGTAGAAATAAAAGGAGCTACCCGGCAATTGGTGCGTTGGCCGACATCTGCCCTTAGGACCATATCCAAAGGGTCCAGCATCACAAGGCTCAAGACATCACCCACCCGATCCAGGGGCATGATGCAGCAGCGGCAAGCCAGTTCTTTAGGGACAAGCGCGAGTACGTCGCGGTTGATCTCATAACGATCAACGGCAATATAAGGAAGGTGGCATTGGATAACCAGGGCGGCGATGACTTCCTGCTCTTCGATGAAGCCAAATCCGACCAAAATTTCTCCGAGGTAACCTCCCTCACGTCTCTGGGTACGTAAGGCCAGCTCTAATTGGTCAAGCGTGATTTTCTTGCGCTCAAGAAGGATCTCCCCCAAGAAGCGCTTTTTACCTGTGATGTTTTTGTCTCCCTCTGACATACGCGTTTCTCTCCGCTGCCCGTACCCGGGTCTAAAGGATTAACGATATTGTAACATTAAATCCGTTATTTTGCACACTTCTTCGAAGAAAAAAATTCCATCCCGTCTGGATTATTCGCTGGTTGTCACCCTCAACACTTCCTCAAGCGTGGTCAACCCACTGACGCATTTTTCCATCGCGTCTTCCCAAAGCGTCTCCATCCCCTTTTTATCCTGCGAGTACTTTTTTATATCCCCGGAAGATTTTCCGCCAAGCAACATATCGCGTATCGTATCATCTATTTCCAGAACCTCGGTAATCCCTAAACGTCCACGATAACCCGTATTAAGACATCCCTTGCACCCCTTGCCGGTGTAAAAGACGACTCCGGGGCTGAAACGATAATCCAATTCCTTGAGGACTTCTTTGGGGATATCCACAGGCTGTTTGCATTGTTCACAGATCCTCCGGCAAAGGCGCTGGGCGCTGACTAAAATCAAACTGGAAGCGACCAGAAACGGTTCCACTCCCATGTCAATCAACCGCGTCAGGGCTCCGGCGGCGTCGTTGGTGTGCAGTGTAGAAAGGACCAATTGTCCCGTCAAGGAAGCTTTGATCGAGATATCAGCGGTTTCATTGTCCCGAATCTCGCCGATCATCACCACGTCCGGGCTCTGGCGCAAAATGGCCCGCAACCCTTCGGCAAAAGTGAGTCCGATCTCGGCGTTGGTATGAATTTGGGTCAGCCCATCGACCAGATATTCGACCGGGTCTTCAACCGTGACGATATTCCTGTCGACGGTATTAAGGGTATTGAGCATGGAATACAAGGTCGTCGATTTTCCGCTTCCCGTCGGGCCGGTGACCAGCATCATGCCAAACGGCCTTTTGACCGCCTCTTCCATGATCTTGACGTGCTTCTCGGTGAAACCAAGTCCGCCCAGCCCGATGGACAGGCTTTCCTTATCCAGAACACGCATAACGATCTTGTGCCCGAAGGTGATGGGAAGAATCGATACGCGAAAATCGACCTCCTTCCTGGCAACCTTCAACTTGAAACGTCCATCCTGCGGTACATAGACGGAGGTGATGTCCAGCCGGGACATG
>DPIG01000049.1 GCA_003522725.1 Candidatus Omnitrophota bacterium
TTTTTTTTGATGGTAGAAAGGGATGACAATGCAATCACCTGCCCAACGCTCGACAGCTATTCGCCATTGGCCCAAGGATGACAGGCCGAGAGAAAAGTTGCTTAAGAATGGCGAGCGATCTTTAAGCAATTCTGAATTGTTGGCAATTTTGCTAAGGACTGGCACGAACGGAACGACCGCCATTGATTTAGCCAGGAAGGTCCTGGATAAGTTCAGGACATTCCGCAACATGAGCCACACCGACGCCCGGGACTGGAAGGAGTTGAAGGGACTTGGCCCTGCCAAGATTGCCCAGATCAAAGCCGCTCTTGAGATCGGCCGCCGCTTTCGCGAGTCGGAGATCAAGGAAGAGCGCCCGCAAATCAAATCCGCCAAAGACGTCGTCGATATCCTCATGCCGCAGATGCGGGATTTGAAGAAGGAAGTCTTCAAAGTCGTATTCCTCAATTCCCAGAACCGTATTATTGCCATCGAAGACCTGGAAGAGGGCACCGTCAACCACGCCAGCCCCATCATCCGCGAAATCTTCCAGCGCGCCCTCCAGCACTTCGCGGTGTCGATCATCTGCGCGCATAATCATCCTGGAGGAGACGCTGCGCCCAGTGCGGAAGATAAGGCCTTTACACACAAGCTCATTGAATCCGGAAAAGTGATCGGGGTGAACGTCCTGGATCACATCATTATCGGGAATGAGAAATTTCATAGTTTTATAGACAGAGGCAGCGAGTTCAGACAACCGTAATTCGCAGAGAATAAATATGTTAAGAAGAATATAAGATTATGTATACTATGGTACTGATAAATTGCATGGGATCATGGATTGGCAATTATTTGATTGAGGAATTGAAGAAACAGGAGGCTTAGTCATGACAGCAAAAGAAATGCAGAAAATACATGAATCAACCTTTGAAAGTATCCGCAAAGCCAATCAATACGGCCAGGATTATTGGTCCGCAAGGACGCTCCAAACTGTTTTGGGGTATTCAAAATGGGATAAATTCTTATCGGTTATCGAAAAAGCCAGGCAGGCCTGTGCCAATTCAGGGCAAGAGACAGCCAACCATTTTCTCCAAACAGGGAAAATGGTGGATATCGGCTCCGGAGCGCAAAGGGAAATCGAGGATATTGAACTCTCCCGTTATGCGTGTTATTTGATCGTCCAGAATGCCGACCCCGCCAAACCGATTGTCGCGTTGGGGCAGACCTACTTCGCTGTGCAGACAAGGAAACAAGAACTCATTGAAGAGTCGGATTATCAGAATCTTAAGACGGAAGACGAGAGACGTTTATTTCTGCGGAATCAGCTTAAGGTTCACAATCAACAGCTGGCCGGCGCGGCTAAAAATGCCGGGGTTGTCGAGCCGGTTGATTACGCGATCTTTCAAGATCACGGTTACAAAGGCCTCTACGGCGGTCTGGCTTCCCGGGATATTCACACGAGAAAGGGTTTAAAGAAAGGACAACAGATCCTGGATCATATGGGCAGCACGGAACTGGCGGCAAATTTATTCCGCGCTACTCAGGCGGAAGAAAAATTGAAACGGGACAATGTTAAGGACAAGCTGACGGCCAATCGAACGCATTTTGAGGTTGGGAAGAAGGTGAGAAAAACAATTGAAGAAATCGGCGGGACCATGCCGGAGAATCTCCCGGGCGTTCAAAGTATCAAGCTTGTTGAGCGGAAGCAACTAAAAAAATTGCCAAAGAAATAATAGCGCCGTAAAATTTTTAAAATATAAGATTATGTATGCTATGGTACTGATAAATTGCAGGGAATCATGGATTGGCAATTATTTGATTGAGGATACAATATGCCGACATTAAATTGGTTAAACCGTGATGACTAAGTGTTCATGGGATAAATATGTCACCAAATGAGTCGCAGGCACGAAAACACATAGATGTCCAGCTTACGGCGGGTGGTTGGTCTGTGCAGGATTATGTCCGGTATAATCCTGCCGCGGCGCGAGGCATCGCCCTTCGAGAAGTTCCCCTCAAAGATGGCCGTTGCGACTATCTTTTGATTGTGGACCGCCAACCTCTCGGTGTTATTGAAGCGAAGAAGGAGGGGACGACGCTTTCGACCGTTGCCGAACAGTCCGCGCGCTACGGCGAAAATCTTCCTGACTTTCTCAATGCCGGTCCGTTGCCTTTTTATTACGAGTCAACCGGTGTTGAGACGTTCTTCCGTGATGAGCGCGATCCCGAACCACGCTCGCGACACGTTTTCAGTTTTCATCGCCCAGAAACACTCGCCGCACTTTTCGCTGAATCCAGTACGCTCCGCGCCCGGTTAGCCAAGATGCCCGTTGCTTATCCACTCGCGACAAAGGGCATGCGCGACTGCCAGGTGGAAGGTATTACCAGACTTGAGCAATCATTCGCTGTTGACCGGCCGCGCGCGCTCATCCAGATGGCCACCGGCGCCGGCAAGACCTACACCGCCTGCGCCTTCACCTATCGGTTGATCCGTCACGCGGGCGCCAGGCGCGTTCTTTTTTTGGTGGACCGCGCCAATCTTGGCCGTCAGGCCAAAGGTGAGTTTGATCAATTCGTCACCCCCGACACAGGCCGCAAGTTCACCGAGCTTTATAACGTCCAACACCTGACTTCAAATAAATTGGACAACGTTTCGCGCGTCACCATCTGTACCATCCAGCGCCTTTACTCGATGTTGTCCGGTGAAGAACTCCCGGAAGACGCAGACGAACTTTCCACGTACGAAGTCAGCACCGCCGATGACCGTCCGAAAGAAGTCGCCTACAACCCTGTCATCCCCATCGAGACGTTCGATTTTATCATCACGGACGAATGCCATCGTTCTATTTATGGCCTCTGGCGGCAGGTGCTGGAATACTTTGACGCCCACCTCATCGGCCTCACCGCCACACCGTCCAGGCAGACCATCGGCTTTTTCAATCAAAATCTTGTGATGGAATACAACCACGAGCGCGCTGTTGCCGACGGGGTGAATGTCGGCTATGAGGTGTATCGGATCAAAACCCAGGTAACGGGTGAAGGCGGCAAGGTTGAAAAAGGTTTCTACGTGGACAAGCGTAGCAAGGAAACGCGCGCCACCCGCTGGGAGCGCCTTGACGAGGATCTGGCTTACACCAACAAGGAACTCGACCGTTCCGTCGTCGTCCCGTCGCAAATCCGCACTGTCCTTCAGGCTTTTAAGGACGCGCTTTTCACCGAACTCTTTCCCGGCCGCACGCTTGTGCCCAAGACGCTGATCTTTTGCAAAGATGACTCTCACGCCGAGGACGTCGTCCATATCTGCCGCGAAGTTTTCGGCAAAGGCAACGACTTCGCGAAAAAAATAACATATCAATCCATTAACCCCGAGACCGGCCGCGCGGCCGGCTCCGAGCAGCTCATCCAGCAGTTCCGCACCTCGCCGCAACTTCGCGTCGCGGTCACCGTGGACATGATCGCCACCGGCACGGACATCAAGCCGCTGGAATGTCTTGTTTTTTTACGCGATGTCCGCAGCCGCGTTTATTTCGAACAGATGAAAGGCCGCGGCACGCGGGTCCTTACGTCCACCGATTTGCAATCCGTCAGCGGCGCGGACGCCCACGCCAAGACCCAATTTATCATCGTGGACGCGGTGGGCGTGTGCGAGAGCGACAAAACCGATTCGCGCCCGCTCGAACGCAAGCGTGGCGTGGCCTTTGACAAACTCCTGCTCGGTGTCGCCCTCGGCAAACGTGATGAAGATACGCTCACGACATTGGCCGGACGCATCGCCAGGTTAGATCGGGAAATTTCACGGGATGACGCCAGGAGTCTCAAGGATTTAGCCGGAGGAAAAACCCTCGCGGAACTTTCGGCCAATTTGCTTCGCGCCGTTGATCCTGACGCGATCGCGGAACAAGCGGCGGGCAAATCGGGCGCGACACCGACGGGGGTGCCGCCTGAAAAACTTGACGCCGCGCGACAAGCGCTTGTCGCTGCCGCTTGCGCGCCTTTCGATCAGCCGGCGTTGCGGGATGCCCTCGCCAAGGCCAAGCAAGACGCCGAGCAGACCATTGATACCGTCACTCAAGATGCTGTCGCCAGCCAGGGTTTTGATGGCGCGGCAAAGGAAAAAGCCGCGAACCTTTTGAAATCATTCCGCGATTATATCGAACAGCACCGTGCCGAGATCACCGCCTTGCAGATCCTTTACAGCCGTCCTTATAGACAACGCCTCACGGAAAAGATGCTTAAAGAGCTGGAGAAGAAACTCCGCGAGAACCACGCCGCGTGGACCGAAGACCGCCTTTGGGACGCCTTCGCCGCCACCGCGCCCGCGAAAGTGAAGGGCCGCTCCCAGCCCGGCCGCTTTGCCGACCTCGTCGCTCTGGTCCG